>NZ_CALHHX010000035.1 GCF_938030685.1 uncultured Campylobacter sp. | reverse complement strand
AAGCGGATTTTTTGTTTCAAGGATGCTTTCATCGTAAATTTTGGCTATGGTTTTTACCGCGGCGTATGTGCCGCCACTTAACGCAGCATTGGTAACAAAATCGTGCAAGGATTTTAAAAACTGCAAAATAATAGCAAAAATAGCAATACCAAGGGCTAAATTTAAGCTATCCGCGCCCATTTTGCCATCTGCTGCCACTAAAAATATTACGAGCGCCGACGCAACTAAACCAAAATCCAAGATCGCATCGTAAGTAGTGGAAAATAAAAAAGCTCTTATTTCAAAATAAAAGGAGTATTCTTTCATCCGCCTAGTAGCCAGTTCCAAATTTTTAAATTTATCTCCGCCTAAGCCAAATGCCTTAAAAACGATCATTCCTTGTATGTATTCCAAGAATTTACTATTTAAAATACCCGCCTTTAGTATCCGCTGGGCTCCGCCTTCATCGGTAAATTTAATAAGCGCAAACAAAAATACGAATGCGCAAGCAAACGCCGCAAGCAATATCGTAGCTACGTTTAAATTTAAAAAAGCGAATGCCTGATTTTTGACATTCGCCTTTAAAGTTTGATTTAAAATTTATTTTTTCTAACATCCGCGACGATATTTTTAGCCATATCGTCTATCTCGGCCGTAACCTCGTTTGTGGTATTTACGATCGAGATATTTTGGTGAGTGATGGAGTCGATTTGCGTGACTGACTGATTTATCATATTTATGCCGTCGCTTTGTTCTTTGATGCTCTCGCTCATCTCGTTGATGCTTTGAGCTAGCACATTTGCGTTAGCTTCGATTTCGCTTAGGGATTTTTGCGTTCGCTCGGCTAGTTTTCTAACCTCATCTGCAACTACGGCAAAGCCTCGTCCGTGCTCTCCAGCGCGCGCTGCTTCGATAGCAGCGTTAAGAGCTAGCAGGTTTGTTTGATCTGCTATGTCGCGGATGATGACGATGATGTTTTTGATCTCCTCGCTTTGTCGAGTTACATCCTGCGCTTTTTGGCTGATGGCGTTCATCGAGCTACTCATCTGCTCGATTGCAGCAGCGCTTTCTTGGATAGAGTCTGCTTGTCTATGAGCGCCGTCGGTTAGATTTTTCATAGATTCGGCTAGGATTTTAGCTTTTGCTTCTAGGCTTTCGGCCTCGTTTAGATTTTCTTTGAGCATATTGCTAACAGCTACACCGGCGCTCTCTATGCCCATGATCATATCTTTTAGATCGCTTTCTAGCTCATCTTTGAGCTCGATTTTAGCGGTATAATCGTTTTTGTTATATGAGTTTAGCACTCGCGCGATATCTTTTAAATTTGAAGATATTGAGCTAAAGAATTTATTTAGCAAATCTTTTAGTTGCACGAGAGCCGGATTGTTCGGATCCGCCTTTATAGTCGCGCCCATATGGCCTTTTATCATGAGATTTGCGATGCCGTTCATCTCCTCGATCAGAGCGCTATCTTTTTTGATGCCGTAGACTACTTTATCTATATTTTCGTTGATAGCCCTACTCATAACGCCGAATTCATCCTGCGTATTTACGGCTAACTTTTCAGGAGCCTTAGATACCTCATGTGTGACGAATTTAAATGTATCCTCAAGCTTTTCTTGGATAGTTTTTATCGGACTGAGAGATTTTTTAAGTAGTACGTAGACAAAAATCGAAAGAGCGACTATAAATAACGCCGCTAGCGCAAGCTGAGCCTTAAGTAGAGGAAGGGTATTGCTAGAAAAAGTATCCGCTCCGATAGCTGCAACAGCTAGCCAGCCTTTATCGTTGATAGGCAAAAGTTTAGCCGTTACGTTCTCGCCCTTATAGTTAGTATAAGGAATAAGTCCGTTTTTATCAAATTTCTTTTCTGCATATTGCTTGGAGAGATATGTAGTAGAGTCGACTGATTTACCGACATTCTCAGGATTTGAGTGCATTAGCATGACGCCGTCTTGATTCATTAGATAAACGTAGCCGTATTCGGTCTTGCCCATATCGAGGATTTTTTTACTTAGAGTTTTTATATCGATATCTATACCTACTATACCGACAAATTTACCGTTTTTTACCGCAGGTGCCACGAAAGTTACGACCAAATCGTTAGTCGAAGTTATGCGAGGCTGCATATAAATAGCTTTATTTTCATTTTTTGCCGCCCCGTACCAACCCCTAGTTCGCGGATCATAGTTATCGGCCAAGGTTGTTCTTTTACCGTCCGATTGGAAAAAATAACCATCCTCGCGTCCATAGTAAACATAAGTAACCAGTGAATTTGCAAGCTCTTTTTCTAGTACCAAATGACGCATTATATCATCGCCGTCGTCTGAAATTTTCTCGATGTTTGCAGCTATTTTTTTGACCATAGCCAAATAGTCTTCAAAAAACGAATTAGCAACAGTATTGACGTCTTTTAAAATTTGAGCCTGATTTTGGCTAACGAGCTGAACGACCTTATTCTCAGCCGTATAATAACTAACCGCCGAAATAGCAGCAAACGAAACGATCAGCGCGACGATGAGCATCACGGCTATCTTGTTCGTGATTGACCTAAACATAAACGCTTCCTTTACAAATTTAAATTCAAAATAAACGCTAATTATAGCTTACAATAGTAAAACGGTGCTTAATCTTTAAATTTTATCTCTTGCGCTACCGATAAGTTTTTTTGCAGTAAAATTTAGGTCAAATTTGCAAAAAGGATATTTTATGTTTAAGGCTTTTAGAATTTACGATTTTATCAAAGATAACGAAAGCAGCGATTTTTACGGCGTATTCGTAGATAGGCTGTATCCTCGCGGTGTAAAAAAGGAGATATTTAGCTCGTTTTTGTGGTTAAAATCGGTCACGCCTTCAAACGATCTTAGGGTGTGGTTTCACGAAGATAGAGATGGGAGATTTAGCGAATTTAGGCTCAAATTTAAAAGCGAGCTTGCAAACGAGGAAGCAGCGATGGGACTAAAAAAGCTAAAATCGCTAGAAAAAATCCACGGCAAAATCGCGCTACTAACGGCGACGAAGGATATAAATTTAAGTCACGTTACGGTAATTTTGGAAGCGCTTAAAGAGAGGGATTAAATTTTACTTTTTGCGTTTATCTAAATTTGATGCGCCGCTTGAGTTTGGGTAAAAATTTGAAATTTGTATGCTTGCCGAACAAAGGACATCTTTTGATTTGCGCAAATTTAAGCTTGCAAACGAAGCCGCGCAAAAGTGCATTGAGTCGTAAAATTATCTGCGTCTAAAGCTGATTATTGCATCATCGTTTTCTTGTTGGTATTTTTCAAACAGAGCCTGATATCTTTGCGATTTTGCCGGATCATTTGAATAAATTCCCACTAAAAAATAGCACGCCTCCGCAAATCGTAACTCACACGATCGCTCAAAGTATCGCGTACCCGCTTCTTTGTCATCGTCGTCAAAATACGCGACGTAACCGAAAATAAAGCAGCCTTCGCCATTGCCGAGTTTGCATGCTTTTTTGTACAATTTTCTGCCCTCTTGCGAATCTCTATCCTCGTAGCCTGCGAGTCTCGTGCAACTTTCGCCGCCGTTAAGCTCGTAGCAGCCTTTTTTAAGCAGATCTTTGGCGCCTTCTTGCGAAATTTCACCATTTAGTAGCAGAAGGCTCGAAAGCACGGCGCAGGCATCGCCGTCTCCGCCGTCGCAATCTTCGCGAAATCTTACAGGATTTTTCATTTTTAAAGTGCCGTCTTTGGTGCGAATAGAAATTTCTTTAGGATTTTTATTTGCGTCTTCGTTTGCTTGATTGATAGGAATTTGGGTTTCGTTCAAAATTTCTGTGCGGAAAGGTGCCTTTATCGCTATAAAAACCGCGACTATACTTACGATGATGAGAGGAAGTATTTTTAGCGTGGGGTGGTTTTTGTGCGGAGTACGGAGATCTGCGTCTTTGATCGATTGCCCACCCCTTAAAGTAGTGACGGAGGGCTTAGGGTTCGGTTTTTGGCTTAAATTTGTAGCCGAACCTGCGCCTGATTTTTCAGTCAAATTTACGGCGGCATCCGTATTTAGATCCGCATTAGCATCTGTCTCGCAGACATTTTCATTTGGGCTTTTTAAATTTTTGCCTCGCTTTTCTCTCAGCTCATTTATGCGTTGTATAATTTCTTCGTTATTCAAATGAAATCCTTTTTTTTGCTCGATAAATTTTGTTTTAGTCAAACGCCCGTTTTTATCATAAAAATTGCATCGGAATCGAGAGGAATTATATCATTTTGTTTTGAATTTTTCAAAAAACGACGACTAAAAAGAATTTGTAAATTTAGCGCAGATGCGCCGTTAAATTCGGATCGGTTCTCGCTGTATAATCCGCAGCCGGGTTTAAATTTCATATACTTCGGGCGCGCGTAAATTTCCAAAACTTGATAGGATTCATATCAAGTTTATTTATTCTACTCTTGACAAGATTAGCACTCCATGATATAATCTGCCAAAATTTTTAAAAAGGACTGCATAATGGCAAAGAAAAAATTTAAGACCGAAGTGAATGATCTGCTAAATTTGATGATCCATTCGCTTTATTCAAATAAAGAGATTTTCCTGCGCGAGCTCATCTCAAACGCGAGCGACGCGCTGGATAAGTTAAACTACTTAAGCCTTACAAACGACGATTACAAGGCACTTTCGTATGTGCCGCGCATCGATATAAAGATCGACAAAGAGGCCAAAACGCTAAGCATCGGCGACAACGGCATCGGTATGGACGAAGCCGAGCTTGAGAGCAATCTCGGCACTATCGCGCGCAGCGGCACGAAGGGCTTTATGGCGAGCCTTAGCGGCGATGCAGCGAAGGACAGCAACCTCATCGGGCAGTTCGGCGTCGGGTTTTACTCGGCATTTATGGTAGCGGATCGTATCGAAGTTATCAGCCGCAAGCCGCTCTCGCAGGACGGCTATAAATGGAGCAGCGACGCGAGCAACTACATGGTCGAAAAGGCGGAGAAAGAGGACTTCGGCACGACGATAATCCTACACATGAAAGATGAGGAGTTTTTGGACGAATATAGGCTAGAAGGCATCATCAAAAAATACTCAAACCACATCCCCTATCCGATCTTTATGGATAAGGAAGAATACGTACCTGCGCAAAAAGAGGGCGAGCAGGGACATAGCGAGGTTAAAAACGTCCAGATCAACCGCGCGAGCGCGCTTTGGCAGCTGCCGAAAAGCAGCCTAAAACCGAGCGATTACGATGAATTTTACAAGCAGATCAGCCACGATAGCGGCGATCCGCTGTTTTACATCCACACCAAGGCCGAGGGCACGCACGAATACACGACGCTTTTTTACGTGCCGAGCAGCGAGCCTTTCGATCTATACCGCGTCGATTATCAAAGCGGCGTGAAGCTCTATGTCAAGCGCGTTTTCATCACCGACGACGCCAAAGAGCTGCTGCCTAGCTACCTGCGCTTCGTACGCGGCATAATGGACGTCGAGGATCTGCCGCTAAACGTAAGCCGCGAAATTTTGCAAGAAAATCGAATTCTAGCCTACGTCCGTGAACAAAGCGTCAAAAAAATTCTATCCGAGCTAGAAAAGCTTTTGCAGAACGATCGCGAAAAATATATAAAATTTTACGAATTATTCGGCAAGGTTTTGAAAGAGGGACTTTACGGCTTCGGCGCAAACAAAGAGGAAATTTTAAAGCTCTGTCTTTTCAAATCAAACCTGCGAGACGGCCTCATCACGCTTAGCGAGTATAAGGAAAAAATGGGCGCGGAGCAAAAAGAGATCTATTATATCGCGGGAAACAGCGCCGCGATGCTTAAAAGCTCGCCTCTGATCGAAAAATTTAACGCCGAGGGCACGGAGGTGTTGCTCTGCGACGATGAGATCGATACGATCGTGATGCCTGGCGTTTTTGAGTTTGACAAGACGCCGGTTAAAAATGCGACTTCGATCAAGCAGGAGGCTGCGAGCGACGATGCCGCGACGCCGCAAGCCAAAGAGATCGCCGCGAAGATCAAAGAAATTTTAGGCGAACGCGTCAAGGACGTTAAAATTTCATCGCGTCTAAGCGGCTCGCTTTCCTGCCTTGTTTTTGACGAGAACGATCCCGATTTTGCGACGCAGCAGCTGCTTAAGCAGATGGGAAACCGCAATTTGCCGCCGGTAAAGCCGATTTTGGAGATCAATGCGGATCACGAGATCATCAAAAAGCTGCAGGCCGATAAACTGATGCTGCCGCAAGTATCTGAGATAATCTACGATCTGGCGCGCCTTAGCGAGGGACAGGAGCTGGAAAATCCGAGCGAGTTTATCAAAAACGTAAACGAGCTGATCGCAAAGGCTTTGTAGATTATCTAAATTTAGAGCTTCGATCCGCTAGTAAAATTCCGCGCGGCTGCATATATCTACGTAGCCGCGTTTTAAATTTAAAGAGAAATTTCGGTGGCAAGCTTCGCTACACTTTCTAAATTTTAAAATTTAAAAGCGGCGGAATTTCACCCTTTAATTTCGGTAAAATTTTATTCGGCGGCTCAGTTTGGCGTTTTGGAAATTTTTAGGTTTTGATCGCTTTTATCCGCTAGTTGAGTTCGGGACGCAAGCCGAAAATATTCGCCAAATCATAAAATCATAAATCAGGCGATAAATTTCACTATTCATTAATTTAATCTTTACAAAGTTGCGTAATTTTATTTTAAATTTCCCCCTTTTTTATCGCAAACAGCGAGATTGTTTGATATAATTCATTTTATAAATATTTGCAAATCTTTATGAAAGGAGATTTCGAATGAAACTCATCAAACTAAGTTTAGCTGCGGCAGTTTGCGCATGTGCGGTATCCTCGCTAAGCGCGGCGGATAGCGTAGCCGAGGCTATCACTAACGGCAAGCTTGACGGAACGGTAAAGACCACTTACGCCAATAAAACCGTAGATAATAGAGGCGAAGCCGCTACGGGCGATAACGACTACGAGGCATTCGGCGTGGGTCTTGAGCTTGGATATGTCACCGATCCTCTTTATGGCTTTAGAATAGGGCTTACCGGACAGGGCTGGTTGATGCCGTATCACGTAGGCTCAAGCAATAAGACCGCCTACGATAAGGAGTGGTATACTAAAGGTGCGGTATTATCTGAATTATACCTGGGATACGGCATAGGCAATACCGATATAAAGGCGGGTAGACAATATGTCGTTACTCCGCTCGTTGCTGGCAACTATACGAGGGCGTTTAAAGAGGCTTTCGAGGGCGTGGCGATATCTAATAAAGATATCCCCGATACTACATTGTGGGGTGGATGGTTTTATAAATTCCAAGGAAGGAGCAAAACCGCCATGGGCGCTCCGGTAGGCGAAGGAAAGGCTCCTTTATTTAAAGATAGAGTGATTCTGGGTAATATGACCGGTCCCGTCGCCGTAAAATTTGAAAAT
Organism: uncultured Campylobacter sp.; assembly: GCF_938030685.1. Lineage (GTDB taxonomy): Bacteria > Campylobacterota > Campylobacteria > Campylobacterales > Campylobacteraceae > Campylobacter_B. The sequence continues at coordinate 1,616 of NZ_CALHHX010000035.1, read as the reverse complement.
ATCTTCTCCGCATATGTTCAAAATAAATCCTTGCCTTATACTACTTTAACCGGCGCTTACGCAGCGGTAACGGACGTTAAACCTGCTAACGCGTTAAAGGACGGCGACGTTAGCTTGTATCTTGCCGAGGCAAATGTCAAAGTGCCCGTAGGCGAGATTTTAAAGCTGGGATTTGATCTTAACTACAAAGGCTCGCGCGTGGACGGAGGGCTGGAGCCAAGAAGGCTTGACGGCGATATGTTCGGCGCAAGAGTATCGGTTAGCGAGTTTTTCGGATTCGGTCTATCGTATGCCTATACGACCGTTAGCGATGACGATGCCGTTATTTTGGGCGTCGGCAACGGCCCGGGATCATACACCGCGCTGCCTATTAGAGGTCCGTTCGTCTTCACAGGATATGCGGGTATGGATACACACAAGATCGTGCTTGATTACAACTTCGGCGCTATCGGTCTGGACGGCTTCAAAACCGCGCTGCACTACGTAAAAGGCGATCAAGAGAGAGTAGGCGGCACGAATAATATCAATGCTAGCGGGGCTGCGGGCCAAAAGGTCGGCACCAGCATGGACGTAGAGGGCTGGGCGGTAACGGCAAACTACGCTCCTAAGGCCGTTAAGGGGCTAAGCTTGGGCGTAACCTACACTGCGCTTGAAAGAAGCGATCACTACGCTAGCGGCGTAAATAGAAAGTTCGACGAGAATGAGATATGGTTGCAGGCTGCGTATAAATTTGATCTAAGCGGCGACTAAAATTTTAAAGAGCGGAGTATTTCCGCTCTTTCTCATCTGCATTATTTTGCCTTGTATATGACGCAAAAAAGGGCGTTAAACCCGAAAAATTTACTCTTTCTCATCTGCATTATCAAACGGGCCCTTGCTTGATAAATGCTTTAATCTAAACTCTCTAAATTTACACGGACTCTTAAATTTAATGAAGCAAGGACGAAATTTAGACGATAAATTTAAATGATAGATTCGGCGAAAACTAGAGAGATGAAATTTTAAATTTGCCGATCCGATCCGCGAAATTTTAAAATTTCAAAGCCTTACTATTAAATTTAACGCAGCTATTTAAGCTAGTAAAATTTCAGCAGCATTTCGTAGAATAAGCGCACTGTATATCTGACATCGGCAAACTGATGTTTGTCTTTAAGCCCTTAATATAGCAGGCATTGACTGCGCCCTAGTATACGGCGCTAATATCAAAAAAAGCGATGATTTTTGCACGGCTTCTTTCGATGAAATTTTAAATTTGGATAAATTTTAAAGCTTATCCGAAAGCGAAAAAAAGATGGGAAAGGATAAAATTTTACTTGCCGGATCAAGCGAATAAAAGCGAGATAAAATTTAACTTCGCTAAATTTAAGTCGCCGCGGATCAAATTTGAGCCCTAAATTTGAGCTTTAAATTTAACCCGCGGCGGAGCGTGAATTGAAGCGAGAATTGAAACGCTTCTAATCTCAAGCGTTATTTCTTCGCGCTAGAAGTGTCCATAAAGGCCTGTTCTTCGGCGCTCGGTTTATACTCGTCGCCGAAAAATTCCTTCTTTGCCTTGATCTTCTCCTGCATCATCTTCTTTTCGTAAATTTTATACGTCGGTCGCCAGTACTCTAGGT
>NZ_CALHHX010000034.1 GCF_938030685.1 uncultured Campylobacter sp. | reverse complement strand
CGCAACCTTGCCATGGTTGATGTCGCGAGTTCGACTCTCGTTTCCCGCTCCATTTTACATTCTGTTTTTGTATTAAACGTGCCCGGATGGCGGAATCGGTAGACGCAAGGGACTTAAAATCCCTCGGAATTTTTTCCGTGCCGGTTCAAGTCCGGCTCCGGGCACCACCTAATAAGCCGGCGTGGCGACATAGCCAAGTGGTAAGGCATGAGCCTGCAAAGCTTTGATCCCCGGTTCGAATCCGGGTGTCGCCTCCAGATCCTAAAAAGGAGTTATTATGAGATACATACTAGCGGCTCTTTTGGCATTGATGGTTTTTAGCGGGTGCTCTAATACCTGGCACGGCGTAAAAGAGGACTCACACAATGCGGCTCAATGGACCAAAGAAAAGGTTCACAATGGCGCTGAGTGGGTCGGAGAAAAAACCGAATAAATTTCACGCGCAGGCCCCAACCTGCGCGAACTTTCGGCGGGATTTACCCGCCCTCAATCGGGAGATGGCTGAGCGGTCGAAAGCGGCGGTCTTGAAAACCGTTGAGGTGAAAGCCTCCTGGGGTTCGAATCCCTATCTCCCGGCCATTTTAATCTAAGCCAAATTTCATTTTAATTTCAAAAATTTCACATTTTATTTATACTAATTTTCATTTAATGCTCTTTAGGCTAAAATTTTATCCTGTAGCAAACGGCAGTTTAGGGCGGCGCGTTTATAAGCGGAGCACCAAAACGTCATACGGCGAAGAAGCCAAGATTGTGCGTCAATGGCTTGTTTGATCAATCCGTGCTAAAACAGCGCGCAGCAAGAATATGGTGATGTAAAATTTAAATGTTCGTCTGTTTCGCCATAAAAGCGACTGTGAAAGATAATTGCGAAATTTAGCTATAAAATTTCAAAGTTTAGCAGCTGCTATGCCAGACATAAATTTTAAAATTTACCGACTCGTGCTTTTAAATTTAGCCAGAGTCCAAGTAAATTTTAAAATTTATCTTGCGCGGGCGCGCCGCCGTACTGTCGTGCCGCCGCGCAGATAAAGATCAAATGCGCCTGCGCACCTCTGAGCGATAAAATAAATGAGAGAAGTCGCGCGGTGTGAGCCTAGGACCGATACGCTCGCGAAGCAGACGGGGGACTAGCGTAGCGAACAGGCGGGTTAAAAGTAGGCGGATCTAAGAGATATCGCAGGCTAGCAATCGGGGCGAGCAAATCTAAAAAATAGCGCAGAATGGCGCAGGCGAGCAGATTGATAAGCCGAAAGAGAAGAGTCTGCCGAAAGGCTGCGAGCGAATTTTACTAGAAATAATTAAAGGGCTTAAATGCGAAAAATTTTATTATTTTTACTGCTTTGTGCGGGGGCTTTTGCGCTTGAGTGGGACGAAGCCGTCCTGCGAGGATCGCTGCCAAACGGGCTTAAATACTATATTTTAGAAAATTCTGTGCCTAAAAATTCCGCCGTTTTTTATCTCATCGTGGATGCGGGCTCGATCGATGAGAGCCCTAATGAGCGCGGGCTTGCGCATTTCATAGAGCATATGTCCTTTAACGGGAGCCGCGATTTTAGCAAAAACGAGCTTATCAAAAAACTGCAGAGCCTGGGCGTGAAATTCGGCGCCGACGTAAATGCGCAGACGGGCTACGACAGCACGATCTACACGCTTAACATCGCCGTTAGCGAAGAAAATTTAAAGGACGTTTTTAAAATTTTTGCTTCGATTGCGGACGGAGTGGAGTTTAATCCGCTCGAGCTCGTAAAAGAAAGAGGCGTCATAATCGAGGAGGCGCGCAGCCGCGATACGCCGATCGCGAGGCTTTACGAGCGGATGGATGAGGAGCTTTACGGCGGCAGCGCGTATTTTGATCGCGCGCCGATCGGCGATATGGCGGTCATAAAATCCGTAAGCGCGCAGCGAATCAAGGAGCTTTATCAAAAAATTTACCAGCCCAGGTCTATGAAATTTATAGCCGTGGGCGATTTTAAAAGGGATAAAATTTTAAAACTGCTAGAGCAAAATTTTTCGCCTCTTAAAAATACAAACTCCTACGCCCGCCCGGATATGGGCATTCCGTCTAGGCAGGGTTTGAAAATTTACAATTACGACACGAATGAAACATCGCTAAATTCCGTCAAAATTTCGTTTTGGGAGGAATTTGCGCCACCAAATAGTGAGGCGAATGAGAGAAAAATTTTAAAAAGCGAGCTTATCTCAAGCCTTATTTCTACGATTTATGAGCGAGCGAAGGCTAGCGAAGGCGCGCTGCTGCGCGTTAATTTTTCCAGATCGAATTTGCAGTTTCAAAAAACGATCTATAACTTCGACGTCGCCGTTTTGGGCGGAGATTTTGACGGTGCGATCTCGCAGGTGCTCGGGCTAATCAAAGGCTTGCGAGATAGCGGCTTTGATGAGCGCGATTTCGCCCTTGCAAAGGATGCTTTAATCAGCTCGCGGCACAGCGCCTTTGAGCGCAAAAAAAGCGCAAATTCCGCGTTTTTTGCAAGAGAGATTCTTCATGCCGTAAAATCAGGAGACGTCCTGCCTAGCGCCGCAAAACAGCGTGATTTGGACATAAAGCTGCTGCGCGAGATCAGCCTAGATGAGCTAAATTTAGAATTTAGGCGCCTTACGGATCTGGGCGAGGTGCATGCAAGCGTCTTTAGCGGCTCCGGATATAATCTGGACGAGGCTAAATTTAAGAAGCTGCAAAGCGGCGCTAAGGCGATAAATACGCATGCCGCGCATAAAAAGGTGCCCGATAGCTTGGTTTCTAAAAACCTGCCTGAGGGCAAAATTTTAAGCAAAAGCTTTGAGCCGCGATTTAAATTTTATACTTACTTGCTTGAAAATAACGCGACTGTGATCTTAAAGCCGCTTAAGACGCGCAAGGATTTCATCTCGTTCGCCGCGGTAAGCAGAGGCGGAATGTCCAATCTGGCGCATCCGGGACTTGGTAGTTTTGCCGCGATGCTTGCAAACGAAAGCGGTGCGGGCGAGTTTAACAATTATGAAATTTCGCAAATTTTAAGCGGGCGGCAGGTGAATTATCGCAAAAATATCTCCGCATTTTCGCACGGATTTTACGGAAACTGCGGCTCGCAGGACCTCAAATGGCTGCTGGAAGCGATAAACTTAGAGCTTAGCTCTCCGCGCACGGACGAGAAGGCGCTGCGAAATTTAAAGATAAAATCGCTCGACGAGCTTGCGCGAAACGAGAAGCTGCCCGGGTATAAATTTAGCAGGGAATTTAGCGAGTTTTTTTACGGCGGCAATGCGCGAATGCGCCCTCTAAGCGCCGCGCAGATCAAAGCGCTTAACGCGGAGGAGCTAAAAAAGATCGTCTATGATAAATTTAGCAATGCCGCATCCTACACTTTCGTGCTTAGCGGCGATTTTGAGTTGAAAGACGCCGAAGTCCTCATAAAAAAATATCTGGCGAGCTTGCCTGCTCGCAATGAGCGCGAGGATTTTAAAGACGACGGAATTCGCAGCTTAAGCGGACGGCACGTTTTTATGCGCAACTATCAAAACTCCCCTAGAAGCGACGTCGCGCTTACCGCGATAAACAGATCCGCCCCGCACTCGCTTGAAAATGCAATTAAAATTTCAGCTCTAGCTTCGGTGCTTCAGGAAGCCCTTAGAGAGCGCATCAGAGAGGATGAGGGGCGCACTTACGGCTTTTCGGTCGCTTCGAGCCTAAGCCGCATTCCGTACGAGCACTCGAGCCTTCATATTTCGTTTTCCTGCGCGCCGCAAAATACGGATCAAATTTTATCCGCAATCAGAGAAATTTTTGCAGAGATCGCAGGCGGCGGATCGGACGTAGCGCGACATCTTGAAAATTTTAAAAAATCTCAGATCATCACGGCTCGTACCGCTCGCGAAAGCCCCGAGTTTTGGAACGACGCGCTCGTAAAATACGCGCTTTGGAATGAGGAGATCGCCGATTTTAAGACCTTTGAAACGATCGTAAATTCCATTTCGCCGAAAGATATTGCGGAGGCGGCGCAGACCTATATTTTTGACACCGATGAAACCGTGAGGATAAATGCGCCGAAATTTTAGCGGGCTGGGCGTCTTTAAATTTTACTCGGAGAAATTTACTAAGCGCGTTTAAATTTAACGGCGCTTGCACGGCAAATTTTATCTCCGTAAATTTAGCAGTTTAAAAATGAACTCAAGAATAAAGCTCAATTAAACCCATCTGCGTCATGCATAGATTTTAGATAAATTTTATTACAAAATGAAATTGCTTTACCGATATATCGCTATTTTGTTACATTTTTTCTATTGTTTGCATAAGTTATATAATTGTTATCACTTTTATTGAAATTTAAAATATTATTGGCTAAATTTTCAAGGTCTTAATTTTTATTTTCAAAAAAGGAGAAAAAATGATTGTCGATTTTTGGGCCTGTAAGCCATGTGAAAGCGGCGCAGGCCGCAATTATTCCGCTTCCGTAAAAGGCGAGAAATCCACTCAAAATCGCTGCGGGGGGGGGCTTGCACGCTCCTTAATAGTCGCGGCGTGTCTTTGCGGCCTAAGCGTCGCGCAGGATTCGTCTGAAAATAACGCAACCAGAAGCGTTGTTACCAAAGAAGGCTCGGAGGCACGAAGCTCGGCTGCTACGACAAATAGTTATAAATTTCCCGAAATAGTAGTTGTCGGCAACATTGACTCTAGCCTGACGAGCGTCGGCGATAGCTATGGCGGTACGCAAAAAATAAGCAGGACGATGATCGAGTCGATGCCTAGCGGCAACGGCGACTTCGTGCAGCTTTTGCGCACCAATCCAAACGTGCAATTCAGCTCCACAAATCGCCAGAGCACGACGCTGGGCGAGATCAGCCCCGCAAACATAAGCATCAACGGCGCGAAGTATTGGCAAAATAACTTTATGCTTGACGGCGCGAATATGAATAACGATCTCGATCCCGCTAGAAATCCGGGCGGCAATCCTACGCGCTTTTCGGCGTTTGATACGATGAATTCCGTCTCGCAAGGTATGGCGATCGATAGCGATTTTTTACGGAGCGTCGAGGTGCACGATAGTGGCGTCTCCGCCAAATACGGCGGATTTACCGGCGGCGTAGTGGAGGCTAAGACGCGAGATCCGCGTGCGGGATTTCACGGCAAATTTTCGATGCAGCACACCGAGGATAGCTGGACTAGATACCATATCTACGGCGATGAGCAAAACTTTGAAAACTCCGCTACGCCTCTAAATCAGCCGAGATTCGATAAGTGGATCACGAGATTAAATTTAGAGGGCACCGTTACCGAGGATCTGGGCTTGATGTTCGGTTATACCAACACTAGAAGTAAAATTCCGCTCAAGGCCTACGACAGAAGATACAACGCCGATACGACCATCACCGAGCGAGTTCAGAGGCGAAATATTGACAACTACTTCCTAAAAGCGCTTTGGTATGCAAGCGACCGCCTAACTATAACGCCTAGCGTAACCTACGCGCCCGAGCGAAACAAAATGTTTAACGACCATATCAAGGACTCCTACGCCGATATGAAATCGGGCGGTTTAAATTTAGCGCTTAAAACCGACTACGATGGCGATTTCGCTAGGTTTAATCAAATTTTATCCTACAGCAAACTGGAGAGTTCGCGTGATGCGGAGAATGAATATTACAGGGCTTGGCAATACTCAAACGTAAAGAATTGGGGCAGTAAAATTTTATCTGCTTCGGCGATAGAGGGCGGCTTTGGGGATCTCGATCAGACTCAAAAGAGCTTTTCGTACAACGCGGATTTGGAGTTTAATGAATTTGATCTCGGCGGCAGTAAGCATAGATTTATCACGGGCTTTGAGTTTAAAAAGCAAGAGGCTAAATTTAACGTAAGAAAAGAGTTTATGACCGCCAGCGGAATAGCACCGCTACCTGCGGGCGTACATGCTTGCGATCCGAATGACGAGCTCTGCTCTATAGACGATTCTTTTGCGAGACTCGGCAGAAGCGGCCAGTTTTTTACGCGAAAAAGCTATTACAAGGGCAATACTAAGGTAGATATGAAGAGCTTGGCGGTTTATCTGGAGGATGAGATAAAAATCGGTGATCTTACCTTGCGACCGGGCGTAAGACTAAATAGGGATAATTATATGAAGCAAACGACTGCGGCACCGAGATTTAACAGCTACTACGATATTTTCGGCGACGGCGATTCGATTCTTAGCTTCGGTGCAAACCGCTACTACGGACGCAATCTCTTTACCTACAAATTAAGAGAGGGGCGAGAGGGGCTCGCCACTACCTACACGCGCCCACGCAATGCTTATACGCAAAATTGGACGCAACTGCCAAAAGACCCGTCTCTAACTAAATTTAACGAGCTAAGGGTGCCTTATGAGGATGAGCTGGTATTTGGGGCAAAGCAAAAGCTTGGGAATTTTGAGTTTTTCGGCAAATATGTAAGCCGCAAGGGCAGGGATCAGATCATCAAATCTACGCGAAGAGATCTAGGTCTAGCGCCGAATCCGAACTACCAAAACAACTATCAAACCTTTACTAATGACGGCAGAAGCGAAAATAAAATTTTAACCTTCGGCGTTAAAACGATCGATGATTATGAGGCCTTCGGTACGCTAAATGGCTTTGAGCTAGGCTTTGAACACATCAAGATGAAAACGAACAACACCCTTTATGACATATCGCTTGATAGAGAAACGCTCGAAGATGAAAAGATCGTCGAATATGACGGCAGGCTGATGAGGCTATCGGAGCTTCCGGCGCAGGACTATGCTAGGCCTTGGACTGCGAGCCTAAATATCATCACGAAAATCCCAAGCTACGGCATCAGCGTAAATAACTTTCTATCGTTTAAAGGCTCGCAAGAAGCGATCGCTCGCACGGGCAGGACGCCTGCGGGCAAGTATCCTGCCAGATATGACAAATACGAAAAGGTAAATCTCGGCAAAAGCTACAGCTGGGATGCGCGCATCGGATACGCCAAAAAGATGGCGGGCGAGGTGGAATTTTTTACGAATTTAGACATCTACAACGTCCTAAATAAGCGCAACAAAGCAAGGCTTAGCAGCGATACCTCGCTCGATCTGGTCTATGAGGCGGGCAGGCAGTTTTGGCTGGAAGCGGGCATTCGGTGGTAGCATAAGCTAAATTTGCGGAGCTTTTAAAATTTCACGGCTCCGCAAAATTTCGTGAAATTTTTTAAAATTTAGGGCATTTTGCGAAATTTCAAATTTCACGCCATGCTCCTTAAAATTTCGTACCGCGCTGTAAAATTTTTAGCGTGCGCATCGTATGATTTAGCGTGCACGCCGTAAAATTTTAACGTATGCGAAATTATAAAATTTACGCACAAATTTAACTTGCAACTAATTTAAGGAGCCGAAACGGCTTTTTAAATTTTAACGCCGATATCGCTTAATAGGCTCTTTCATTGAAATATCACAAACTGCTTTTGAAATTTTGACGGGCTGATCTGCCGCTCTTTTGGCATGTAGCGGCAAACCCTTTCAAAATCCGCCGCGCTCATCATAAAACTGATAAATTCGCCCTTGCCGTCATAGATGATCAAAGTATCGATCGCACGAAAGCTAAATTTCCCCTCCGTGATCTTTGAAAAAATCAGTTTAGAGGTGAAAAACGGCAAAACCAATGCCGTCAGGCTCATAATAAAAATTATAAATCCTCTAAAGCTCTGTAAAAATCCGGCAAACGCGACGGCTATTACGATGAACGAAAGCGCAATGCCTGCGGAATTTCTAGCGGGTACGATATGTCCGAATAGCGGCGTGGCGGTGAGCTTTATGAGCGATATTTCATCAAATTTTATAGATTTCGTGATTTTGCTTTATTGACGTAGTTGATACTCCTATTCGTCAAATGAACAAAGCGCGTATGGGCACTGTTGAGATAGGATACGACGGCGAATGCTACGGAAACAAACGGCGTATAGTATGGGAAAATATCGCCTATATACAGAAACACCGGTACCGCCAAGGGAGCGAAGAATAGGTTATAAATAAAGAATACTATTATGTTGTAGTCTTTGATGACGAGGGGTTTATTATCAAATTTCGGCGGATTTTGGCGCTCGGCGCCGTTTTGTTTAGGCTGCTGCGACTTCTGCGATTCGTCTTTTAAATTTTGCATTAAATTTACTCCCGTTTCAAAATTCGTCGCTAGCAGCTCGGGCATTTTGCGCTGTTAAATTTAGCTTTTGATTTCATCGTCAAACAGCGCGCTTTCATTCGCGTTATCACTTTTTAGCTTAAAATTTTAAATCATACAGCGGTGCCTATGCGTTTGCGCTGATATCGAGCTCGCTGCGAAAATTTAAATTGCCCTCCTGCAAACGCTCCGCGCTCGTACAAAGCTGTAGCCTGCCCAGACTCGGCGCACCCATCGCTATCTCATGACCTTCAAATCCCGCATTAAATTTGCCGTTCGCGTCGCACGCCTTAGCGATGCAATCCCAAGCAGAGCTCGTTTGCGCCCTTTTAAAATTTGATTTCGTTTAAATTTGTCCGTGCTTTCATCTGTGTCGCGCATCGGTACCGCATGTGTTTACCGCACCGCCGCATAAAATTTCGAGACTCACAGCTCGAAATCAAAGCAGTAAAAATCATCCGCTTCGCTCCAGAGCTCTTTTAGCGAGAGTCCATCTATCTGCGGCGCGCCGTAGAGTTCCTGCAGCGTAGCGAAATGCCGCTCGCCGCTCGCATTTGCGCCTACTTTGTCCGCACATCTTTGAAACGAGCAGCGATCCGCATAGGCGATGATCATATACTCCACGCCGCGCAGGCAAAAGCTAAGCTCGGGCTCACCGCCCTCGGCTACGCATTTTAGCAGCATTTGCTCTATGGTTTCAAATGAATATTTCGGCATTTCGCTCCGATCTTAAAATTTTATCTCTTTCGCCGCATATCGCGAGCCGTTTTATTCCGCCAAAAAGCCGAAGCGCTCGATCATATCCAAAAGCATATCGGCTCTGCAAATTTCATTGTCCAGCAGATCGTCGTATTGATCCAGCAGTCGCTAGGCGCCTTGCGCCACGGGCCCTAGATATTCCTTAGCCTGCGCGGGCTCGCCCTTCATCACGTAGTATTCGCCTAAGATCACGCGAGTTTGCGTCTTGCTAACCTCGTCGCCTTCGCCCTCTATCGCCTCTTTTAGGCTCTACACGCCGCCCTCCTCAAGCCCCCGCGAGATCTGCGTTACCTTCTGTAAAGCTTCGCATCCATTTTCGCTCCTTTGCAAAATTTTATTTAAAATAATAGAACAAATTTCCGCCGTACTCAAGATCCACGGACTCCTTGCTGTCAAAAAACAGCTTAAATTCCATGTGGCTCAGATATTTGGCGTCCTGTGCTTTCTCTATAAAATTTCTTATCAGCCGCTCTATCTTTCCGCCCCCTTCGCGGCGTGCCGCGTCTTGTCTCGTGAAATAAAAAACTACGGGCGCGTCGGACACCGCTGCGATATACCAAATTTTAAGCGGCGCTAAAAGCTCGTTTCGGTTTCGCAGCAGCTCCTCTACCGCGCCTTGGATCAGATCGGTGCGGATCTGCGACTCGAAGGACTCGACCGAGATATAAAAATTCCTTAGCCCGTTTAGTTTCTCGAAAAGCGGCGTGCTGGCGAGGTAGCGCTCGATGCACTTTTTATCGGTGATTTTTGCGGCGTCTTTATCGAAGCGAAGCACGATCTTAAGCCACGCCGAGTCCCTGCCCGCGCCGTAAAACGCGCTGATAGGACGAACCTTAAATTTAGAGTTTATAAACTCCAGTAAGCCGCTGATATTTTCGCTGTTTTCGGCTCTATTTTCTATGATCTCTTTGCAGCGCCTGCTTTGATACGGGCTTAGATCACAAAACATCGCGTGCCTTTAAATTTAAAGTGATTTAAATTTAGCCCGCATCGTAAGCCTCGAGCATATCGAAAGTCGGAGCGAAAAAGAGCGCGCCCGTCTTTGCCGTGCTAAAATCTAGCAGCCGGTCATAGTTGCCCCGCGGACGGCCGATAAACATACTCTCAAGCATCAGCTCTAGCGTGCTAAAGGTGCTTGCGTAGGCGATGAAGTAGGTTCCCGTCTCGCCGCCTTGCATAAACGGCATATTGCCGCGCACGACCTTTTTGTCGTCGCCGACGTTGGCTGCGGCGGAGTGCGAGTTGCTGGGCTTTATCTCCTCGCTCATTTCGATGTCGTTTTGTTTGCTGCGCCCGATGACGCGCTCCTGCTCGGCGACGCCCGCGGCGTTCCACGCGCTCATATCGTGGATGTATTTTTGCGTAAAAAGATAACTGCCACCCTTGTACGCCGCATCTTCGTCGCCTACCTTGGCGAAAAAGTCGCGATCTGCGCCCTGTGGGTTTTCGGTACCGTCCACAAAGCCGATGATAGCGCGTCCGTCGTAGTATTTAAAGCCACAGATCTCCTCCTCGCAGGTCGCAACGTCCTTTAGCACGGCTCTGATCTCGCTTGCCATATCGTAGCAAACGGCTTGATTCGCCGCTCTGATGTGGATATGGATATCGCCTCCGGTAGCGGGCGCGATGTGTTTATCGCCCCTAATCTCTTCGAAATTTTTTAGCTCCTTCGGCAAAGGCTTCGGCAAGCCGAGCATTTTCCACGCCTCAAAGCCCACGCCCAGCACGCAACTCGTTTCGCTAGCCGCGCCGAATCTCGTAACGGCGGTTTTGTTTAAATTTATCACCAAACCGCAAAGCCTCTCGAAAGCCTTTTTGCAGGCGGTCTTGCCCGCACCAAAGCGCCAGATCATAAATACGGTGTTGTTGCCGGGTGCGTCGGTTACGTTTTGGGATTTTGCGTGCGCACAGGCGTAACTTTTTTCTTTACTCATTTTCTCTCCTTTAAAGTAAAATTTAAAAGTAATTTTAGCGCAATATCGGTAAATAGCGGGCGCAGAGATAGAATTTAGGCGGCTTTGGGTTTGATTTCGGCGGAGGAAATTTTGTCTTTGATCGTAGGATTTGCGGCAAGGGTGGAATTTGGCTTTAAATTTATAGAATTTACGCCGAGTGGGAAGTGAAATTTTGAAGTTTTGCACGGATGAAATTTTAAGATAGTGGCAGATGGGAAGGGATTCGAACCCTCGAAAGCTTGCACTTTACACGCGTTCCAGGCGTGCTCCTTCAACCGCTCGGACACCCATCTAAATTAAAAGTCGCGATTATAGCGAAAATCTAAAATTTTGCCAAATTCCGTTTCGGCGCGCAACCGCTCGCCTTCAAATTTGAAAATTCTGCATGGGAACAATATGCAAAATCTTTACGGCAGCCCGCGCGACACCGCGCTCGGAATTCTATCGCGCTGCTTGGAATTTGTCTGCAGCGATTAGAATTTTGCCGTGCTGCTTGAAATTCTACTGCGCCGCTAAGCCAGGCTGTTTTGGGCTTCCTAGCCGAGCGGTGATCTTACCTTGCTGCGGCTATCTGAAATTTAGACTATTTTTAAAATTTGGATCCATCGCCCGCCGCAGGGCTAAATTTAAAAAGCGCAAGCAAATTTTACTTTCATATAGTCCGCTTGCGCCGTAAAATTTCGGCGGCGCTTTAAATTTACGGGTATTTTAAAATTTTGCGCCGCCCGTAAATTTATAAAGCTAATTAAAAATTCTATCCTTCGGGAAGGCGGACATATCGGGCCGTACATCCTGCTCCGCGCCGATAAGCGCCTTGATCTCGCTATCTTCTATGCTAAAGCCGCCGCCGAGCGCCTTGTAGGCGTTTACCGTCGCGCTTAGCACGTCAAGATCGGTCTGCACTTTGTTTAGCTGCGCGCTAAGTAGGTTTCGCTGCGAATCCAAAAACTCCAGATGGTCGCTGTAGCCCGCCTGATACCTGCTCGAGGCGTTTGAGTAAATTTTGCTCTGCGAAGCGACGAGATCGGCGAGGCTTGCCTGTCTTAATTTGGCGTTTTGCACTCCTATCAGCGCGTCGCGAACGTCGCCGAAAGCGGTTTTAAGCGCTTTGTCGTATGCGATGAAGCTTGCATTTTGCTCTAAATTTGCAAGCTCTACGCGCCTTTTTTGGCGGCCAAAATCAAGTAGCGGCCCTACGAGCGAGCCGCCGATGCTCCATGTGCTCGCACTTGCGGTAAACAGCCTGTCAAACTCGCCGCTTGCATATCCCGCCGAGCCCGTAAGCGAGAAAGTAGGGAAGTAGCCCGCCTTGGCGACGCCCACTAAAAAGTTGCTTGCGCGCAGATTTTCGAGCGAGCTTGCGACATCCGGACGGTGCAGGATCACGTCGCTTGGGATTCCGCTTGGGATCTGCGGAGCGCTAGGCATTTTCGCAGCGGTCTGCGGCGCGCCGCGTAAAATTTCATCGTAGCTCTTGCCCGTTAGGATATTTAGCGAGGTCTGCGCTGCGGAGAGCTGATTTTGCACGCTTATGAGGCTTGCCTCGGCGCTTTGGACCGCAGCTTTGGCCTGATAAAATACGATCTCGCTAACCGCGCCCGCATCGAGCTGCTTTTTGCGGTAGTTTTGCGTATCTTGATAGCTTTTTAGGCTGTCTTTTAAAATTTTCTCCTGCTGCTTTAACGCTAGTAGCGTAAAATAGGTCGTCGCAACCGTGCTAGTGATCGTATTTTTGGCGGTTTCGTAGTCGTATTTCGTCGCATTAAATTTCGATCGCGCCGAATCTACGCTGTTGCGCACGCGCCCCCAAAGATCGATCTCGTAGCTTAGCACGGCGCCGATCTGATACGCGCCGTGAGAGTTGCGATCGGGCTGGTTGCCGAAATTATTTTGGCGCACCGCGCTGCCGCTTAAATTTACGTTCGGCAGGTACTCAAGCTTGTTTAGTCCCAAATTTACGCGCGCATACTCGACGTTATTCAGCGCGGTTTGCAGGTCGGAATTTTGCTCCAGCGCGCTTTGGATCAGGGCGTTTAGCTGCGGATCGTTAAAGCTTTTCCACCACTGCGTGCTAACGTTAGTGCTTGCGTAATCCGCCTTAAAGCCGGTCTGTTTCTGCGGCGTAACGGGCTTGAAATTGCAGCCGCAAAGTAAAATTCCAAGCGTCAAGGCGCTTAAAAGAGCGTTATTTATTTTCATCGTTCACCTCGTTAGTTTGGACTTTTTTGCCGCGTCTATCAAGCCAAGCGTTGAAGCTTTCGAGCAGGTAGAAAAACAGCGGCACGAAAAAGATCGCGATTGTAGATGCCGCGAGCATTCCGCCTACGACGCCGGTTCCTAGCGCATGGCGGCTAGCAGCGCCTGCACCGGTAGCGATAACCATCGGAAGCACGCCGAGGCCGAACGCAAGGCTCGTCATCACGATAGGGCGAAACCTCATCTTGGCGGCCTCTACGGCGGCCTCGGCGATAGGGCGGTGGTTGTTTAGGTGCTCGTTCATCGCAAATTCTACGATCAAAATCGCGTTTTTCGCCGCCAGACCGATTAGAAGCAGCAAACCGATCTGAAAATATATGTCGTTATTCAGCCCGCGGAAATATGTAAACACGAGCGCGCCGAATACCGAAAACGGCACGGCGGTAAGTACGGCAAGCGGCATGAGCCACCTTTCGTATTGAGCCGCCAGGATCAAAAACACGAAGATCATTCCAAATACAAACGCCTGCGAGCCTTTGCCGGTCTCGCTGACCTCTTGATACGCGGAGCCCGCCCAGCCGATAGAATATCCGCTAGGAAGCTCCTCTTTTATAACCTCTTGGATCGCTGCAATCGCCTGACCCGAGGTATAACCCGTATTTGGCTCGCCCATAATCTGCGCTGCTGGGAAGGCGTTAAATCTATTAACGGAATCCGGGCCCAAAGAGCGCTCAAGCCTCACTAAGGAATTTAACGGTATCAGATCGCCACTAGCGCTGCGGACGTAGAGCGATTTTAGATCGTTAGGATCGTCTCTGTAGTTTTGTGTAGCGCGGATATAGACCTTAAACGTACGACCCATAAGGTTAAAGTCGTTGATGTAATACTGCCCGATGGTAGAATTTAGCACGGTAAAAATGTCGGCTATTTTAACGCCTAGCATCTTTATCTTCTCTTTATCGAGATAGAGCTTATACTGCGGGAAATCGGTATCCAGCGTCGTTCGAACGAGCTTTAAAGCGGGGTGTTGATTGGCTTTGGCAGTTACGCGATCCATATCTGCGCGAATTTCATCGTAGCTCTTGCCCGTCGTGCTTTGCGCGTAGAGCTCAAATCCGCCCGTAAGCGAAAGCCCCATAATAGGAGGCGGCGTAACGACGTAAGTCATCGAGTTGCGATCCGCGCCGTAGAGCTGCCCGTTTAGCGCGGCAGCTATGGCGAAGTTGGAATTTTCATCGCCGGGGCGCTCCTTCCAGTCTTTTAGCTTCATAAAAAAAGCTCCCGCATTTTCTCTAAGCGCTCCGGCTAGCATATCGTATCCCGTGATTTGGGTTATATCTTTTACGTTTGGATACTTTTTAGCGATACTTGCGATGAAATCCTGATCGGCTTCCGTCCTAGGTAGAGTAGATGCCGACGGAAGCGTAGTCATCGCCATAATCGAGCCTTTGTCCTCGTTAGGCACCAGGCCGCTAGGAGTGAGCACAAGAAGCTTCACCATCGCATAGATGATGATGCCCACAAAAACAAGGCTGATTAGTACGTGGCGCAAAACCATGCCGACACCTGCGGCGTAAATTTTAGTTGAGATGCTAAAAAGATTATTAAACCATCTTATAAAGAAAAAAGGCTCAGATTCCTTTTTTTGCAAAATTAGAGCGCAAAGTGCGGGCGTTAGTGTAAGGGCTACGAAGCCTGAAAAACATACCGAGGCTACGAGCGTTAATGCAAATTGCCTCTGCATAACCCCGGTAAAGCCCTCCATAAACGCAACCGGCACAAAAACCGCCGAAAGCACGAGCACGATGGAGATGACGGGCGCTATGATCTCGCCCATCGCCTTTGTAGTGGCTTCTTTGACGCTAAGATCCGGCTCTTCGTGCAAAATTCTCTCCACGTTTTCGATTACTATGATCGCGTCGTCCACGACGATGCCGATAGCTAAAATAAGCGCAAAAAGGGTAATTAAATTTATAGAAAATCCGAAGGCGTAAATTCCGATAAACGCTCCGCAGATCGATACAGGCGCAGCAAGCGTCGGAATGATCGTCGCTCTAAGATTGCCTAAGAACATATACATAACGATGATGACGAGGATTAGCGCTTCAATGAAAGTATGAATGACCTCTTCGATCGAGACTTTTACGAAGCTCGTCGTATCGTAGGCGACGTCGTAGGTCAGCTCGCCTGGGAAATTTGGTTTAAGCTCGTCTATGCGCTTATTTACCGCTTCAACTACGGCTAGGGCGTTGGCGCCACTTTGCATAAAGATAAGCACAGGCACCATCTCTTTACCGTTAAATTTCGCCGAGATATTGTAGCTTGCGCCGCCAAGTTTGACCTCGGCGACATCTTTTACGCGCAAGAAATTCCCATCTTTTTGCGCGCGTATGATGATATTTTCAAACTCTTCGACGGTTTTTAAACGACCCTCAGGCTTGATCGCATAGACGTAGGGATTGCCTAAGTTCATCGGCTGCTCGCCCATCTTACCCGCGGCGTATTGGCTGTTTTGCTCGCTTATTGCGGCGATTATCTCGGCAGTCGTAACGTTAAATTTCTTAAGTAGCTCAGGCTTAACCCAGATCCTCATAGCATAGTCTTTCGTACCCAGCGCTTGAGCTTCGCCGACGCCCGGCACGCGCTTTAGCTCATCTACGACGTTGATAGCTACGTAGTTTTGCATCTCTACAACATCCATCTGTTCGCTAGGATCGTAAAACGCAAGCACTTCGAGCATCGTACTGCTACGCTCGGTGACGGTTACGCCGTAGCGGCGCACTTCATCGGGAAGTAGCGTAAGAGCTGGCGTGACGCGGTTGTTTACATTGACTTTCGCATCTGCTGGATTTGTGCCGATTTGAAAATATACGTTGATACGAACATCACCGGAGGAGCTTGCTGAGCTTTCCATATAGATCATATTTTCAACGCCGTTGATTGCGTTTTCAAGAGGGGCTGCGACGACGTCGGCAATCGTCTGCGCGTCCGCGCCGCTATACGTAGCGCTAACGACGATTTGCGGCGGCGTGAGTTGCGGATACTCCTCGACGGAGGAATTTTTAAGAGCCAAAACGCCCGCGATTACGATGATGATCGAAACGACGCAGGCAAAAACGGGGCGGTTGATGAAAAATTTAGAAAACATTATTTCCCGCTTTCCGCATTGCTCTGAGATGCTTCAGGCTGTCCCGCTACGTAAGGATTGGTGCTCGCGGGTACGGGAGTGACCTTGGAGCCCACGTTGATCTTTTTAAAATTATCTAAAATGATCTGATCGCCGTCCTGCAGCCCGCTTGAGATCGTCGCCGTGCGGGTATCTTGCGCCGCGATTTTGACCACCTTTTTAGCGACCTTTCCGTCTTGCACGACATAGACTATGGTGTTGCTAAGATCTTGCTTGAGCGCAACTTGCGGAATTTTAAAACCGTTTTTCTGATAAAAGCCCTCGACGCTTACTTTGGTAAAAATTCCAGGGCGAATTTCTAAGTTTGGATTTGGAATTTGAGCCTTGGCGCTGACGGACGCAGTGTTTGTATTGATGACACTATCGATGAAGCTTAGCGTGCCGTTGTAGTCCTTGCCGCCGAGATTTATGCTTACCTGACGACCCAGCTGCTTCCACTGCCCGTTTTTTAAATTTGCATCAAGCTCCAGTCTATCGACGTCCGCGATGCCGAATTCTACGTCGATCGGATCAAATTTAGAAAGCCTAACCAGATCCTCGCCAACGTTTACGTATGCGCCTACGTCCTTTTGCGTATCGCCCGCCATGCCGTCAAAAGGTGCGGTCACGAGCGAGTGGTCAAGATCGATCTTTGCGCTTTTAAAATTTGCTTCAGCCACCATAAACGCGGCCTTTGCGGTGTCGAAATCCTTTTGAGAGATCGTATTGCTGGCTTTTAGCGCCTTGGCTCTTTTGTAGTCCGCCGAGGCGTTTTGCAGATTAGCGTTTGCGCTGTCAAACGCCGCTTGGTAGCGCGAGCGGTCGATTTCGTAGAGCACGTCGCCCTTTTTGACGCTACGACCAGGCTCGAAAAGCTGCTTTTCGATGGTGCCCGAAACCTGCGGCTTTAGCATTATCTCAAGCTCGCTTACGGTCTGTCCGTTAAATTTTAAAATTATCGGCACGTCGGCGGATTTGGCGGTAAATACGCCTACCGGCAGCGCGGGAGCCTCGCCGCCTTGCTTCGCGCCTTTATCTTCCTTTTTTTCAAAATAGGAGCAGCCCGAAACCAAAAACGCTGCGAAAATCAAACTGGCGACTCTTTTCATGTAAATTCCTCTATTTGGATTAAAATTTTGTATTTGTAATAGTTATTACGAATAAATTATAAATTATAATAAAAACTATATAAATAAAACTTAAATTTAACCTGTAAAATAATATATCGGACGGAATTATAGCGGAATTTCGATATAATCGCGCTAAAATTTTAAAGGCTTTTTATGAGAAAAATTCTTACTATCGCGGGTTCGGACAGCGGCGGCGGCGCGGGCATCCAAGCCGATATCAAGACGATCAGCGCGCATAAGATGTTTGCTATGAGCGCTATTACGGCGCTTACGGCGCAAAATTCGCGCGGCGTATTCGGCGTACTGGATGTTCCGCCAGATTTTGTGGAGGCGCAGCTCGATGCGATTTTTAGCGACATCTTTCCGGACGCCGTTAAAATCGGAATGATCTCCAATGAGGGGGTTGCCGAGGCTATCGCAAAGAGTCTGAGCAAGCACGGCGCGAAAAATGTCGTTTTAGATCCCGTGATGGTTGCTACTAGCGGTGGAGTTTTGATGAAACAAAGCGCGCTGCATGCGCTAAAATACAAGCTCGCCCCTGCCGCGGAGATTATCACGCCCAACGTGCGCGAGGCTGAGGTCTTGGCGGAGATGAAAATTTTAAGTTTAGCAGGTATGCGCGCTGCTGCAGTTAAAATTTCGCAGTTTTTCGGCGGCGCGATTTTGATTAAAGGCGGCGATCTTGCGGCTGCGAGCGCGACTTGCATTGCGGCGGAAGCGGACGCAGATAAAATGAATGCGGCGCGAAATTTTAATGCTTCGCAGCGCGAGACGGGCGAAAATGGCGCATGCGAAAATTCTGCGAGCTCGACGAAGAGCGCAAATTTCGCGGGTAAAAATTTTACTAGCGGAGGCGGAAATTTAACGACGGGTGCGGAGTCTTCTTTTGGGCAAAATTTATCTGCAGCGCCTTTAGATATAGGTTTTAAACCGAGCGGCGAGGGCGGGGATTTGAGAAATTTCGCGGTCGATATTTTGTATGAAAACGGCAAATTTTACGAGTTTTCGGCGCCTAAAATTGTTACGCGTAACACCCACGGCACGGGCTGCACGCTCTCAAGCGCAATCGTGTGCGCGCTGGCGACGGGACTTAGCTTGCCCGCAGCCGTCGCCCATGCCAAGGGCTTCGTGCGTAGGGCGCTTGGCTGGGGTGAGCAGATCGGGCACGGATGCGGCGCGATAGATCATTATTTCACGGTCCAAGATCCCTTCGGCGCGGACTTTGGCGGATCTTGCGCGAATGAAATCAAAATCATCTCTCGAGACTAAAATTTCAATCGCTCGTTGAAGCCCCTCATTCGTTAAAATTCCAAGACTCCGCCGCTAATTAAATTTAATCTAGCGACACAAGTTATATACAAACGGTTCATTGCGACTTGTGATAAACGGCGGGATTGCGCGGCTAAAAAGCGTGCGCTACGGGGATATGCGCACTTAAAATTTTAGTTGATTTTTAGGCATCATAATCCGCGTAGAATTTTAAAGAATTTTTGAATTTTATTGTAGGGTTCGCGTTGCAAGTTAGGGCTTTCCTTATTTGCCTTATGCTATAGCTCTGCTTCGTGGCATTGTTAAATTTGCGTTATTTCTTATAGGGCTTTATGCGCGAAAAAAGAGGATTATAAATATCAACCAGTCATTCGTTCACTGCTCGCGTTGCTCAAGGTAGATGCATCGCATTGTATGCCGGCGTTGCGCTATACCTGCCGCATTGTGCCCTCTAGCTGCGAACTTAGCGATCTATGCCCGCCGCCTCATATTCGCTGAGCTTACTAAAATTCCAAATTTCCTCGCAAAAGAGTTATAATGGCTAAAATTACGTAAATTTAGGAATTTAAAATGCGCTGCAAGCAAGGACTACTACTCTTAATCATCGCCTCAGGGATAATCTCTGCCGCAGATAACTGGATCGCATCGCTACTGCTGCCTAGCATCGCAGATACGTTTGGGGTGCAGGTAAGCGCCGCCTCCGCAGTTTTGACGGCATATCTGATCCCCTATGGCTTACTTCAGCCGGTTTACGGACATCTTAGCGATCGCTACGGCAGAGGTAAAATTTTAATCTCGCTAATGCTCTTTTTGGCGATATTTACGCTTCTTTGTTCCACTGCAAAAAGTTTAGCGTGGCTTGTTTTATTTCGCTTTTGCACGGGATGCGCGGCAGCGGGTATAATCGCTGTCTGCCTCGGCGTTATAGGCGATGCATATGACGATAAGGATAGACAAAAAATCGTAGCGATATTTCTGGGTTCGGTATTTTTAGGGCAGGGGCTGAGTGCGGCTTTAGGCGGATGGGCAGTGGCTAGATTTTCTTGGAGGGAGATATTTTTAGCCTTTTCTGCGCTGTCTGCAGTATCTTTCGTATCACTATTTACGCTAAATTTCAAAGACGCTCCGAAAAATGGAGGCGAAAGCTTTGTAAAATCCCTAGCCAGCTTGCGCGGCGATGCTGCGCTTTTGAGAAGTTATTTTTTGGCTTTATGTAACGGCGCAATCGTGCTTGGGGCGTATTCATTCATAGGTGCTTATCTGCTTAAAAAGCTGGGTTTGAGCTCAAATTTCGCCGGAGCTTGCCTTATGCTTTACGGCGTCGCTTGCTTTTTGGCAGGAAACGCTGCTAGATATTTAAAAGAGAAATTGCCGCCAAAAGAAATTCTAACCCTCGGTTTTTTGGCGTCCGCTTCGGCGCTGTGCCTTTTGGCGAGTTGCTTCGCTGCCACCGCATATGTAGGGACGTTTTTGCTGGGATTCGGCTATGTTTGCGCGCAGTCCGTCCTAGCAAGCGCGGCACTTCGTTGTGGCTCCGCCAAAGGTCTATCCTCTGGGATCATAGGCACGGCGATATTTTTCGGAGGTGGTATCGGTACTGCCGTAGGTGGCAAGGCGCTTGAATATTTAAGCTACCAAGGGCTATTTTGCGGCTTTGCCGCGTTAGCCGCCGCGCTGCTGATTTTTTACCGTGCAAGCTTTAAGGGCACGCGAGAAATTTAATTCTCTGCAACAATAGCAGAATTTAAAATTAAACACACTTTGCTGCCGAGAAATTTCATAAAATTGCGCTATTTCAGGGCGCCGCATTGGTATCGTTGTAAATATCGCCGTGCATTGCATCACGCTGCCGATTTTAGGGTTCACGCTGCCGCTTTTTCAGCTTCCGTGGTATGAGTTTGTTTCGGAATTTTTCGGGCACGCGGTTTGGTTTTGGGCGATCAAAGTATTTCGTCGCGATCCACGAAACCGCTTAACCGACGAGCCAGATTCTGCGGATCGCTCAAGTGCTTCGTCCCTTTAATTAAAATTTGAAATCCCGCATGGCTCCGCTAGGAATTCCATAACTTTCCAAATGCACTTGATATTCACGATAAATTTTTATGTTAAAATTATGATTAATAAAATTTCAAAAGGAGCGGCAATGAAATATAAAATTTTAGTTGCAACCTTTACGGCTGCTTTGGGCTTACATGGCGCGTTTGCGAGCGATTTTGACGAGCGGGCTTGCGTGGCGCTAAAGAGCACGAAAATTTACGATACAAAGATCAGTGAAGCGATCTGGAATCAAAGCGGCGAAATCAACGCCGATAGGATGTCTGCGCTAACCGGTGGAGCCAAAAAGGCGCTAAAAGCCGCGCCTCACTGCATAATTCACGGCGAGATAGCCTCGCGCACGGGTTCGGACGGCAAGCATTACGGCATAAAATTTGAGCTGCGCTTGCCAGGCGACTGGAACGGCAAACTGCTATTTCAGGGCGGCGGCGGTCTGGACGGCTTCGTCGCGCCGGCTCTTGGCGCCGTGCCTATCCGCACGAGTAGCGCAACGCCCGCTTTGATGAGGGGCTACGCGGTCGTAACGACCGATTCTGGTCATCCAACGCCGACGCCGGAGTTTGGGCTCGAGCAACAGGCGCGGTTAGATTACGCGTATCAGGCTATCGGCAAGGTCTCGAGCGTCTCAAAGCAGCTGGTTTTTGCGGCGTATAAAAAAGAACCCGCGCACAGCTACTTTATGGGCTGCTCAAACGGCGGGCGCTCGGCTCTGATGGCGGCGCAGAGGTATCCGCTGGAATTTGACGGCGTAATCGCGGCAAATCCAGGCTTTAGGCTTTCGCGCGCGGCGATCGCGGAGCAGTGGGATAACCAGCAGCTTATGAAGATCGCTCCTAAAAACGCCGCGGGGGATAAAATTTTCGCAAACGCCCTTACGCAGGAGGATCTGGATAAGCTAAGCAAGGCGGTGCTGGATAAATGCGATGCGCTAGACGGGCTAAAAGACGGAATCATCGGCGCTTGGGAAAGTTGTAAATTTGATCCTAGCGGACTTAAACTGCCCAAAGATAAAATTTCTGCGATAAAGGCGATATTTAACGGCGCAAAAAACAGCAAGGGCGAGCAAATTTACAGCGGCTGGTTTTACGATGCCGGAGTAAATCAGCCCGGCTGGCGCATGTGGAAGCTTGGCGACTCGCAAACGGCAGAGCCAAATGCTAGAAATATCGTGCTCTCAAAGGGTTCGATGAATTATTATTTCTTGACGCCGCCGCAACCGGAGTTTGATCTGATGAAATTTGATTTCGATAAGGACGTAGAGCGAACATTCGAAACCGCGGCGATAAACGATGCGATTTCGACCAAGCTAGATAGCTTCCGCGCTAACGGCGGTAAGCTCATCATTGTAACGGGCGTTTCCGATCCCGTATTTTCGGCGATGGATCAGCGCGATTGGTTTAAAAAGCTAGTGGAAATGAACGCGAATGCGGACGAATTTGCGCGATTTTTTGCACTGCCTGGGATGAATCACTGTGGCGGCGGTAACGGCATCGATGACGTCGATCCGCTAAGCGCGCTTGAAGCGTGGCGCGAGCAGGGAACGGCTCCATCTAGCCTGCTAGGCAAAAGCACGAGCCGCGCGGGTAAGCAGATCCCGATTTGCGCGTATCCAAAAGTGGCTACCTACGTAGGCGGCGACGAAAATAGCGCGAGTAGCTTTGAGTGCAGATAAAATTTATTTAAAGGAGTAAAGATGAGAGGTAAAATTTTAATCGCGGCCTTTGCGGCGGCGCTTTTGTGCGGCTGCGCGGCGCACGATGCAAAGCTAGGCAAGGAAGCGGATAAGAGAAGCGAAAGCGCGGCTGCGGACTGCGGCACGAGCGAGGGCGTCTGCAAAGTGCCCGCCGTGCAGGGGCCGATGGTAGGCGGCGGCACGGATGAGCACGGCTGCTTGATCGCCGCAGGGCAAAGCTTTTCAAAGATCAAGAATGGCTGCGTGCAGGTTTTTGACGTCGCGGACGTGAGGCTGCACGATCCGGATAACGCTACGCTTGCGATCTACGGGATATTTTCCGCGGATAAAAGCAGGGTTGAAATTTTTTGGTCGAGCTTGCCGCAGAGCGAAATTTTAAGCAAAGTTAAGGGGGGCTGCTACGTCTCGAAGGACGGAAAAATTTCGCTGCTAAAAACAAAAAGCGGCAAGGACTATAAGATCCACAGAAAATAGCAGGTGAAATTTTAAGCCCGCTAAATTTCGCGCGCCGCGAAAGAATTTAATCCAAGCGCGCCAGGACTTAGACCGGCTCAGCAGGCTAAGACGTAAATTTAGAGCAAATTAATACCGAGCCGATTCGATTATTCGCGGTATCTGCCGTCTATGAAAATTTAATCAAAGGAGCAAAAATTGAGGTCATAAAAGTAGGTCTACAAAAATCATACCGTATCCTAAACCCGGGCGCGACCACACTCGTATCGGCCAAATACGATGCGACGTCAATGCAATGGCGATAACGTAGGTGCAGGCGCTTGACTACGACAAAGTTACCATCGTGCCGCACAATGGCTCATGCGCGGGGACGCTCATCGAAAAGAGCGGGTATTTCGCCGTGCAGATCCCCACGGCCGCGCAGGCGGAGCCGCTTAGCGAGCTAGGCGCCGAAAACAACTCGCGCTTTGATAACGCGGACAAGATGAAAAACGTGGAAATTTTTTATAAAGATGACTCCCGCGTACCGCTGATCGCGAGCTGCGCGGCGTGGCTAGTTTGCAAGCGTATCCCCGAGCCTCACAACGAGCAGAGTTATGATCTTTTCATCGGCGA
This sequence comes from uncultured Campylobacter sp., assembly GCF_938030685.1. Lineage (GTDB taxonomy): Bacteria > Campylobacterota > Campylobacteria > Campylobacterales > Campylobacteraceae > Campylobacter_B. Next base: position 1,347 of record NZ_CALHHX010000034.1, on the reverse strand, counting down.
GGTCGTTGCGGCGTATGCGGACGAGCGGGTCTTTGACGGCGGGCACTGGCTGTTTGAAAAGGTTCCTGACGAGCTAAAGACGCTTCACTACGTCGCCGGCGGTCGGTATTATCTAGACGGCAAAGCAATAGATACCAAGCGCACGCCCATAAGCGACGAATAACCGCCTCGCAAAACGTGGGTGAATTTGCAAATTTAAGACGAGCGCGCGCGTAAATACGCGGCAGGCTTCGGTAAAATTTCAAACTAAAGAATCTAAAAAAGGATAGAAAATGAAAAAATATATCGTCATCACCGGCGCAAGTTCAGGTATCGGAGCGGCCGCGGCAAAGGCGTTTGCAAGGCGCGGAGAAAATTTGATCCTAATCGCGCGCAGAGCGGAGCTTCTGCAAAGCTTAAAGGACGAGATCGCTAAAATTTCGCCCAAACCAGACGTCGTCGTTAAAATTTGCGACCTTGCGCGCAGCGAGAACGTCCTAGCGCTTTGGGACGAGCTAAAAAGCTACGAGCTAAAGGGGCGCTCATAAACAACGCGGGCTTCGGAGATTACGGCGCGGTCGGCGAGCGCGATCTATCCAAAATTTCGCAGATGCTGGAGCTCAGCATCATTTCGCTTGCGCTGCTAAGCCACCTCTTCGTGCGCGATTACAAGCATAAGCCCGCCCAGCTCATCAATATCTCCTCCGCGGGCGGCTACAGCATGGTGTCAAACGCCGTCACCTACTGCGCGAGCAAGTTTTTCGTAAGCGCCTTTACGGAGGGCTTGCATCGAGAGCTGGCGCAGGATAAAGACGCCAAAATGCAGGCTAAAGTTCTAGCTCCCGCCGCGACTAAAAGCGAGTTTTGCGACGTAGCTTCGGGAAAGCGCGGATTTGATTACGATGCGGCGTTTTCGCAATACCACAGCAGCGAACAAACGGCAGAATTTTTGCTCACGCTTTACGATAGCGATGCATGCATCGGAGAGGTGGATTTGGCTAGCTTCGAATTTAAACTTAGCGAACCGAAATTTAATTATATAGCAGCCGCCAAATAGCGGATCGGGTGAGGCGCAAGCTCACTTATAGCTTGCGCTGTTAAGTTGCTTCTTTACGTGCGAGCAGGACTTGATTAGCTTCGTAGCGACAAGCTGCGCAGGCAGGCGCCTTTGAATTTTACGCATTTATAGATCGCACGATGAGCCGTGCTGTGCAGACGATATGCGCGTAAAATTTAGAATAACGTAGCGCCGGAGTTAAATTTGACCGCAAAGCGCGATAAAATTTAAAGAAATTCAAGGAGCGAAAATGGGTAAATCCGCCTTGGTGCTGGGCGCTACGGGCGTCGTGGGCAGGGAGCTGGTACGCG
>NZ_CALHHX010000033.1 GCF_938030685.1 uncultured Campylobacter sp. | reverse complement strand
CGCAACCTTGCCATGGTTGATGTCGCGAGTTCGACTCTCGTTTCCCGCTCCATTTCAACTTCAAATTTTAAAATTCTTTCCGTTCCGCTCGCTTTCAAGCCACGAAATTTTGATATGAAAGCCTTAAAATGAAAATTTTAGTTTGCGTAAGCGGCGCCAGTTTTTGCGAGATCGGGCTTGATCTGCTTAAATTTCTTGCCAGCTCGCCGCATGAAACCCACGCTGTGCTTACGCAGGGCGCGCGCTACGTCCTGCGCGCCGAAAGCGGCATAGACGCGGACGAGGCTCTAAAATCTGTGGAATTTAGGAGTGTAAAATTTTATCCCGATACCGATCTGGCCGCGCCGCCTGCTTCAGGCTCCTTTGGGATTGATGCAGTGATCTTTGCGCCCTGCTCTATCGGCTCTTTGGCTAAAATTTACGGCGGGCTTTGCGACAGCTTAAGCACCCGCGCCGCTGCAGTCGCGTTAAAAGAGCACAAGCGGCTGGTTCTTGGCGTGCGTGAGATGCCATTTTCTGCGATCAGCCTGCGCCAGATGAGCGAGCTAGCCGCGCTCGGCGTCATCATCGCTCCGCCCGTGATCGCAGGCTACTGCGGCGTGCAAAATTTAAAAAATTTCATAATCGGCAAGTGGTGCGACGCTCTGGGCGTGCAAAACGAGCTATTTAAAAGGTGGCAATAATGCAAAACTCAAGAAAATGTATCTATCCGGGCACTTTCGATCCTATTACGAACGGCCATCTGGACGTAATCAAGCGCGCGCTAGGGCTTTTTGATGAAGTCATCGTCGCAGTCGCGCTAAACGAGAGCAAAAAGCCCTACTTCAGCCTAAAATCCAGACTAGAGATGGCGCGAGCCGCGACACGCGGGCTTCGTGGCGTGAGCGTGCAAAGCTTTGATAATCTACTCGTGGATTTTGCTAAATCTTGCGGCGTGCGCTTCGTGATCCGCGGACTCCGCGCGGTTAGCGACTTTGAGTACGAGCTGCAGATCGGCTACGCAAACGCCTCGTTATGGGAGGAATTTGAGAGCGTGTATTTGATGCCGACGCTCAAAAACGCCTTCATCTCAAGCTCGATCGTCCGCTCCGTTTTGAGCCACGGTGGCGACGTTTCGCACCTCGTGCCGAGCGAAATTTTAAAATTTTTGAAAAAATGAGCTTGCAAGCGACTGAAATTTAGCTCGCAGGCGCAGCTAAATTTAAAATTTACAAACCACACGGGAGATAAAAATGGATAAGCAAATGGATGAGATAGAAAGACTGCGAACGTTTTTAAAAAGCGTGAGAGATGAATACAAAGCCTTAAATAAAATAGCCGAAGCGCAGGTCGTAAGTAGGCGCTGGGCGTCGGGTAGCTATATCAATTTAGAGCCGTTTTATTTCGAATATAACCGCTTCTTTAAGGGCAAAATTTTAAAAGCCAAACCAAAAAAGATCGTAAACGCCCGCGAATACGGCTTTGACGCGCAAGATCGCGTCGTTTTTGAGAGACAACATGACGACAAAAAAAGTTTCTTTGAAAGCCTTTATTTTTGGGGGCGGGACGAAGTTTTAAAATATCATTTCGGTTGCTACAATAAAAAATGCTCAAGATGCTTCAATATAAAAAGATTTATCTATGAAAATGGCGAGCTAAAGTCCATCTACTCGGCCTTTGACAACAACGCCTATGGGATAGAAAATTTTACTTACGAAGGCGGCAAGCTCGCACAAAGACGGGAGTATGTAGAGCACCCTCGCGCAGGCAGAAGGAATGACGTAACAAACTATGAATTTGACGCAATGGGCGAGCTAAGCTTAATAACCGAAAATGGTTATGTGCGCTATCAAAAGCCCGATAAGGATATGAGCTACAAAAAGCTCTATGAGCTCGCCGCGCAAAGACTACTGCCAGCGATTAAAGAGACGATCAAAAAGCACGCGCCCGGCTGCAAGCTCTACTGCATAAATTTAGCTTGCGACAATAGGAGTTTGCCGCCGATCATCGGATTCGGTTCGCAAGAACAGCGCGCGCAGTGGCTTGCGCGAAAAGATGGCTGGCTTCTTTGGCTCGTTCCTGATTACGAGTTTCGAGCTGAGGTCGAAGTAGACTACGAAACGGTGAAAATTTTTGATCTTTTCAATCAAGAAACGCAGCTAAATGATAAATATGCGCAGGCTAAAAAGCTCATTTGGGAGTGCGTGAAGCAGCTCAAAGCAGGTCTTGGCGAATTTGCGCTCGATATGACGGATGATTTTACGATCACGGCTACCGATTGCGATCTTAGCGATCTGAGGAAAGATTTCATAGCGATAAATCCCGAACCGTCAGGCAAATAAGGGCAAAATTTAAAATTTCATCGTCGCGATTTTATCATTGCGCGCAGCGTTTGCCCGCCCGTGCTGCCCACAAACATACCCTACTCCGAATGACGCCGCCCTGCTCCGCCAGAAGCGCCGCCATTTCAGTTTAGCGCCATCCGCTTCAACTGGTATACGTCCTGCTCTGTATGATCACGCCCTACCTCGCCCGACGTGCCATCATATCCGCACGGCGTGCCGTCTTTACCGACCGGCGCTCCGCCCGGTAGATGTCCGTAAGCGCAAATTTACTCGCTCGCTGTTATGCGACACACCCATTCGAGCGCTAAATTTAACCGCGAGCCGTGCCGCAAAGAATAAGTGTTTAGCAACAAAGCGCCCGATAAAATTTTACGCCTAAAGATCAAAAGCGGCTCGGACAAGCTCGCGCAAAAGCCCGATTTTAAGACGAAATTTAGCGCCCGTCTGTTTAAAAAAGCCGCTATTTAGCTATAAGCTTGTAAAATAGCGCACAAATTTAAAGGCGAAAAATGTATGTAATATTCGAAGGTATCGACGGTGTGGGCAAAAGCACGCAGATAGCGCGGCTGGCGGCGGCTTTTCCGCAGGCGATCGTGACCAAGGAGCCCGGCGGCACGAAGCTCGGCGAGGCGGTGCGAAGCCTCGTTTTGGGCGAGGATTTTAAGTGGTCGCGCGGTAGCGTAAATCTGCGCGAGGTCTGCGGCGAAATCTCAAAGCGCGCCGAGCTGCTTTTGTTCCTCGCAGACCGCGCCGAGCACTACGAGCGCGTGATAAAGGGCGGCGCGGGTAGGCTCGTGCTAAGCGATCGCGGTTTCATCTCGGGGCTTGCCTATGCGCTAGCAAACGACAAAAACGCGGATCTTAGCGAGCTTATCGCGCTTAATAAATTTGCGCTTGGAGGCAAATTTGCAGATAAAATCGTGCTATTTTCGGCGGACGAACAGCTCGTCAAAAAGCGGCTTAAAACGCGCGCTAGCAGCGATATAATCGAGGCTCGCGGGCTGAAATATCTAATGCGCGTACAGGAGCTGATGGCGCAGGCGTGCACGGCATGCGGCGTTCAGACGCTGCAAATCGACGCCGCACAATCCGAAGAAGCGATCTGCGATCAGATAAAAAATTTCATACTTTCTTAAAATTTTAAGGCGTGGAATTTTGCCGCGGGAAAGAACTTTTGAGCTCTGCCGTGAAATTTTAGCTGTGAAATTCCGCCCATAAAATTTCATCTTCGAATTTCGTTATGGAATTTTACAGGAGAAATTCTAGGTAAAATTTCATGGGCGGAATTTTGTTTTATAATTTAACCGTAAAATTTCGCCACAGAATTCTGTCTTAAAATTCCGCCGCAGACCAAAAAGCGCAAAATTTCATAAGCGAAATCTTGTACGGAATTTTAATCCGCGGATTTGCAGGCGGAATTCCGCTTAAGTTTTAGATCGAAAGGATAGCGATGAAGACGTTAAAGTTTGTTTTACGCAAGGTTTTTAAATTTATATTTTTGTTTTGGGTGGTCATAAGCTCGCTTTTCGGCACGTATATGATCGCCGATAAATTTTTCGGTCGCGCCATCGTATCATGGGCGCTTATCCGTGATTTTAGCAGCGCTTCGCTGGATCTGGAGGATTTTAGCATCAGCGCCAGCTTAAGAGCTACCACTATCGGCAGACGATTATGGCGCGACGAGCACGAGCCGGAGCCCGACTTCTCGGACGACAACTCCACCGGCGCTCCGTATAAACTAAGTATAAAATTTGACCACGTGAGCGCGCCAGGGATCGTGCTGAAAAATATCAAACTCGAGCAGGTGCAAAGCGGGCGTGTCGTGTTTGAAAAGGATGAGCTAGAGGTACCGGATCTCGATTCTACGCATGTTGGACACAGACTAAGCGCCGAAATATGCGTGTCTGATGGCGCCTGCACAAGCTTCGTGCATTATTTCTTACCGTACAGACATGTAAAGGGTACGGCGGCTCTGCGAGGTGTTTTTTAGCCGCGAAAGATTCGACGCGAAATTTAAAAGCGTAAAATTTACGGCGGTATGGGCTAATTTGGCGGAATAAACGAGTAGATTATCAATGCCTACAACGCGGTATGGTTTATTTGTGAGATAGAATTTTGCCGCTCGCCGTATTTGTGCAAAACAAAATTTCAAAATTTCGAGGCGCATAAAATTTATAGCGCAGCGTGAAATTCTACCCGGCAAAAATTTATGCCCTATTCCGGTACCGATAAATAAATCTGCTAACAAATCCCGAGAGGCGACAATCTATAAAATGATAAATTTACAATGCAGCGATTGGGTATAAAATTTTAAAATTACCGGCAAAAATATCATGATTTAAAAGTGCGTTACATATTATAAAATGCGCTTTATTATCATTCGCCCTTTTATAATTTTCAGTATTTTTGCTAGCCGTTTCAAAAACGCTTTGCAAAATTTAGCGCTATATTAAAGCTTAAAATGCACCTATTACGTATTTTTCGACCTATTCAAAATTTTATACTTCTTAAAAAATCAAAATTTCAAGCATTTAAAATTTATCCTAAATTTAAACTGCAATTTAATTAAACATTAAAAATCTTTGTATTATTATTCGCCGCGTTAATAATCAATTCTATAATCATTAAGTAAGGAAATATGAATGTTTAGAAGATTCTCTCTCTCTCTCTATGTCTCGCTGCTCTTTTATGGCTCGCTTTACGCGGAAGAGCCAGCCAACTCACAAGAACTGGGAACTATCCAGGTAACGGGCAATGTCGATTCGCAAAGCGTAGCCGAGCAAAAGGTCGGCGAAACTAAAACTACCGCGCAGACTATCAAGAAGCAGCAGATCACCGATAGTAGAGACTTGGTGCGATACCAAACGGGTATCACGGCGGTCGAGACGGGCAGATTCGGCGCTAGCGGATACGCCGTTCGCGGCGTGGACGAAAACCGCGTGGCTATCACAGTGGACGGACTTCGCCAAGCAGAGACCTTGAGCTCGCAGGGCTTTAAAGACCTCTTTGAGGGGTATGGAAATTTTAATAACACAAGAAACGGCGTAGAGATGGAAAACGTCAAAACGGCCAATATCACCAAAGGAGCCGACTCCATAAAAGCGGGAAGCGGCGCACTCGGCGGATCGGTTATGTTTGAAACCAAAGACGCTAGGGATTTCTTGACGGAAAAAAACTATCATTTCGGCTTTAAGCAGGGCTATCAAAGCGTCGATAGCCAAAATTTTCACTCCTTCACCGGTGCGGCTAGATACGGCTGGTTTGATCTTTTAGTTATAAACACCGATAGACACGGTCATGAAAGAAAAAACTATTTCTACGACATATATGATAGCAAAGAGGACAAACTTCATATAGGAAAAACTCGCGAAAAAGCAGACCCATACACCATAACCAAAAAAAGTACACTCGTAAAGGTTGGATTTCAACCCGGCGACGAGCATAGATTTTCCGTTGCGGTGGATAACTCAAAGCTCAATTCCGACGGCGAAGACCTATCTTACACGCTCAGGCTCGGCAGTCGCCCGGGCGCTCCGGAACGATACGGAAGCAGGACGAACCATGACAGCTCTGATCGAAGAAACGTGCAATTCAGCTACGAAAATTTCAGCGAGACGCCGCTTTGGGATCACGTTAAAATTTCATACTCGAAGCAAAACATTAAAAATCGCGCGATCAATAAAGAGGGTTGCCAGGGGAGCGCTTGCCAAAATACGCAAAATCCTGCGGGATTGCAATTAAAGGAAAATTCAAATAACTATGAAATAACCGATAAAAATAATCGAAGCTTAACTACAGATACGAATTCATATGATTCGGATACCCCCGCACCTATTAAAGACAATGCCGGGAATAATCTTAACCCTGGCACCGACTTTAAAACTCAGAATTCTACGGGTATATTTTTAGACTGTACCAAAATAAATTGCGATAAAAAATTTAGAGTTTTAAGGGCAAAATATGACACAGAGGATTATATGAAAAATGACAAGGGTTACACTTACGAATTCGTTGAAAGAGATATTACTAAACACACCCTCCCAAACGGTCAAGTATATGGAACGATAGAAAAATCAAGCGAAGATGCCACAGTAACAAGACCTAATACTGATCCTGCATGGTCTTGGTATGGAGACTGGAGCACAAGCTATGATTTATATCATATTTTGCCATACACTGACGGCTATAATTCAATCCAATACTCCGACAGGACGTTAGATACCGAAACCCAGCAAGTAAATTTGGATTTCGAGAAAGATATTAGCCTATTTGATACCATAGAGAACTCTATATCATACGGCGGACTTTTGGATCAAACAGATAAATCTATGACTAATAAAGATGGATTTTACTCGGGTGATTCACAATGGTGGGATAATATACTCTTCGGTAGAACTCCTGGAGGTGGCGTACCGAATCCCGACTACCATATGAACGGCAATCAGAGAAGCAATACGACCGCCGTTAATACCTACCTGATCCCGGTGCAAACTACGACTACGGCAGGTTATATCGGAGATGAAATTCAAATAACCAAATATGTAGGCTTTGATCTTGGCTATCGCTACGACAAGGTAAAGCATAAACCGAAATATACCGGCTATCCCGAAGTGCCCAGAGGCATCATAACCGGTTTGTGGGTGCCGTATCCTTACAATCCCTATGACGGAATACATGGTTACTACACTCCTTATGGAGAGGAAAATTATCAGCAAAATTTAAAATTCCTGCTAAGAGAGAAGGAATACAAAAGCGGCTCATACAAACTAGGTCTAAATTTAGACCCGCTCGATTGGATAAGAATTCAGCTAAAAGGCTCCAAGGGTTTCCGCGCTCCGACATCGGATGAGGCGTATATGACCTTTAAGCATCCGGACTTTTCTATCCGTCCTAATATATTTTTAGAACCAGAAATCGCAAGGACGAAAGAGATTGCTCTTACTTTTTATAGCGAGAGAAGCCGCATAACTTTCGATGTTTTTAAGACGGATTATAAAAATTTTATCGATCTTGAATTTTTGGGAAATTTACAAGTCGTAGATCAGCAGATACCGTATCCGTTTTATCAAAATGTAAACCGAGATAGCGCCAAAGTGCATGGATTTGAGATAAATACCCATCTGGAGCTCGGCGATGTATCGGAGAGCCTGGAGGGATTTAGGCTGGGATATAAATACAGCAGACAAAAAGGCAGAATGTCGTGCGCTAGCAACGGCTCAAACGCCAATGATTCAAACTCCGGATGCAGTAGGGGCGAAGAGGTGCCGATGAATGCGATCCAACCGCCTACTTCCGTCTATAATATCGGCTATTCTACGCCCGGCGACAAATATGGCATTGATCTTTTCATAACTGACGTAGGAGCCAAGAAGCGCAAAGATACCTACAATATGTATTGGAAAAGCCAAGTCGAAAGAACGGATCCATATTGGGGGCACATCGATGCTTCTATAGTAAACGGAGAGCCCGTAACCGATAATACCAAAGGTTGGCGAAGCGGCGATTATACGGTAGTGGACGTTATCGCTTATGCAAAGCCGCAAAAAAATTTTAACTTTAGTCTAGGAGTTTACAACCTAACCAATGCCAAATATATCACTTGGGATAGCGCGCGCTCGATCAGGGCTTTCGGAACGGTCAATATGATCGATCAGGCGACGGGTGCGGGCATCGGCAGATTTTATGCACCGCGTAGAAATTTTAGATTTAACTGGGAGGTAACGTTTTAAATCGTTGCTTATTGGGTCGATTGCTTAGACGCTAGCGCTAAGCGCGATTTAAATTTATCCGAAATTCCAGCTCAAACGAGCCAAGCTCGTTTGAGCTTCCGCAAGCTTTGAAATAAACGGAAAACGATCAGAAAACTTGGCGTGCAAAATTTTAAAAAGTGTAAAATTTATAGTGGTATGGTTTATTAGTGTAACAGAATTTTATCGCTTGTCATATTCTTACGAAGCGAAATTTACGATTTAGCAGCGCATAAAATTTATAACGCAGCGTGAAATTCTACCCGGCGAAATTTAAAGAGACGTAATTATAAAATTCCGCACGGTGTATTTATGCGGTGGAGGGGCACTACTTTTTGCGAGGCTTGCGCCACGATGAGAGTTTTTGCATACAAGTAGAGCAAACCAGATACGAACACACGAATGCGAGCACTAAACAAGAAAAGAAATAATCCCCAAAGCCCAAAATATCGCAAATATAAAGCAATACCGCAAGCGCGATGATAAAAACGGCAATAAAAAGCATAAGGAATATAGCAAAGTAGGTGCACGTCAAAAATATCCGTGTCAAACGAGGTGCGCGCCTTTCAATAGCGCGGACGATCGCATAAACGTATGCCAGAATTATCATCGCAACAAACGCAAGCCCCGCGCAAGTGTAGAAAAAATCGCCTAGGTTTGGGAATGCGTCTTTTGCGAACGCAAAATAGATCGCGTAAAATACTGTCGTGACGAAAAAAATCAGACCGAATGTAATCAAAATATCCCAAGCTAAAGATAGCGTGCGTTTTACGGTATCCAGCGCACTCAACGCAAAATCGCGGGCATATTCCAAAGGCGTTCTGCGGTGCTCGACTTCCAAGGCGACGAGGCTGCCTAGATATCCTTGGTTGCAGTATTTTACGCGCACCAAATCGCCCTGCTTAAACGAGAACGACCTGCAACGCATACGAAAGCGAACGCCGCCTATCTCAAAAAGCACGAGCGTCTCGATCTCCTGCCTAAGGACGCGGACGTGCAAGTTTTCTATCCTGCCTTCGATGTAAGGCTGCTTATTTCGCATGATCCTCCAAAATTAAGTTAAATTTAGCGCCGCTTACTAGGCGCTTGTTTGCTCGGCGCTGGAAAAACCCGCTCATCTTTCCCGCAAGGCTCTGCGGCGCGATGGAATTCTACGCGACAAAATTCCGCGACTTCGAATTTCGTGCGGCAAGATGGGCTAATCGCGAGCTTGATTTTAAAATTTTCGCTAAATTCTGCCGCGCCTATCGGCGGCAAATTTAATACGGCTAGCTTTACGAGCGCGGTTCGCACCGCATACTAAACAAACATGTTTAAATTTAAGATCATAAAATTTAAAAATCGTCGGATATCAAATTTGTAAGCCGTAAATTTAAATATAGAGCTCAAATTCTATCGCGCGCAGATACGAGCTTTGCGATTTTTAGTTAAAATTTCACCCTTTAAATTTACGCGCAGTTTTTGCCATACATAAATTTGGTGCATGATTTCGGAAGTATTTCTTAGACATATTTTGCCAGGCAAATTTTAAGCGCAAATCCTGCGCGAGATGACTTCGCTTGCGTAAATTTAACGCAAAACAAGCCGATTAAATTTCGCCGCGAAATTTAATGAGGTTTTAGCGCACGCGTCTCGTTTTGTTCTAGCTATGCAAAAATTTCAGCCAAAAGCCGCTGCTCGCAAAAATCAAAATTTATTGAACCTGCGTTTGAACTAAATTTTACTAAATTTTAAAGCTAGCGCAGACCAAATTTAAATGCGCCTAAAATCAAATTTTAAACGTTAAATCTAAAATGCATCACATCGCCGTCTTGCACGACGTAGTCCTTGCCCTCAAGGCGCATTTTGCCCGCTTCTTTCGCCCTGCTCTCGCCGCCGCACGCGATAAAATCATCAAATCCGATCACTTCGGCTCTGATAAATCCGCGCTCAAAGTCGTTGTGGATGACGCTCGCAGCCTTTGGAGCCTTCCAGCCCTTCGTGATCGTCCATGCGCGCACCTCCATCTCGCCCGCGGTGAAGTAGCTGATGAGGCTGAGCTTTGCGAAGGAGCGCTTGATGATGAGCTCCAACCCGCTTTGCTGCGCGCCCAGGCTTTGTAGCATCTCGTGCGTCTCCTCGTCGCTTAGCCCTATGAGCTCCTCTTCGATCTTGGCGCAGAGCTTGATCACCTCGGCGCCGCGGGCGTTTGCGTATTCTCTTACGCGCGCGACATGTTCGTTGTCCTGCGCGATGCCGTCTTCGTCCACATTTGCGCCGTAGATTACATCTTTGGCGCTAAGCAAGCGCAGCTCGCGATTTAAAGCGATATAGCTTTCGTCCTCTTTGAGCGCGAAATTTGAAGCGGGCTTGCCGTCGTTTAGATGCGCCAAAAGCTCGTTTGCTACGGCTAGCGCCTCTTTAGCGCCCTTTTGATTTGCTTTAGCCTCCTTGCCGAGACGCTCGATCTTGCGACCGAGCTGCTCGATGTCCGCTAAAATCAGCTCGGTTTCGATGATCTCGATGTCGCGGATAGGATCGACGCAACCTTCGACGTGGGTTATGTCGCCGCTTTCGAAGCAGCGCACGATATGAAGGATGATCTCGCACTCGCGGATATTTGAAAGAAATTTATTCCCCAGCCCCTCGCCCTTGCTAGCTCCGCGCACTAGACCCGCGATATCTACAAACTCGATAGTCGAATGCACGATACGACCCGGCTTAACGATTTGCGCAAGTTTGCTGAGCCTGGCATCGGGCACGGGCACGATCGCTTTATTAGGCTCGATCGTGCAGAATGGATAGTTCTGCGCCTGTGCGTTTTGCGCGCCGCTAAGAGCGTTAAAGGTAGTGGATTTACCGACGTTCGGAAGCCCTACGATCCCTACAGAAAGCCCCATCTACGCGTCCTTCAGCTCTTTGGCTAGAGCCTGCAAGAAGTACAGGCTAGCTCTCACGCCCGCGCCAGTCGCGCCTGCCGCGTAATAGCCCCACGCCTTTTCCAGATATGCAGGCCCCGCGATATCAAGGTGCAGCCACTTGTCTTTATACTCGTCTTTTATAAATTTATCCAAAAATAGCCCCGCGGTTATCGCGCCGCCGTACCTGCTGGAAGCGCAGTTGGAGACATCCGCGATACTGCTTTTGATTAGCTCGCGCAGATAATCGTTAAATTCCAAAATGCTAAATAGCTCGCCGCTACAATCGCTAAGATCTTTAAATTTACGCTTTAGCTCCTCGCTGTTTCCCATGATACCGCTAGTGTATTCGCCTAGCCCCACGACGCAAGCGCCGGTAAGCGTCGCCATATCGATTAGCAGACCTGGCTCAAGATCTTGCGCGTAGCTTAGGCAGTCGGCAAGCACGAGCCTGCCCTCCGCGTCGGTGTTTCGCACCTCGATACTCACGCCGCTGCGGCTAAGCAGTACGTCGTCGGGTTTATACGAATCGCCGCCGATCATATTTTCGGTAGCGCCGATAACCGCATGTATCTCAAACGGCAGCTCAAGCTCGGCAGCACCCTTGATGATGCCCATCGCAGCAAGCGCACCGCTTTTGTCGCTTTTCATTGTAAGCATATAATCGGCAGGCTTGAGGCTTAGCCCGCCGCTGTCGTAAGTAAGCCCTTTGCCCACGAAAACGATGCACTTTAGGCAGCGCTGCGGTTTATAGATCAGATGGATGAGGCGCGGCGGATGAGCGCTGGAGCGATTGACTGCCAAAAACGCATTCATATTCTGCTCGCGCAAAAAGTCCTCGTCGTAAATTTTAACACTCACGTCGTCGTAGTTCGAGGCTAAAATTTCAGCCTCGCTCGCCATCTTTTCGGGCGTGTAAATTTCGGGGATCTCATTTACGCCGTCGCGCGCGAAATTTGCGGCATTTGCCATCACGATGCCCTGCTGCACGCCATAGTTCATCTTTTGCACGTCGGGGCTACTGCCGCCGTACTCCTGCGTAGAGATTAGAATTTCATTCAAGCTGGAGCTTTTTTTATCGCTTTTGTATTTATTAAACTCATAGCCGCCCAAAAGCACGCCCTCGACCATCGCCATCGTGCTTCTGCGATCGCATCCGCATTTGTAAAAGGCGATTTTAAAATTTTTGATCGCGTAGCCCTTAAGCGCGTTGTATGCGTTCGCAAGTGCTGTGCGGACGCGGTCATATTCTAGCGCCTTGACGCCGACATACAGCCGCCTGCTCTCGACAAGCAGCAGATTGCCCTCGCCTTTGTAATTAAAAAGCGCAAACTTATCCGTGTCTTTAATAAATTCGTGATTTAAATTTTTATCCACAACTAAAATAACTTCAAAATCCGCCTCTATCTCGTTAATTTTACGATCTAGCAGTTTTACTTTCATCTCGTTCCTTTCGTGAGTTCATAAAGTGATTTTCCATACGTTTAAATAGCCTAAAAAATAGATATAAAATTCCGCCTATGATAGGTATCGCAAAATACCAGTGTTGCTCGATTAGCCGCAGCCCGCTCCAGATCTCCTCGCCAAAATACCACGCCAAAATCATCGTCGCGCCCGACCAGCACCAAGCACTAAAAAGATTGATAATCGCAAATTTCTTTGCGCTGTAGCGAGTGATACCGATACTCATCGGGATGATGACGCGGAAGCCATACATATAGCGCTGCATTAAAATTATCGGCCAGCCGTAGCGTTGCAAAAGCAAGTGCGCAATCGCAAATTTTCGGCGCTGCGCCGCGAGCTTTTTACTGATATATTTTTTATTGTAGCGACCGATATAAAAATAAAACTGATCGCCGCAAAATGCTCCAAGTCCCGCGACAAAGATACCTAGCGGCAAATTTATATGTCCCTCGTGCGCCATTATGCCGCCTAAAATCAGTGCGATTTCGCCTTCTAAAATACACCAAACGAAAAGCACGATATAGGCGTATTGGTGGTATTCTTGTAATAAATTTTTAAGTAGCTCTTCCAAAATCACGCCTCTAAAACGCAATAAACATTTGTGCGTCGCGAAAACTCGCCTAGATCGTTTAACTCACGCAAATTTAATAAAAAGCACGCCTCGACGCACTTAGCCTGCGTCTGCGCGATGAGATCTAATGCCGCTCGTGCGGTGCCTCCAGTGGCTATTAGATCATCGATTAGCAGCACCTTGGCATCCTGCACGCCGGAGAATGCATCCACATGCATCTCGACCTGATCGAAGCCGTATTCAAGGCTGTATTTTTGTGAAATCGTAATATAAGGAAGCTTCTTTGGCTTTCTAATCGGCACAAAAGCGACCCTCAACCTCGCAGCAAGTGCCGCTGCAAAAATAAATCCGCGACTTTCTATGCCTACTATGTAATCAAGTCCGTAATCGGCGTAGCGCTCGGCTAGATGATCAAGCAGGAAATTAAACGCCTCGCGATCGCCTACGAGTGTCGTGATATCGTAAAACAAAATACCGGGCTTTGGGAAGTCGCGCACGGTACGGATCGAGCGAAATAAATAGCCCTTTTGCTCGCTGCTTAGGCTTTTCATAGCTTACCTCTTTTCAATCTTGCGTTTTGGATTTTTAAGCTGCAGTTTTCGCTCTCCTCGTTTTGCAGAGCCTCGATGCCGAAGCGAAGGGCAGTTTTAAGCTTTTCGTTATCGCTTTTAAGCTTTGAAATTTTCTGCTCGCTTTTACGAAGAAGGGCGTAAATTTTAGAATTTTTTCGGATCGATAGAATAAGTAGCGCTGCAAAAAATAGCGCTAAAACGCCTAATGCTACGCTCATTGCTCGCCTCCTTCATTTGGATTTACAAAGCGCATAGTAGCGGAGGTTGCGTTAAAATAGGCGGAATTTAAGCTTTTAAAATACGCACTAGAAAGATTTGCTTCCTTTAAATTTACGCTCGTAATAGCAAAATTCGCATCTTTTAAACCCGTACTAGCACAATTTGCGTTTTCTGGCTTAACGCTCATGCAAACAGAATTTTTAGC
The DNA here is from genome assembly GCF_938030685.1 of uncultured Campylobacter sp. Classification (GTDB taxonomy): domain Bacteria; phylum Campylobacterota; class Campylobacteria; order Campylobacterales; family Campylobacteraceae; genus Campylobacter_B. The sequence continues at coordinate 2,539 of NZ_CALHHX010000033.1, read as the reverse complement.
CTTGAAATTTATAATTGCTGGGTTCAAACTGACAAAATATTTGCGGCTAGCTTTTTGAGCAAAATTTTTCTCACAAACGCTCTCGCGCGTAAAATTTAACGTAGAATTTGCGCTAGTGGAATTTTTATCTAGCGGATTTTTCTCATTAAAGATTATCTTTGCGTGCGTAGAATTTAAATTTATATGATGTGCACCACCAAAGCTTATCAAGGAATTCTCGCCGGTAAATAAGGAATTTTTATCGTTAAAGCTCCGTGCAAAATTTGACGCGGAATCCGTGTCGATGGGATTTTTGTCGGAAGGATTTTTACCACCGAAGCTTAATTTGGAATTCCGCCCATTTAAATTAGCGCCATAGCTTTGTTCCGTAAAATTTTGAGCGGAATTCTGCATGAAATTCTCCCCATCAAATCCATGCGCGCAATTCGAACTACCGCAAGCGCCTAGCTTTGCGACGCGCTTAATGTGCCTACCACCCGCAAAATCGGTGCTAAAAAACGCTCTAATCATATCTTCAATCACCAGCGCGCCCATCAATCGCTCGCCGAAGGCTAGGACGTTGGCGTCGTTGTGCTCTCTGGCTAATCTAGCGCTAGTCGCGTCATGACACAACGCGCAGCGGATGTGAGCGTGGCGATTTGCGGCGATGCTGATACCGATGCCCGTACCGCAAATCAAAACACCGTAAATGCCGTAGTCGGTGGAATTTAAAATTTTATCTTTGCTCGCGTTTGCGGCAGCTATGCTTGCGCAGGCAGTCGTATTTGCGTCCGCATCAAAATTCTTGCCGTCGTCGCTCTTGACGGCGTCAAAATTTTTATCTTTCTCGCCGTGCTGCGCGGTATCATTAAAATTCCCGCTACCGTTTATACTCGCGCTGGAATTTTCGCTGCCGCCGTTACCGCCCGCTTCGGAATTTTCCGTGGCTGCAGCGGAATTTATGCCGTCGTTTTCTTTAAAATTTTCACTTCGCGCGCAAGCTTCACATTCGGCTAAAATTTTATCCGCCAGCGCGCCCGCAAAATCGGGATAATCCACGCTCGCTTCGGCGCTGTGCGTGCCAAGGTCGACCGCTTCGTAACCTAAAGCGGCGAGCGCTTTTTTGGCTTGCTCCTTGGCACGAAAGCCCGCATGATCGCTCGCTATGAAAATTTTATTTATTTGCATTGCCGCTCCTTATTTTTGCTCATAGATTAGGCTCTCGTCGTTTTGCAAGGTATCGACGAAACGCCCGATTCGCTCCCAGCGGATCTTGCGATCGGCGTCAATACTAAAATAGGTAAACCATGGCTTGCCGACGATCAGACGATAAGGTACCGGACCCCAGAAGCGGCTATCGGCGGAATTATTTCGATTATCGCCTATCATAAAATACTCATCCTGCGGCACTTTGATGTAAAAGGCATTGAAGCTTATCCCCGCAGCTTCGAAGCTGTGAGGAATTTCGCTTAGACTAATGGGCTTCATAGAAAATTCACCCTTCTCAAGTGCAATTTTAACATTTGTTAGCATCGAGTTCCTAGTATTAGGGTCGTAGTGAATGCCCTTAAATTTATACGGCTCTTTGACATATTTTTCGCCACCCAAAATCACAATGTCGCGAGCATCATAGTTCGCAGCAATGAACTCGTCGCCTTCATGCGGACGGAGATAGAAATTATTCAGATCGAAAATCACCTCGTCGCCGCCGACCGCAAAATTTCGCTTTACGAAGTGCACTTTAACATCAAGCGGATAGCGGAAAACCACGATGTCGCCGCGCTTAGGACCCTCGCCGCGGATGATATGCCCGTCGCCGTCGCTATCTGGAGCAACCTGCCACTCTACAAACGGAATATGCGGAGTCGGGATGCCGTAGCTAAATTTTTTAACGAATAAAAAATCGCCCTCCAAAAGCGTAGTGCGCATCGATCCGCTGGGGATCACGAAGGCTTGCGCAACAAAAAGAATGACAAATAAAACGACGATGACCGTCCCCGTCCAACTTGATAAAAAGTGATAAATTTTACTTAGTATTTTCATTTAAGCTCTTTGTTTTAAGCGATTTTTCGCCGATTTTATCGTGTTGCTAAGAAGCATCGCGATCGTCATCGGTCCCACTCCTCCGGGCACGGGAGTAATTAGCGAGCATTTCGGCGCGACCGCATCAAAATCGACATCGCCTCTTAGCTTGCCGTCCTCGCCGCGATTGATCCCTACGTCGATTACCACCGCACCCTCTTTTACCATATCTGCGCTCACAAAGTGCACCCTACCGACCGCCGCGACCAAAATATCGGCATCTGCGCAAAGTTGCTTTAAATTTTTTGTTTTGCTATGAGCGATAGTGACGGTAGCGTCGGCATTTAGAAGCAGGCTAGCCATCGGCTTTCCTACGATATTGCTGCGACCTAGTACGACGGCGTTTTTACCCGCTATCTGCACGCCGTATTCCTCAAGCAGGCGCATCACGCCAAGCGGAGTGCAGGGCACAAAACCGTCCGCAAGCCCGCTAGTAAGCTTGCCTACGTTTATCGCACTAAATCCGTCCACGTCCTTT
>NZ_CALHHX010000032.1 GCF_938030685.1 uncultured Campylobacter sp. | reverse complement strand
GCTTCGTAACCGAAGTCGCGTGGCAGGCGCATTTCGTAAAAAATATGTTCATCCGCCCAAGCAAGAGCGAGCTAGCGGAATTTCATCCTGATTTTGTCGTTTACAACGCGTGCAAATGCAAAAACGAAGATTACGCGAGCGACGGGCTGCATTCCGACGTTTTCGTTATTTTTAACGTTGAGGAAAACGTCGCCGTCATCGGCGGCACGTGGTACGGCGGCGAGATGAAAAAGGGCATTTTCTCGATGATGAACTACTGGCTGCCGCTCGAGGGCAAGCTAAGTATGCACTGCTCGGCAAACGTGGGCAAGGATGGTGACACGGCGCTATTTTTCGGCCTAAGCGGCACGGGCAAAACGACGCTATCGACCGATCCTAATCGTAAGCTAATAGGCGATGATGAGCACGGCTGGGACGATGAGGGGATATTTAACTTCGAGGGCGGCTGCTATGCGAAGTGTATAAATTTAGACCCGAGCAGCGAGCCTGAAATTTACGCCGCGATCAAACGCGACGCATTACTTGAAAATGTGGTCGCGGATGAGGCTGGCGTCGTGGACTATAAAGACGGTAGCAAGACCGAAAACACCCGCGTTAGCTACCCGATCTATCATATCGATAACTACGAGCCAAGCTCCGCAGGCGGCCATCCGAAAAATATAATCTTTCTAACAGCCGATGCGTTCGGCGTTTTGCCTCCGGTTGCAAAGCTAACCAAAGAGCAGGCGATGTATTATTTCCTAAGTGGCTATACGGCCAAAGTCGCAGGCACCGAGCGCGGTATCACAGAGCCCGTGGCGACTTTTAGCGCGTGCTTTGGCGAGCCGTTTATGCCGCTACACCCGACTGTCTACGCTAAGCTGCTAGGCGAAAAGATCGACAAGCATAACGTTAGCGTCTATCTCGTAAACACCGGCTGGAGCGGCGGCGCGTACGGCGTGGGCAAGCGAATGAGCATCAAGGCTACGCGTGCATGCATAAACGCGATCTTGGACGGCAGTATCAAAAAGTGTGAATTTGAAAATTTCGAGAAATTTAACCTAGCGATCCCAAAAGAGCTCACAGGCGTCGAGACGAAGCTACTAAATCCGATCAATACATGGACGTACCCGGCGGAATATAAGATCACGCGCGATAAGCTAGCAAAGATGTTTGAAGAGAATTTCAAACGCTACGAGGACGTAAAAGAGGGGGTCGAGTTTGCTAAAGCGGGCCCTGCGGCTTAGGCTTCTGGGTCTCGGGGCGATTTGCGCGCTTTTTGCCGCATGCGAAAACACCCCTTCAAATTTAAAACAGCCGCTCGTTGCGATGAGCGGCTTTTCCTTTTACGACGATCCGCTAAGCTACATCAACAATGTGCGCGCAAAATCGGGGCTAAACTACTTTGCGCAGAATGAAATTTTAAATATCTCCGCGCTTAATCACGCAAAATATGTCGTCGCAAACGAGGCGATGTCGCACGACGAAACCGCGGGCCGAGCGGGCTTTACGGGCGAAAATCCGTCAAAGCGCGCTTTTTACGCAGGCTATAATGCCGTCGTGAGGGAAAATTTATCCTATAATTCAAGCGATCTAAAAAGCGCGATCGATGGGCTTTTAAGCGCGATTTACCATAGATTTGCATTTTTGGATTTCGCCTCGGATGAGATCGGCATCGGCTATTTTGAGCACGGCAAAAAAAGTAGCTACGTTTTTGAGATGGGAAATTCGCGCCTCAACGCCTTTTGCTCGCGGAATTTAAACGACGAAGGAAGCGGTAAATTCCTACTTAGGATGTGTAAAAACGAAACGCTACGGATGAGGGAGGATAAGTTCAAAGGCGCCACCGCGCTAAACTCGCGCCCTTACGTCTATTACCCAAACGACGAGCCTGCGCTTGCGTTTTTCAGCAATGAAATTCCAGACCCCATGCCGGGGTGCAAAATCACCGCAAATCCCGTAAGCGTGGAGTTTAATGCCGAGGAACCGCCCGTAGCGATGAAAAGTTTTAAAATTTACGAAAGCGGCAGGGAGCTTCAAAACGTTAAAATTTTAGACAAAAACTCCGATCCTAACGCCATTTTAAGCGATAGGCAGTTCGTGCTTTTCAGCAGAGAGGTTTTTAAATTTGACACCAAATACGGCGCGGAGTTTAATTACGAGCAGGGCGGTAAGCAAAAAACGCTACGGTGGGAGTTTATCACGCAGGCGCCTAAATTTAGATACTTCGTCGTGCAAGGCGGAGAAAATCTGAGCGTGAAAAACGGCGCGTTTTACGATATATTCGTAGCCCCGAAAGACTGCAACGATTTGATGAAAAGCTACAAAACCAGCTACTCCTTTATGGATAAGCCCGAAATTTCAAGCCCAGCGGCAAATATGCTGCGCGTAAAACTAAACGGCGCAAAGGGCGCAAAGCTTGAAATTTCGACTGATAACGGCGCGATAATAAACCTGTATTTAAGCGACGACTCCAAAAGCTACGGCGGCATGGGTAAAATTTACGCCGCAATCGCGGTGGTTTTTGCGGCGATCATTTTGTTTTATCTTTTAGCAAGGCGCAGAGGGCGATAGGCACGAGGCCTATTTTGCAACCTCTACTTTTGTCTGCGCGCACAGGGACGCATAATGCATATCCGGCGTGAAATTTAATGCGGAGACCTGCTTTTAAATTTTAAATTTCATCCCCATTTATCTCATCCGCAAGTTTTAAAATTTTAGCCTGTACCGCCTCAGGAGCGTAGATATCCATCCACTCTATCCCATTCGAAGCGCTAAAAAGTACGGCGTCTATCGCTCATCGCGTGCTTGGCAAGCTTGGTCGCCGCTGGGCTGTTGCCCATATTTGGCGTTTCGTCTATGCTTATCTCGGCGCAGCGGCGCAAAATAGGCG
>NZ_CALHHX010000031.1 GCF_938030685.1 uncultured Campylobacter sp. | reverse complement strand
CATCTTAAAATTTTTTACAAAGATATATATGAATGCGCCGTGCCGCTTACGCTGGACGGGCTTTGGGAGATCGCCTCCAATAAGGATTTTTCCTTTCTAGCCCATCCTCAGTATCTGCCAAAGACGCTGCCCCCCTTTAACGAAAACACCTCCGTTATGAGCGCGATGGAGAAGGAGGATATCCTGCTGATCCATCCTTATGAGAGCTTCGATCCGGTGCAAAAACTCATCAAAGAGGCCGCCAAGGATCCGAAAGTCATCTCGATCCGCATGACGCTGTACCGGGTGGAGAAAAACTCCCCGATCGTCCAAAGTCTGATCGAGGCCGCAAGCGACGGTAAGCAGGTAACGGTGATGGTCGAGCTTAAGGCGAGATTTGATGAGGAAAACAACCTGCACTGGGCGAAGGCTCTCGAAGACGCGGGCGCGCACGTGATCTACGGCATCACGGGCTTTAAAGTCCACGCCAAGGTAACTCAGATCATCAAAAAAGAGGACGGCAAGTTAAAATTTTATATCCACTTAGGCACGGGCAACTACAACGGCTCGAGCGCTAAAATTTACACCGACGTGAGCTTTTTTACCTGCGGCGACCGCTTCGATAAGGACACGACGAATTTCTTCCACATCCTCTCGGGCTACAACAAAAATCGCAAGCTGGACAACCTCTCTATGTCGCCGATGCAGATCAAAGAGCGGCTTTTAGCGATGATAAAAAATGAGGAGAAGAAAGGCTCTGCCGGCAGGATCATCGCCAAGATGAACGCTCTTGTCGACGGCGATATGATCAAGGCGCTGTATAAAGCAAGCGCCGCGGGCGTAAAGATCGATCTCATCGTGCGCGGTATCTGCTGCTTGCGCCCGGCGCTTAAGGGCGTCAGCGAAAATATCCGCGTGATCTCGATCGTCGGCAAATACCTGGAGCACGCTAGAATTTTTTACTTCGCGCACGCGCAGCCCAGCCTATACATCGCGAGCGCGGATTGGATGCCGCGAAATTTAGAGCGCAGGCTGGAGCTGATGAGCCCGATTTACAACGAAAATTTGCAAAACAAGCTCAAAGAAATTTTAAAACTTCAGCTAAGCGACAATGAGCTCGCATTCGAGCTACAAAGCAGCGGCGAGTACCGAAAGATCGTGCCGAAAAAGGGCGAAGAGAAAATCGACGATCAGGAATTTTTAGAA
>NZ_CALHHX010000030.1 GCF_938030685.1 uncultured Campylobacter sp. | reverse complement strand
CTTTTTGTTTGTCGCTGTTTGGAACGGCAAAAATTCCGCCGTTAATTACGGAGTTGCCGCCTACGCGTCCCATCTTTTCTAGGATTAGGACTTTATTGCCCTTTTCGGCTGCGGTGATACCGGCTGCTAGTCCTGCAAAACCGGAACCGACGATAACTACGTCCCACTCTTCGTCAAATTTGACGTCTTTAGCATTAACCGCAGCATTTGCGTTTACGGAGCCGAGCGCTAAAGCTCCCGCGCCAACTAGGCTCATTTTGAGCAGATCACGTCTTGAAACGTTTTCCATGATGTCTCCTTTATTTTACCGTTATACGGTTTTTTCAGATGCCTAATTTTGGGAGAATTATACCCAAAGTTAAATAAAAGCAAAATAATATTATTTAAAAATTGTTTTTAAATTTTAAAAAACCGCCGCCGCTAAAAAGCCGCTTGTCGGCTGCCTACTAGCTCTAAATTTAGACAAATTTTAAATTTAAATCTCTACTAAAATTTTGTGCGCTATGAAAGCGTGTATCCTGCGCCGGATAAAAGACCCGCTAAAAGCAGGTCTTCATTTCTCGCAAAGCTTGCCGCATGCGTCGGCGCGGCATCTGCTGCAGTGAGTCATTTGATGAATGGAGCCGCCGATGAGCTTTCGCATACTGCGAATTTCTTCGTTTGATGGCGATTTGATATTTGCAAAAGGGGTGTCATGCACGGGGATCATCGCCATGCAGTTCATGATATCGGCCTGCCACTCTTTGGCCTTTTTCGCGATTTGCGGGACATGATCCATATTTACGCCAGGTATTACGACCGTATTGATCTTTACGATCATACGGGCTTCTTTTAGCTTGCGGATCCCCTCCTCTTGGCACGCCTGAAGAATTCTAGCGCCCTCTTCGCCGTGGTAAATTTTGTTTTTGTGGCGCACCCACGCATAAATTTTGCCGCCCACTTCGGGCGTTACGGCATTGACCGTTACTGTCACGTGGCTCACGCCGATCCGCACGATATCATCCACATGCTCGGGCAGGGACAGGCCGTTTGTGGATAGGCAAAGTAGGGCGCGAGGGAGACGGACTTTGCATTTTTCAAAGGTCGCTAGGGTCTTGTCGGCATCGCACATAGGATCCCCGGGTCCTGCGATACCGATGACTGAGATATCCTGTCTAAATTTAAATAGATTTTCCACGTATTCCACGGCTTCGTCAGGGCTTTGCACCCTTCCCGTTACGCCGGGGCGATTTTCGTTGGCGCAGTCGTAGATGCGGTTGCAAAAATTGCATTGGATATTGCAATGCGGCGCTACGGGAAGGTGCACGCGCCCGTAGGCGGCGGACGCTTTTTTGCTAAAGCAGGGGTGGTTGTCGAAGGAGGGTTTAGCGAAAAAATTCATCAATCTTTTTTCCTTCCGAATTTGATGGCATCCGCGTGGCAAACATCCATACAATCGCCGCAGTTCGTGCAGTTCATCTCGTCCGGTCTCGTGCCCATTTCGCATTTGCGCAAACAGGCGTTGCAGTTGTCGCAGGCGTCTGTTTTATAAACGCGAAATATTGAAATTTTACGCAGTAGCTCCATTATGCCGCCGCTAGGACAGGCGAAGCGACACCATAAATTTGCGACGATCAAGGACGCGGCGATGAGAGCTGCGACGACGGCAGTGCGAACCTCCCAGTACCAGTCGGAAAATTTAAAGGACATGATAACGGCGTTGAGATACTCGTCGCTGGTGCGGATAGGGATCATGACGCGAGGGTTGCCGTAGATAAAATATACGCCCGCGCTAAGCAAAACGGCTAGAACCATGCCTATTTGCGCATATTGTAGCTTTCTGTTATTTTTTAGCTTGAGCTTAAAAGCGGCAAATTTGCCGAGCATTTGATTTACGAATCCGCCTGGGCAAAGCCAGCCGCAAAACGCGCGCCCTAGGAAAATAACCAGCACGGGTATAAACAGCCAAAAGCCGAAAAACACGGTCGCGATCCGCCCCCAGCACGTAACGATCGGACAGGATTGGCAGTTTACGAAAGGCACGATAAAAGGGCATCTAAAAATCCCGTAATACGCCCATTGCCCGATCGCGCCGATAAAAATCAGCTGCACCAAACGACGAATTTTAGTTAGCCTAGAGACTTTTTTCATCTTTGCCATATTTACTATACTAAACATCTTTTACACCAAACCTTTCTATGAGTTCAAGCCCACGCGCCGAATGGATGGAGGTAAAGCCGTGTCGCTCGAAAATTTCCTGCCCCTCTACGGAGCAGACGAAGTCCGCGAAGTCGTCGGCTAGCTTCTCGTCCTTTACGTACTTCATGATATTTAGCGTAAAGGTAAGCGGCCCGGGCGGAATTAGTTTTTCGTCGATAGGCATATATTCGATTTTGTCTTTAAACCTATCGTGCGTCGTTAGGCGCTTTTCGATGATGGACGCATCGCCCTTGCCCTCTACCAGATCGCACATCATGGTGATTACGCACGCTCCGTTGGCGACCATATTTTTCATAACGGGCCCTGTGAGACCTGAATTTTTCAAAATTCCCTTTACCGGTCCGCTGCCCGGAGGCGATGCCCTTAGCGGAAGTATCACTCGCACGCCGGGCTCTGCCAAATCCTTCAGATCGCGAATGCCCGCGGGATTGCCCTTTGGTACTACTAAAACATAGTCGGTAAAACATAGCGGTCTAAAGCGAAGGCTAAGCCCAGCTTTGCGTAGTTTTTGAGACAGCTCCAAAACGCGAGCGCCGAAAACCTCCGTCTTGCCCTGCAAGGCTAGCAGCGACTTCCCGAGCGCCCCCGCAAAGGCGCCGGTGTACTGGATATTATGCCCCGTTTTGGACTCGTATGCTGCGTTTATCTGCGCAAAAGCCTCAGATAACCCTCCGCACGACCAAACCTGCAGCGAATCGGGCTTAAACGGCGTGAAGCCTGCGAGCATAGATTCGGGTCCGGCGATGGCTGCCGCTGCCAAAGCTCCTTTTAAAAAGCCGCGACGAGATTCGTCTACTTCTTTAAATTTCATCTAACCTCTCCTTTCTTTGGTTTGTTTTTAAATTTAGAAAATTCTTCATTTTAAAATTTCGAGCAACCCGCTTAGAGCAGTTCTATAAACGCTTCTAAACGCGTTCGAATTTGCCCGACGTCTTGCTTGGAGTAGTCAGTCTCCAGACTCATATAGCTTACTCCCGCTTCTTTGCTTGCCTCCTTTATTTTATTTGTCTCGATCGCGTAGGTGTGGCAGCCGCTTAACACGATGTCAACGACGCCGTCCGCTTGATACTCGCGTACGAAATCCTTGATAACCTCTGAGCGTGCGTCGTTTTGATACATCACCGAACATGGAATTTTAAGGTAGCGTTCGGCGATATTTGCGACCAGATCGCCCTTTGTTTGCACTTGGTTTTGATAGCCTTTGGTGCCGGAGCAGTTTTCAAAGGCCACTACGTCCGCGCCCAGCTCCTCTATCTGCTTGATAACCTTTTCATACACGCCTCCGCTTGGACAGCCGGTGATGATGATGCGCTTTTTGCGAGTTTTCGGCGGCGTCATCTCCTTCGCGGCGGCTATGTAGGCGCGTATCATTTTAAGCTTCTCCTGCTTGTCGTATATGAAGTCGCTCGCAAATGAAATTTGATGAATTTCGCTGCCCGCTACCGGCATCGGATTTAGTTTGCCAAGCTCTAAAAGCTCCAACATCACCTTGCGCTCTTCGTTGTAAATTTGCACCGCATCGAGCAGCGCTTCATCGGTGATTTTCGTATCAAATTTTTGCTCTAAAACTTTGCGAAATTCTCTAAGCTCGTCGGTAAAAAGCTCCAAGCTCTTGCCACCGGTCATATTCGGCAGCTGCAGCACGTGGACGTCCTTATGCTTTGCCAGCAGCTCATACATCTTTTTCTTGCCGTCGCAGGTCGTTTCGCCTATGACGAGATCGCTGGCGTTCATATAGGGGCATTTTTTAGTAACTGCATAGCCGTAGCTTGCCTTTATTAGCGGGCAAAGATTACGCGGAAGCTCGGCATGAGCGGCGTCTATCGGGCTTTCGTCATAGGCGCAAAGCCCAACCGGCACGGCGCCTGCGGCGTAAATGAGCTCCTTTGGCGAATAGGTGCAAAACATTCCCACTACGTGTTTGCCTTGCTCTTTTAGATCGTGCAGAGCCATTGCGTTGCGCTTTTTAAGCGCGTCAAAATCCATCTTCATCTCGTCTCCTTTGAAATTTCATTTGCTTTGCGTGCGCCGATAAGCGAAGCGCCCATCGCGCCGCAGTAGATTGCGTTTTCGTGAGTAAAAATTTCAGCCCCCAGATGCTCGCCTA
>NZ_CALHHX010000029.1 GCF_938030685.1 uncultured Campylobacter sp. | reverse complement strand
GCACGAAGGTATTGCCGCCGCCGATGCAGATCGATTTGGCATTTTTAACGGCGGCTTTCATATCGGCGAATCGATGGATCGATCTGATATTGTTACTCTCCAAGCAGTCTGCGACCTTCTGCTCGTATTGCTCATTCGTGCGCCTAACGCCCGCAAACGGAATGAATAAAATTTCATCCTCCCAAAGACTTCCTAAAAATTCCTTGATCCACCCCTTGCAGTGGTTAAGATAGCCGCTGTCTTTGTAACTGGAAGCGCTTAGAAGTAGTGCTCTTTTCATGCCGCTCTCCTTAAATTTTGCCGTTTAGCTTATACGCGCAACGAAGATACACGTCCACCCCCGCAAGCAGCGAGTCCTCGTCAAAGTCGAATTTGGCGTTGTGATGTCCCGCCGCAAGCGTCGTGCCGATCATTAGATATCCGCTCTTGCCGCCCGCATCTTGCACCGAGCGCATAAAATGCGCGAAGTCCTCGCATGCGCCAAAGCTTAGCTCCCTTACGATTTTATCATCGTCGATAAACGGCGATGCCTTCGCCGCATCTTCGTAAAGCTGCGTGCTATCCTCGTCACTATCGCCGCCTGCGGTGCCGCCCGTAACCTGCACGTCGTAGCTGACGCCGTAAATTTTAGAAACGCCCTCCACTATGTCCATGCATTTGGACTTCATAAACTCATTCAGCTCCGTACTCTCGCCGCGAGTCTCGCACGCGAGATAGCCGTTGGGCGCGATGACGTTGCGCCCTTCACCCGCGCGCAGCACGCCGACGTTGATACGCGTGACGCCGTCTGCGTGCCTCGTGATGCCGTGCATATCAAGCGCCATTTCGGCTGCGGCGAGCAGGGCATTGGCTCCGTTTTGCGGCGCGCCCGCGGCGTGAGCGGACTTGCCTTGTAAGCTTACGTCAAATTTAGTGGTCGCAAGCAGTTTTTTAGTACCGCAGATGATGCCTCTCATAGTGGTCGCCTGAAAACCGATATGACCGCCCAGCAAGTAATCCACGCCCTTAGTAACGCCCGCAGCTTCCATACCCACGGCGCCTCTAGTGCCCTCCTCGGCGGTTTGGAAGATAAATCTAAATTTACCGCTAAAATCGTCTA
>NZ_CALHHX010000028.1 GCF_938030685.1 uncultured Campylobacter sp. | reverse complement strand
GGCTTTTACTACGCAAATCCGCAAAATCGCTTCTGGCGCGTGCTGGCGCAAATTTTAAACTCGCCGTCGCCCGTGAGCACGGACGAAAAGATAAAATTCCTGCTCGCCCGCCGCATCGCCATCTATGACGCTGCGATCTGCTGCGAGATAAAGGGCTCAAGCGACGCCAAAATGACCGCCGTCGTGCCTGCAAATTTAGAGCCGATCTTTAGCGGCGCACGCATCGTGCAGGTGTTCGCAAACGGCGGCAAGGCGCATGAAATCTGCGAAAAACATCTAAAAACTCAAATTTTAAACGCAACGGGCAGAGAGCCCGTGAAGCTACCCTCGACTAGCCCCGCAAATGCAAATTTTAGCTTTGAAAGGCTCGTGCGCGAATGGACGATCGTCGCGGATGTGTTGAAGCATGCCGAAATTTAACGCTTAGCTCCGTTAAACAGCGCGCAATAGGCTTATGGGCGCGGCACGCGTCCGGCGCCGAAAACCAAACCCTCAGCCCAAACTCCGCGAGGATTTATCTAAAATTTAGCTTCAAATTTTAAAATTCTTCAAATTTAACCGAGCTAAAAGGAAGCAAAATATGAAAACCTGCAAAGCCGCGCAAAATTCGCTCAATTTGGGCTTAAATTTAATACGAAATTTCACTTTTTCAAGCGTACTAAAGCTCCTACTTCCGCTTTTGGCGCTAGGCGCGCAAGCTCTGGAGCCAAAAATCGTAATGAAGCCCGAGCCGAGCTTAAAAAACGGTCTGTATTTCGTAGCGGACAAGCCCTATAGCGGGACGCTCAAGGTGCTGCACTACAGCGCCGAGGATCTTTACGACGTAAACTTTATGGGCGTCGTTTACCCCAGAGCAAAGCCGCTGCCGCCGACGCTTATCAGAGAGATCGACGTAAAGGACGGTACTGCGGTGCTTCAGCGCGATTACTTTGACGGCAGAGATAAGCCCTCAAACGAATATCCGCTAAAAAACGGCCTGTACGACGGCGTCGCGAAGAGCTACTACGCGGACGGCGGCGAGCTGAGATCGCAGAGCGAATACAAAGCCGGCAAGCGCGAGGGTTTTTACAAGCTGTATTATCAAGGAAGCGGCAAGCTAAAGCAGCAGGGCGCGTATAAAGCGGATAGGCACGAGGGCGTTTTCACCGACTACTACGAAAGCGGCGAAGTAAGCGCGCGCCATCCGTATAAGGGCGGGCTGCGAAACGGCAAGGACATGGATTATTACAAAAGCGGCAAAGTGCGCGGCGTGCGAACATACAAAGGGGGCAAGCGCCAAGGTATGGAAAAATGGTACTACGAAAGCGGCGCGCTAAAGCAGACGGGCGCATACAAGGATGACCGCAAACAGGGCGTTTGGAAGTTGTTTTATGAGGACGGCAAGACGCGCGTAATCGAAAATTTCAAAGACGACGAGCGCGACGGCGC
>NZ_CALHHX010000027.1 GCF_938030685.1 uncultured Campylobacter sp. | reverse complement strand
GCAAGCTGCTGCAAAGCCGCATAAAATGGAAAATAATAAGCCTGCTTAAAGCCTGTGCGATATTTATCCCTGCGGTTTTCTTAATGAGATATATGGCTAGCCAAGAGGGTACACCTTTGGGAATGCCGTATCTTTTATTTGGTCTAAGCATAGCGCTATATTTTACTTATAAGCTATTTTACGAAAAAACCTACAAAGTCAAAACGCGAGAATTCGCGTTGCAATACAAAGCCCTCTATATAATGCCATACATCGAAAGTCTAGGATACAAATACAATAGATTCGGCGCCGTAACCCAAGAGCAAGACATCCTGCAAAGCGGGCTTTTTAATCAATATGCAAATTCTGGCGGAGATGATTTGATATACGGAAACATAGACGGTGTGGACTTTAGCTTCTGCGATATTTGGATGTCTAAAGAGACTATAGATGATAGTTTTTTCACTTTGACTTATGAAAAGAAGGAAATGGAGATATTTCAAGGTCTTTTTTTCGCAGCCGATTTTCATAAAAAGATTAGATCCGACATTTTTATTCTTCCAAGAAAAATAAAGCTACCGCACGGCGTCTTGGAAAGCGGTGCAAGATCTTGCAATATGGATAACGCGAAATTTAACAGATCTTTTGCGGTATATACAAAAGATGCGGTCGCCGCAGCGTATGTACTCACGCCCGTGCTGATGGAGAAAATTTTATTTTTGAAAACGCTTGCGAAATCGGAGATCGCGCTTAGCTTCAGAAAAAGTAAAATTTATATAAAAATACCTCGCGGATACGATAGCTTTGAGCCCGATCTAAATAGACCGATACGCGGTGATAGGCTCGCGAGTAAGATACAAATCGATCTGGACGCGATGCTGCAAATCGTAAAAATTTTAAGGCTGAATGAAAAAATTTGGACGTCTTAGCGTGCGCAAGGCGGAGCGAGGCAAGCGGGCAAAACAAGGTAGGGCATGGCGAATAAACGGAACGCGCGGCTCGCGCAAGCAGCTGTAAAATGTGGCGGCATCCAAGCGGAACGCACCAAAATCGCGCCGTATCGGGCGCAGATTTACGCTGTGCCGCAAGGTTGCGCCATTAAATTTAATAAATAGAGGTTGGGCGTGGATATTAAAACCGTAATAGATTTAGAAAAGCAGCGCAAACGGCTTAAGAAAAGTCGCAAGCTTTGGAAAATTTTAAGTTATCTCGTAGCGTTCGTGGTTTTCGGTCCGATGCTTGCGCTCGCATTGATAATCATCTTTCTCGATTTTCCCAAACTCGATCTTGGCATAGAAAGCTTATCTTTTTTGGTCATGTCTATTTTAGCAATAATCGCCATGCGGGACGAATTTTACGAGTGGATTTTTGAGCGTAAAACCGAGCAATTTTTGATGCGCTACAAAGAGCTTTATCTCAAGCCCTATATCGAAAGCCTGGGCTTTTCGTATAAAATGGGCGCGCTTTTTCAGGAAAAAGAGGTAAGAGTAAGCGAGATATTTGACGGATTTGATAGATTTCGCGCGGATGATCTGGTTTGCGCGAACGTGGACGGAGTGGATTTTATATTTTGCGATATAAGACTAGAAAAAGACATCGGTACGGGAATTCCATTTATTTTTAAAAATAATTACGCCATATTTTTCGAAGGACCCTTTTTCGTGGCAAATTTTAATAAAAAAATCCGCTCCGACGTTTTTGTTTTCTCGAATACGACACTGCCGCCGTCTGAGTTGCGGCACAAACTACTGGGTGGTCGCGAAATACCAATAGATAACGCGGACTTCAATCAAAATTTTACGATTTATGCAAACGACGCAATGACGGTTATGTATGTTCTGACGCCTGCGCTGATGGAGAAAATTTTATATCTTAAACAGCTCGTGAAATCGGATATCTCGCTGAGCTTCAAGCAAAATAAAATTTACATAGCGATAGCTCGCGACGCGGATAGTTTCGAGCCGAGCTTGGATCAGCCGATACTCAATGCTCGCATCGCAAAGGATATCAAAGCGGATCTGGACGCGATGCTACAAATCGTAAAAATTCTAAGGCTGAATGAAAAAATTTGGACGTCTTAACGGGCGCAAGGCGGAGCGAGACAAGCGGGCAAAATAAGACAGGACGAAGTAAGGCAGCAGATGAAACGAGGCGGGGTGAAGCAAAGCGACTAGATAAAACAAAGCGGAGCAGAATAAGCTGGGGCAAAACACGCGAGTGTCGTGCAAGCGCGATAAAATTCTACGCGGGATTGCGAATTTTTAGTAATGGGATAAAATTCCGCGCGGGATTGCGAAATTTAGTTGCGGGATAGAATTTTGCGCGGGGTTTCGGCAATATCGTGAAATTTCGCGTAGAATTCGACGGCGTTTTACGTCACGGCGGAGTCTTGTATAAAATTTCGGCGGAATTTTACGAAAAATTAAAATTTGCTTGCTATTGAGAGATTTTTTTGATATACTGCCGTTTCTTTTTGGCCCCGTAACTCAGTTGGTAGAGTGTCACCTTGACATGGTGGAAGTCGTTGGTTCGAGTCCAATCGGGACCACCATTTAAGCTATCTTTAAGTTTCAATCATTTCTTTTTACTTCTCTTCAATTCCCGTATATAGGTGCTTATCTTATATTTCGATTATTTTTCTCTTCTTTTGTTTTTGTTTGTAGTATAATTACTTCTGAAAAAATAAGGGACTAATTCAGGGACCCTTTTCCATTAAGGGACTTTCCCATTTTAGGAGGGTATTATGGCAAATATATCTAAGGCGCATCTTTCCGATAAGGAAATTAAAAACCTTAAGGCAAAGGATAAAAGATACAAAGTAGCCGTCGGATCGCCAAAAGAGCTTTATCTTTTCGTCCATCCTAGCGGTACAAAAACCTTTTTCTTGCGTTTAGCAGGCGATAAGATAGTCAGTCTAAAGGAATTCCGCCCGGGTATCTACTCCGTAGCAGAAGCACGCAGGGAGGCCAACGCTCTTTTGGCTCAACTAGCACAAGGTAAGGAGATAGACGCAATCTTAGGCAAGTCGGATAAATATAAATTTAAAAGCCTATTCGATCAGCTTATAGAGCAGAAACGTAGAAAAGGAAGTAGCGCAGGTTATATAGCCAAAATCATTAATATGGTTTCTACTTACATACTACCTAAATTAGGCGATAGAGACGTTAAAAGCATAAAGAGAGATGAGCTTTTAGAGATTTTTAAAGCTATTTTTAATCCAAACAACAAAGAAAGCAGATTAGAGACTATTCATCGTTTAATATATTATTGCGGTGCAGTTTTCGATATAGCCATAGATGATGAATATATGGGACGCAATCCTTGCGCTATGCTACACAAACAATTTCCTACTTCCCGTCGATATAATAGAAACCGTGAGATTGATGTCGAATACCCCGCCTTAACAGAAGAAGTGTGGATATAAAGGAATTCCTTGACGATCTAAAAACGGACGATAAACTAGATCTAGCTACCAAACGAGCCTTATATCTGCAAATCCTTTGCGTCAATCGTCCTGGCAATACTGCAAGCGCTAAGTGGGATGATATAGACTTAGAAAAGGGGATTTGGACTATCAAAGCAAGAGAGATGAAGTCGAGGACCGCTCATCAAATAGCGCTCAGCTCATACGCCATAAAGATTTTAAAAGAGCAGCAGCTATTTAGTGGCAATGACAAATTCGTCTTTCCGTCTGCTAGCGCAGAAGGTCATCTACACAGAGATAGCATAAGCAAAGCTATAAGAAATTTAGGCGGCAAGGATAAGTACAGGGGCAGAGCTACCTCTCACGGCTTTAGAGCCACCTTCCGCACCATTTGCTCTACGCATAAAGCGCAGCTATACCGCTTAGGCATAACAGAAGAAGGTATAGAAAGCGCTTTAGCGCACGTAGAGCCAAACGAAGTAAAAAGATCATACGAGCGCAAAAAGGCTACCATAGAGCAGATTGCAACGCTTATGCAATGGTATGGGGATTATTTAAATTCCATAACGCCGCTGTTTTGATATCAATCTCCGCGTTGGAATAAGACCTACTCTACTCCATCCCGAATCATTCAAATATGCGGGCTGCGCCTGAAATAAACAAAATCATTTTAGGCGCAAATCGGCATTCCCTTCCGCAAGGTCTTGAAGCTCGTCTAAATTCTTTTGCGCCTGCTTTAACAGCTCGTCGAATTTAAATCCGAGCATTACGATACGGTAAAGCTCGGGCTTATTCTTACGCCAATTATAAAGCGTTTTTGTATCGATTTTTAAAATTCCCGCTATATCTCTTTGTGATAAGTTATGTCTCATTTTTTACCTTTTAAATGGGAATTTTCAAGAAAATTTACTATCTATTCAACAAAGGAATAATTCCCGACTTTTAACTTTTACAAAGGAATTGTTTCTTTGTTTTAAGTTAAGTCATACGTGATTAATATTCCAAGAAATTTTTCAAAGGAGTGCATATGAGTTATGCAGATAGTAATCTTTAATAATGGTGGGAAAATCGTCAAAATGACAAAAAAAGTCGGCAATATATGCCTATTAAGATACTTATGGATTAGTCTTTTTATCCACGATAATTTTAGCAAAAGTGGCTGCTTGCCAATCTAATCAAGAAAGGAAAAATTATGGAGCAACTAAGGAAATACTATGTTTTAGCCGTTGCGGCTCTTAACTTTGTAATATGCGCTATCGCATTTTTTATATGGACGAGGATTATAGTAATATCAGAGCAGATCCATTTAATAATTTTTACTGTGGTGGCTATATTGGTTTCATTTATTCTTTGTTATATCTATATGACAGTTGCAGCAAAGAGAGGTATAATCCCTGATGAAAAGAAAAATTCTTTAGGAAACAAATCCACGTTACTTAGCATAGTAACCGTTATTATAGCTGTCGTTATTTTTGAACAAGTTCTTCAAGCGTCGGACAGAGTAAAAGTGCTTTATGTTCCGAGAATCTTTTCGGGCTCTGTCTATAATGTGGATATAGAAAGAATAAAAGATAAGGTATATATCTTAAAAAGGCAGTATAGAGAAGAATACGGAAGACCTGCGGAATAATTAGGAATAAGAACGATTAGGTTCTGCCGCAAATTTACCGCAGAGCTTAACGATTTTTTAAAATCTTTCACAAGATTTGAAATATATGTTTGACAAATATCTGATTAAAAACAAAACTAAAAAATCGAATATTTTCAAACATTTAATCTAAAAATTAAAGGATATAAAATGAAACTTTCAACCCTAGCTTTAGCTACAACAGTAGCTTTAACATTCTCTGGCTGCGTTATAGATGATGTATTAAATACAACTGGAAGCGCAATTGATTCTATAACTGGGAGCGTCGATAATACAATTGCTTCAACAAAAAAATATGAATACCCAATTTTGACGATCACATCGCCATCTCAATTAGATGCTTTTTGCCATGAAAAACATAAAGTCAATGCATATACCGTCAAATCCCTACCTCCTATGAAATATGTAACGACTGAAAATGGAGGTGGCACGGGAATTCTGCAAGTCATAGGAACGAAAAGTGAAGTATTTTTGCGACCGAGGGTAAGCAGCGCTGTCGCTCGTGGTTTAACAGAGGAAGCAATAGATAATTTTGATCGCGCAAATCCTGATAAGATTATAAAATTGAAAAAACCAATATACATGTATTCAGATACAGACATATCTACTCTTGGTTCTTTTAGCCACGCCGGTCTTTCGGGTTGTGAAATTGAATTTACAACAGCCTATTAAATGGATAGACCTATGATTATCTCAATTCTAAATAAAAAAGGCGGAGTAGGCAAAACCCCCTTCGCCTTTAGCATAGCGAAAGATCTATCATTCTACCTACAAAGTAACGATACAAGCTGTATAGAACAGATCTATCCAAATTATGCAGTTATTACCGATACACCAAAACTAATAGACAACTGTGTATATGATTTCGGCGGCTTCAAAAGTGCCGGCGTATTAAAAATCATATCTGAAAGCGATTTTGTATTATTTCATAGAAAGGATAAACAATGTTTGCTATAGTAGCAATAATAGTATGTATATGGTGCTTAATAGAAGCAGTATTCGCAATATTTTGTGGACTAACAGCCCCCTTATTTAAGTTATTGGGAAAAGCTATACTTTGGCTAATAGGAAGTATACTGGGATTAGCAATAAGATTAATAATCGGCATTATTCTAAGCCCATATCATTTTATAAAAGGAATGATAGAAGGCTATAAAGAACAAGAACTTTTAAAAGAAGCAAACGACTATAACTACGACTTCTATCAATTAGACAAATACACGCAAGATCTAATAAGAAGCGCTAGAAAAAATAATTTTACATCCGTTTATAACGGACAAGATCTGCTTCGCGTAAAAGACTTTTTAGCTTAATTAGTCATAGTTGAAATAACGTTCGAATTTACGAAAGCTTATTTACCGTTAGGGGTAGCGCGCGCTATCGCTTGCGCTGGGGGAATATCACAATCTCGGAAAGAAAAGAATTTAATCGATCTTTCGTTCCCCCCCCCCC
>NZ_CALHHX010000026.1 GCF_938030685.1 uncultured Campylobacter sp. | reverse complement strand
GCGTTCCAGCTCATAAAATTTGCAGGATCGACGCTTTGAGCCAAAAACCTAACTTCGTAATGCAGGTGCGGGCCGGTGCTATAGCCGGTGTTACCGCTATAGCCGATAAGATCGCCCTTTTTAACCCAAGAACCGGGCGTTACGACCGCGGAGCTAAGGTGGCCGTAGCGGGTTTCAAAGCCATAATTGTGCGATAGAATCACTAAAATTCCATATCCGCTACCGCTGCCGCCTGCAAACTGCACGAAGCCCTCTGCCGTCGCAAACACCGGAGTGCCCTCGCTTGCTCGCAAGTCGATGCCGTGGTGCATCCTCATAACGCCACTGATCGGATGAGTGCGCATCCCAAAAGGGCTAGTTACGCCGCGATACTGCATCGGAAGTCCATTAGGCACAGCGCTAAGAATCGCGCTCGCCGTTTTTTCGCTAGCTGCGATATGCGCGCCGGAGCCCTTTTTGCGCTCCTTTTTCATCTCATTCATCGCAAGCATTACCTGGATATCACTATCCAGTCCGCCTCCATCGTCTTCGCGTCCGTCCAGCTTGGCAAGCACCTCCTCATTTTTGCCCTCAAGCGCGATATTTTGCTCTTTTAGCGCGAGATTTTCGGCGTATAGGGTTTTGTTTAGCTCTTTTAAATTTGATCGGTCGCTCGCGAGTTTAAAGATCGCAAAAAACAAAACTAGCAGAAAAATTACGAAAAACGCAGATAAAATTTTAAGTTGAAATCTAAAATTTTCGCCAAAATACAGCGTCTTGGTGCCAAAGTGATCGCTTAGGGTGAGTTTAGTTTTAGCCACGGCGTGCCTCAAGCCATAAAATGAAATTTTCTACCAAATGAAACGAGCCGAAAACCAAATACTCCTCGTCCGCTCTAAGCTCGCCGCGAAACGGCGAATGCGGAATTTTAAGCGCGTCAAGCGCACGGGTTATCGCCTCTGCTGCCATTTCGCGATCCGCAACCTCGTAGTTAAAGATCTCCACGCGCTCTACCACGGGTGCTAAAGTCCGTAGCACCGCGGCTACGTCTTTATCGGCAAAGGCGTTATAAATCAGCACGATCTTTTTGCCTCCGTAGATTTCGGTAATTTCGCGGGCGACTTGCTGTGCCGCAAGCTCGTTGTGTCCAACATCCACGCGCAAATTCGGCGCCAAAACTTCCATCCTGCCACGTAAATTTAGAGGCGGTAGCTGCGAAATTTCAAATTTCAAATTTAAAAATTTCATCGCAGCAAGCGCTAGAGCTAAATTTGAAATTTGAAATTTAGGCAGATTATTGTGCGCGCAAAACCATGCAATCTGCGCTTGCTCACTCTCGCTTAAAAGCTCTGCTGCAAACCTCAAATGAGTTCCTTTTTGCTCTGCGATCTGCTGCGCGATACGAAGTGGAACCTCACTCATCTCATCGCTTAAAATCGCCTCCTTATCCATCGTAATGAGCTTGGTGTGGGCGATCTGCTCTAGATTTTGTCCTAGCATACCCAAATGATCGGTGCCGATCGGCGTAAAAAGCGACAGCATGCGCCCAAAGCTCGACGTAGCGTCAAACTCGCCGCCCATCCCAGCCTCGATCACGCAGTAATCGCAATCCCTAAAAAGCACTGCCGCCGCAAGCGTGAGATACTCGAAATACGACAGGCTATCTTTAAACTCCGCAGGCAAGCTCTCTTGCAAAAACTCATGCGCGAAATCAAGCTCCTCATCCGTAGCATCGCGACCTAGCGAAATGGGAAGCGAGCTTTGAGCGGATTTAAAATTTGATCCTAACGGAGATTTGAAATTTTGCTCAGACGACGATTTGAGATCTTGAGAATTCCATAAATTTTGTGTAGAAGCAGAATTTTGCGCGATGTAATTCTGCTCGCTACAAAAATTTTGCGTGGTATAAACGGGGTTTTGCAGGGCAGAATTCTGCTCGCCGTGCAAATTCTGCGTGGCAATAAAATCCTGCGTGGCGGAATTTTGCAAATTAGAAATAGAAATTTGAGAGGCGGAATTTTCTCTGTTCGCAAAATTTTGCATCTTTATGGAATTTTGTTTTTCCGTAAAATTTGGCGCCAAAGCGGAATTTTGCTCGTTTTTAAAATTTAAAGCATCGGAATTTAACGCAAAAACTGGGATTTGCGCGATGCGTCCGCCTAGATAGATGCGCTCGTTGAGCTTAAAAACGTGCGGGCTAGTGTAGTGCCCGACGCTAAAGCCCGCTGCGGCGATCGCGTTAGCCAAAAACCGCCCAGTGCTGCCCTTGCCGTTGGTGCCGATGATCTGAATGACGTTTTTGAGCGGAATTTTATCTTTAATGGCGGCATATGCCCGCGGAAAGCGCTCATAGTCGATTTTTTTGTAATAAATCGGGCGATTTTGCAAAAATTCTTTAATGCTGCGCCCGCTCAAGTCTGAATCCCCTAATCGCAAGCGCCGAAATAAACTCGTCAAACGCCTGCGCGGAGGCATTTTCGATCGCCTTGTAGCGGTCCTTATCGCTAATGATAGAGCTCGTATCGTAGCTATTTTTGACTAGGCGGCTAACTTTAAAATCGTAATCGCCCACGCAATCCTTGCTGAAAACCTCTCCGTTTTTAAGCTTGGTGCTAAAATTTACGATGAGATTTGCGCGGTAGCTAGTGACGTAGCCGAACTGATCGTATGAAAGCTCGCTAAAACTTAGGCTTTTTATGCTTGCTACTACAATCGTCTGCGCCGAGTTTTTATCCGAAAGGCTCATCCCTAGGCGCTGGACTATACCCTGTCTGATCGCATCTTTAATAGCGACGGTGTTTTGCGGATCGGTCTTGCTCATCATTACGTCTACAAATACGCTTCCGCTCATCGTCTCTTTCGCGATCCTCGAAACGGGCTTGTAGCCGCAGCCGATTAAAAAAATCAAACAAAAAACGGTTAAAACTTTTCTCATCTTCGCCTACTTTACCACCAAATTTACAAGCTTGTTTTTGACATAAATTTCTTTTACGATACTCTTGCCCTCTAGCCATTTGGCGCAGTTTTGCTTTGCAAGGCTTAAAATTTCGCCCTCGCTTAGGCCCGCATCCGCTTCAAACTCGGCGCGCTTTTTACCGTTAATCGTGACGGCAAGCTTGATCGTATCGCTCTCAAAGACCTCTTCGCAAACTCGCAGCTCGCCGAAATTCCGCCTCTTAAACAGCTTCTCGCTAAGCTCGGCGCAGATGTGCGGCACGATAGGCTCGAGCAGGTTTAAAATCACAAAGTAACCCTCGGTAAATACGTCTTTGTCGCTCTGCGCGTTTAGCGCGTTTAGCGCCTCCATACACGCGGCGATTAGGGTATTGAAAGCAAAGCTGCTCTCATAAACCTGCTGTGATTTCTTAAGCGCCTCATAAACTTTAAGGCGGGCGTATTTTTCCTCTTTATTTAAAGTGGCGTGGTCGATCTGCGGAATTTTATCCGTAGCGTAGGCATTTTCGGCGCGATCGTAGAGGCGACTAAGAAATTTATACGCACCCTCTACCGCGCTGTCGTTCCACTCAAGCTCCTTTTGAGGAGGCGCGGCAAAAAGTATAAAAAGTCTCGCCGTATCGGCGCCATAGGTCTCGATAATATCATCAGGATCGACGGTGTTTCCTTTGCTTTTACTCATCTTTGCGCCATCTTTTAGCACCATGCCCTGAGTTAGCAGCCGCTCAAACGGCTCGCTATCGCGCAGATAGCCTATGTCGCGAAGAGCCTTTTGGAAAAATCTCGCATACAAAAGGTGCAAAATCGCGTGCTCGATGCCGCCGATATATTGATCGACGTTCATCCAGTAATTCACGCTTTTCTCGTCAAACGCCCGCTGCTGCCACGTCCGTTCGTCGCTTGCGTAGCGCGCGAAATACCATGAGCTTTCAAAAAAGGTATCAAGCGTGTCGGTCTCGCGTACCCCGTCGCCGCCGCATTTAGGGCATTTGCAAAACTTCCAGCTAGGATGCGCGTCGAGTGGATTGCCCTTGCCGGTGATCTTAATATCCTGCGGAAGCTCTACGGGCAGATTTGAAATTTTCTCGCTTACAAGCCCGCATTTTGGGCAGTGGATCATCGGGATCGGCGCGCCCCAGTAGCGCTGGCGGCTTACCCCCCAATCGCGAAGTTTAAAATTTACCACGCGGCGTCCGAGCTTTAACTCCTCAAATTTTGAGATAACCGCACTTTTTGCCTTCTCGCTATCCATGCCGCTAAATTCCGCGGAATTTACCAAAACTCCGCTCTCTACGTAGGCTTTGCTAGCGTCGTAATCACCGCTTTTTGGAGCGATGCTTTGAACGATCGGCAGGTTAAATTTCTTTGCAAACTCGAAGTCTCTCTCATCGTGCGCAGGCACAGCCATAATCGCGCCGCCGCCGTATTCGGCTAGGACGAAATTTGCAGTCCAAACGGGGATTTTTTTTCCGCTTAGCGGATGAAGCACGCTGATTCCGAGGCTCACGCCGTCTTTATCGCTTGCTTGGCGCTCGCGCGGGCTTTGATTTAAAATTTCTCTCACCTTCGCCGCAGCTTCGGCGTCAAGTAAATTATTATCCAAAAGCCTCTTTACAACCTCATGCTCCGGCGCAAGCGCCGCGTAGCTCATACCGTAAATCGTATCGGGGCGCGTCGTAAAGACCTTAAAGCCCTCGATGCCGCCAAGTTTGGCGCTGCTTTGCTCGTCAAATTTAAAGCTAAATTCCAAACCCTCGCTGCGTCCGATCCAGTTTTCCTGCATCGTAAGCACCTGAGCGGGCCACTTGCCCTCAAGCTGTTTTAGGCAATCCAAAAGCTCCTGCGCGTAGGCGGTGATTTTTAGGTAGTAGCCAGGCATCTGCTTTTGCACGACCTCATTGCCGCAGCGCCAGCACCTGCCCTCCTCAACCTGCTCGTTGGCAAGAACCGTCTGATCGTGCTCGCACCAATTTACCACGGCGCTTTTTCTGTAGATGAGTCCTTTTTCAAAAAGTTTGATGAAAAATTCCTGCTCCCAGCGCGTATAAAGCGGATCGGAGGTAGCGAGCATACGGCGAGCCGAAAAGCTAAAACCCAGGCGGTGCAGTTCCTTTTTCATATAATCGATATTTTCGTAAGTCCAAGTTTTAGGATGAATGCCGTGTTTGATCGCCGCATTTTCCGCAGGCATACCGAAGCTGTCAAAGCCGATCGGCTGAAGCACGTTGTATCCGCGCAGCCTGTAGTAGCGGCTCAGCGCGTCGCCGATGCTGTAATTGCGCACGTGCCCCATGTGGATGCGGCCGCTTGGGTAGGGAAACATCGAAAGGATATATTTTTTAGGCAGGCTGTAATCGTCCTTAGGCTCGAAAACTCCCTCTTCATCCCAAATTTTCTGCCATTTAAGCTCAA
This sequence comes from uncultured Campylobacter sp., assembly GCF_938030685.1. Classification (GTDB taxonomy): domain Bacteria; phylum Campylobacterota; class Campylobacteria; order Campylobacterales; family Campylobacteraceae; genus Campylobacter_B. The sequence continues at coordinate 184 of NZ_CALHHX010000026.1, read as the reverse complement.
TACTTTTACTATCGTAAGGCATTTTGCGCTCCTAGAATTCGTCTTTAGTTTTTGCCGACTCGATCGCTATTAAAATTAGCGAGAAAAAGTTTGCAAGTAGCGCGCCGATGGCAAGCGAGGTCACGATCGACAGATCTCCCGGCGCTACTACAATCAAAACGAACGCCGGTATGAGATGCAGATC
>NZ_CALHHX010000025.1 GCF_938030685.1 uncultured Campylobacter sp. | reverse complement strand
CTTTTGCGGCGGATCTATCCTCTGCGATATTTTCGGCGGAATTTTGAGGAGACGACTCCTCTGCCGCGTCTATTTCTATGAAATTTTTAGGATCAGAAGTCCAGTCATTATTTTGCTTCGCAGCTTCTTTTGCCTGCGAAGCCGCTTTTTGCGCCGCACGATCCTTGGATTTGGACGCGTCCACGCGCTCGATATTTATCGCGCTGGATGCTAGCGTGTCGAAACTTACCTCATCGCCGTCGGTTAGGCTAGGATCGCGCTCGCCCAGCATTTCGTAGCTATACTCGACCCCGCCCGTGGCGACTATGACATTTTCGCCTCTGATAAATCCAATAAGTCTCATATACTAACATTCCCCGATTTTTTAATGAGAAATATTAGTCAAAATGAACTTAAAAAACGATTATTCTACGGTCACACTTTTGGCTAAATTTCGTGGCATATCCACATCATTGCCAAGTCTGACGGAGATTTCAAGAGCTAAAATTTGCAAAATTAGCATCATCTCAAAAAACTCGCTCATCGCGTGGCTCTGCTCGCTCGTTTTGATAAAATCATCCGCGATCTCGGGCTCTTCCGGACTGATAGCTAAAATATACGCATCGCGCGCGGCAAGCTCTTCGACATTGCTTTTTGTTTTTTCGTAGAGCAAATGCTTTGGCATCAGCGCAACCGTAAAGAGATTAGAATCGGCAAGAGCGATCGGACCGTGCTTCATCTCGCCGCTCGGATAGCCCTCCGCGTGCAGATAGGAGATCTCTTTGAGCTTGAGCGCGCCCTCAAGAGCGAGCGGATAGAAAATATCGCGCCCGATAAAGAAAAAGCCGTGTCCGTGCAGATAGTGCTTGCTCATGCGGTAAATTTTATCCTGCAAGCCGTCTTTGATCTTTAAAATTTGCGGGATATGAAGCATCGCCGAAATTTCAGCGGAATTCGTGCGCGCCGAGATGACTTCGCGCAGATTAGCAAGATACACGACGAACATCCATAGCACCATTACCTGCGTCGCAAAAGCCTTCGTAGATGCCACACCCTTTTCGATGCCCGCGCGGGTGAGGATCACGCTGCCTGCCATGCGCACGATTGAGCTGTTATCGACATTGCAGATCGCAAGCGTCCTAAGACCGGCTTTTTTAGCGATATGCAGCGCCTCTAATGTATCGGCGGTCTCGCCACTTTGCGAGATCACGATAAATAAGGAATTCTTGTTTAAAAATGGTTCTTTGTAGCGGAATTCGCTGGCAACTTCCACTTTTGTGCGGATTTTAGCGATGCGCTCGAAAAGATACGAGCTTACGAGCGCGGCGTGATAGCTCGTACCGCAGGCGCATAGCACGACCTCGTCGATACTCTCAAACATCGCCGGATCAAGCTCATCAAATTTTATCTTGCCGCCCTTTATTACGCGCCCCATCATCGCTTCGGTTACGACTTGCGCTTGCTCGTAAATTTCTTTTTCCATAAAAAATCTAAAGCCCTCTTTTTGCGCATAGCCTTTATCTTTCGGAAGCTCACTAAAGGCGCAATTATGCGGTTTAGAGTTTTTAAAAATGTCTATTTGTCCGAGCTTGGCGACGCCGTAAATTTGATCATCCAGATACGCAGCCGTATTCGCAAGCCCGATGAGCGGAGCGTCCGAGGAGCTAAAGAAAATTTCGTTTTTATCGTTTTTTGCGACGATGAGCGGAGCTGCGTTTTTAGCAAAGAAAATTTCTCCGGGTGCTGCCTTGGTGATCAAAAGCGTTGCGTAAGCGCCTTTTAGCCGTTTAATTGTGGCTTCATATGCCTTAAATGCGTCGTTACTAGCCTTGAAATTTTTTTCAAAAAGATGCACGATTACTTCGGTATCGGTTTGGCTTAAAAATTTCACGCCGTCCGCTTCGAGCTCATCTTTTAGCTCGATGTAGTTTTCGATGATACCGTTATGCACGACGAAGCTAAAATCCCCAAAATGCGGATGCGCGTTAAGCTCGGTAGGCTTTCCGTGCGTCGCCCAGCGAGTATGTCCGATAGCAACGCCAAAGCCTTGCGAAGTGAAATCTTTCATCTTTTCTTCGAGATTATTTAGCTTGCCGACCGCTTTGAAATACTTTATGTTGGCGCTCTCGTCCATCACGGCAAGGCCCGCGCTATCGTATCCTCGATATTCGAGTTCTTTCAGTCCGTTTATTATGATTTTTTTCTTTTCGGCGTTTCCTATGTAGCCTACGATTCCACACATTTTGCTTTCCTTGTTTAAAATTTGGCGCCCATTTTACTACGCTATTTTAAATTAACGAAATTCGGCTCTAAATTTAGTCCGCTTATTCGTTTTGTAAGCAAAAAATTATATAATTAGCACAAAATTTGGCTTGGGAAATCGATGGAAATTTTAGAAAAACTACAAAACGGCGAGAGATTAAATTACGAAGATGGCGTGAAATTATGGGATTTGGATCTTTTCGATCTGGGCAAATTTGCCTTTGCTATTCGCAAAGAAAAAAACGGCAAAAACGTCTATTTCAACGCAAATCGCCATATCAATCCTTCAAATTTATGCGCAGATACCTGTAAATTTTGCGCATTTTCGGCGCACCGCAAGAACGAAAACGCTTACACGATGAGCGATAATGAGATCATGCGTATCGTGGATGAGACGGTAGCGCGCGGCACGAAGGAGATTCATATCGTAAGCTCGCACAATCCGTTCGTTACGCCGCAGCAATATTTGGGAATTTTCAAAGCGATAAAGCAAAAATACCCGCTTCTGCACATCAAGGCGATGACCGCAGCAGAGATCGATTACTGGCGGAGAAAGTGGAAGATGAGCTACGAAGAGACGATAGAGCTGATGATGCAAAGCGGCGTGGATTCGATGCCCGGCGGCGGTGCCGAAATTTTTGACAAGGACGTGCGCGATAAAATTTGCAAAGGTAAGGTCTCAAGCGAGCAGTGGCTGCGTATCCACTCGCTGTGGCACGAGCGCGGGCGCCAGAGCAACGCTACGATGCTCTTTGGACATATCGAAAGCCGCGCTCACCGCATCGATCACATCTTGCGTATCCGCGCGCTGCAAGACGAGAGCCTAGCTCGCGCTAACGGCGGCGGTTTCAACGCTTTCATCCCGCTCGTGTATCAGCGCGAGAACAACTATCTGGACGTGAAGGGTTTTTTGGGCTCGGTCGAAATTTTAAAAACGATCGCGATTAGTAGAATTCTGCTTGATAACGTCACGCATATCAAGGCTTACTGGGCGACCTCGACGTTAAGCTTAGCCCTCGTAGCGCAGGATTTCGGCGCGGATGATCTTGACGGCACGATCGAGAACGAAAGCATTCAAAGCAGCGCCGGCGCCGGCAGCAAAAAAGGGCAGAGCAAGCGCGATTTTATCGATATGATCGGCACCGCAGGCTTTGTGCCCGTAGAGCGCGACAGCTTGTATAATCAAATCGAAATTTACGAATAAATTCTAAAGGAGGAGCAAGTGGAGAAATTCTTTCATCTCGCCGCGGCAAAAACGTCGGTAAAACAGGAGCTTATCGCAGGGCTTACTACGTTTTTGGCGATGATTTACATCGTGCCGGTAAACGCTAACATTATGAGCATCGCAGGTATGCCGTTTGATGCGCTGGTTACGGCAACCGCGCTTATTACGATAATCGCGACGTTATTTAATGGGCTCTTTGCAAATACCCCCGTTGCACTTAGCGTCGGCATGGGGCTAAATGCGTATTTTACCTTTGCGTTGTGCGTGGATGCGAAGATGCCGTGGCAGAGTGCACTTGGCATCGTAGCGATAAGCGGGGCGCTTTTTACGGTGCTTTCGTTTACGAACTTTCGCGTTTGGGTTATCAAATCTATCCCGCTTGATCTGCGCCGCGCAATAAGTGCTGGTATCGGGGCTTTCATCTGCTTTATCGGACTTAAACAGATGGGCGTCATCGCGCCTAGTCAGGCTACGCTAGTAACTTTAGGAAATTTAAAAGATCTAAACGTTTTGCTTGGAATTTTAGGCTTAGCGGTCGTGCTGGTGCTCTTCGTGCTTAGAATCAAGGCGGCGTTTATCTTAAGCATCTTGATTACTTCGTGCGTTGCGTGGGTGGCTGGAATTTCGCCCGCACCGCATGGCATAGTAAGCGCGCCAAGCGGCATAACGCCGATATTTGCTAAGCTAGATATCCCCGGAGCGCTAAAGCTCGCGTTCGTGCCTTTTATAATCACATTTTTCGTTACGCATCTATTTGATAGCATCGGCACTCTAACCGGCGTTGGCAATCGCGCGGGGCTTTTTGGAGAGAATAACAAAGACGGCATGAAAAAACTATCTAGAAATTTAACCTCCGATGCAATAGGTAGCGTCGCAGGCGCCGTTATAGGAACGAGCACGGTTACTGCATTTGCTGAAAGCGCGAGCGGAGTAGAAGCGGGCGGCCGCACGGGGCTTACCGCGGTATTTTGCGCTATATTTTTTGTACTGACACTGTTTATGTTGCCGCTATTTAAGGCGATCCCCGCAAATGCAATCTATCCGATCCTCGTAATGGTCGGGGTTTTGATGTTTAGTGAGCTTGGTAAGATCGATTATAGCGACGCGGGAATTCTAATCCCTGCGTTTTTTATAGTATTTTTGATGCCTTTTACCTACTCGATCACCAATGGCCTAAGCTTCGGCTTTATCGCTTATATCGTAGTTAGGCTCGCTCAGCGCAGGATAAAAGATTTAAATTTCGGCGTTTTGACGCTTGGCGCGATTAGCGTTTTAGTATTTTTAATGCATTAAATTTTAAGGAAAGATATGAGATTTTATAGTTTTGACGAGATGGATCGCGACGCAAGAGTTATAGCAAAGCAGGTTAGGGACGAATTTATGCCCGATGCAATCGTGGCGATCGCTAGAGGCGGGCTCACATTCGGTCATGCGCTAGCCAATGCGCTTGATATGCGGACGATATTTTCGATAAATTCCATCCACTACGCGGATACTAAAAAGCTCGACACCATCGACGTTTTCAACGTGCCCGATCTAGAGCTTTACAAACGCGTGCTGCTGGTGGACGATATCATCGACAGCGGCGACAGCATGGTCGAGATCAAGCGCGTGTTGCTGGAGAAATTTCCGCAAATAGAGCTTAAAACGGCGGTGATTTTTTACAAACCCAAGGCGCTCATCCAGCCCGATTTTAAAATTTCAAAGACGGATGAGTGGATAAATTTCTTTTGGGAAAATTATACGATAGAGGAATGAAGCGGCGCGCGGTTAAATTTAGCGGCTAAATTTTAAAGGATTCGGCGGCTTAAATTTTGTAAATTTCGGCTGTAAAATTTATGCCGTAAATTTAAAGTGCCCGCAGCAAGGATGAGAGTGAAGAAGCTTTATAAAAACGAAATTTTCGTAATCTCTATAATGTGCCTGTTTCAGGGCATATTTTTGCTTTATGCGATCTCAAATTTAAGCATCAGCTACTACGAGGCCGAAATTTTTTACGATAAAAAATCCCTCGTTTCGCTAATCGCAAATTTAAGCTGCGAAATTTTCGGGCGCAACGATTACGCCTTGCGTGTGCCGTTTATTTTGATCCACTTCGCAAACGCTGCGATGATCTATAAAATTTCAAAATTTATTCTAAAGCGCCGCTTCGATAGAGTGGTCGCTACGGCGCTATTTATGGCGCTTCCAGCGTCTATGAGTAGCGCGATCTTGCTAAATCCGGCGGGCATCATCGTTTTTTTCACGCTGCTGGCGATCTATTTTGCAAAGAGCGAATACAATATCGCGCTTTTCGTGCTTCTCTCCGCTTGCGCCCTGATCGATAGAGCGTTTTTTATGCTCTACGTAGGCTTTGGAATTTGGGCTCTTTATACGCGCAAAAAGGAGCTTTTGCTGCTTTGCATAGCGCTATTTAGCTTCAGCGTGATCTTTTACGACGTAAGCTCGGAGGGCAAGCCGAAGGGGTATTTTTTAGACACCGTGGGCGTTTTTGCGGGCGCGTTTTCGCCTTTAGTGTTTTTATTTTTCATCTACACGATCTATAGAATTTGGATCAAAGAAGAAAAAAGCCTGCTGTGGTTCATCGCTACAAGTGCGCTTTGTCTAACGATGCTTTTTTCGCTAAGACAACGCGTGCCGCTTGAGATGATGCTGCCGTATTGCGTCATCGCTACACCTTTGATTATCCGCGTGCTTTTTAACTCATATCGCGTCAGGTTGCCTAAATTTCGCACCTTTCACAAGATCGCCGTGGGTGTGACGCTGGTAAGCTTAGCGGTAAGCTATTTTGCAGTGATTTTTAGCGATGTGATGTATGAGGCGATGTTCGCAAACAAACCGCAGCGGCATTTTATCTATAAATTTGACGTAGCTAGGCAGCTGGCAAGTGAGTTAAAAAATCGCGGAGTAAAAAACGTAAGCTGCGAAGACGAGAGGCTCTGCCTGCGCCTGAAATTTTACGGACTGCCTAGCGGGGATAGCGCTTTTATCTATGCGGATGAGCCGGAATATGTCTCGGATCATAAAAATTCGATACAAAATATAGATATTTACAAGCGAGGCGTGCGAATTGCGAAATTTTATGTTAAAATATAAACAAAATTTTTATGAAAGGTAAAAATTATGAAAAAAGCATTTACTATGATAGAGCTGATTTTCATCATCGTGGTAGTTGGAATTTTAGCGGCGGTGGCAGTGCCTCAAATCAATCGAAACAGTTTAGTGGAGGCGGCGGATCAAGTCGCTGCTCATATTCGTTACACGCAGCAGCTTGCGATGAACGATAATAAATTCGATCCAGACGATCCGGATTGGTTTAAAAAACTTTGGAGAATTCAATTCAGTCAAACTACCGCCAAAGGAAGTGCCGAGGGTTGGACTTATACGGTATATTTTGATAGTAATGCAGATGGATCCCCGAACGGTACCGGAAATTTTACTAATAACGATTTCGCTGCAGATCCGCAAAATCCGAATAAATTTCTTACTGCAGGTTTTCAAGACCAATCTATCAACAAAGTAAAAGAAAAGCTAAATCCAAAGCTAAATCTTACTAAAACCTATGATATAAGAAATGTACAATTTTTGAATTGCGGAGACGGTAAAAATAGAACCATTGTCTTTGATTCCTATGGGCGCCCTATGGGGCAGGTGTCGGGTACTACCGAAGGTAGTGGTTCTAAAACGCCATACGATAAAATGTTTGTAGGTGTTTGTACGATCAGGCTTACAAATAACGCGGGCGAAACTGCCGATATAACCGTTCAACCGGAGACTGGATACGTAAGATACACGTTAAATTCTAATACCGGTACAGCCGCGCAATAGGACTAGTGGAATTTTAGTCAAATCTAAGCAAGCGCAAGGAGAATAATGAAAAAATATATAATGACGCCGATTTATTACGTAAACGACGTCCCGCATATCGGTCACGCATACACGACGATCATCGCCGATACGATGGCTAGATTTTACCGCCTGCAAGGACACGAGGTGTTTTTTAAAACGGGCACCGACGAGCACGGCCAAAAGATCGAAGAAGCCGCAGCCAAGCACGGCAAAAGCCCGAAGCAGTACGCAGACGGCGTGAGCGCTAAATTTAAAGACCTGTGGGACGAGTTTGGCATCAGCTACGATATGTTTTCGCGCACTACCGATGCCGCGCACGAGGTAGCGGTGCAAAACGTATTTCGCAAGATGTATGAAAAGGGCGACATTTATAAGGGCGAATACGAGGGTAACTACTGCGTAAGTTGCGAGAGTTTTTTCCCTTCCAATCAGCTAATTGACGGCGAATATTGCCCGGACTGCGGCAAAAAGACTAAAATTTTAAAAGAGGAGAGTTATTTTTTCAGACTTAGCGCCTATGCAGACAGACTTTTAAAATGGTATGAGGACGAAAAGTGCATCCTGCCCCTAGGCAAAAAAAACGAGGTAGTAAGCTTCGTAAAAGGCGGTCTGAAGGATCTTTCGATCACGCGAACGGGCTTTGATTGGGGCGTTAAAATTCCGCCCGAGCTAAACGATCCGAAGCATGTGATTTACGTATGGCTGGACGCGCTGATGGATTATCTTAGCTCGCTTGGGTTTTGCGCGGGCGGTGAGCGGATGGAGTATTGGAGCGACGCGCTGCACATCGTAGGCAAGGATATTTTACGCTTTCACGCCGTTTATTGGCCTGCGTTTTTGATGAGCCTGGGACTAAATATGCCGCGCAGCGTCGCAGCTCACGGCTGGTGGACGCGAGACGGCAAAAAGATGAGCAAGAGCCTTGGCAACGTCGTGGATCCGCGCGAGGTCGCAAACGCCTACGGGCTGGAGCAGTTTAGGTATTTCTTGCTGCGCGAAGTACCGTTCGGTCAAGACGGCGATTTTTCGCAAAAAGCGATTATAAACCGCGTAAATTCCGAGCTTGCCAACGAGCTTGGAAATTTGCTTAGCCGCATCGTCGGTATGAGCGCAAAATACTCGGATTACGCCATAAATTCCAAAGACGTGATGAAATTTTTCACCGCCGAGATCGAGGAAGCGAACTCCTATCTGAGCGCCGCGCTTAGCGCGCTTGAAGAGGTTGCTACCAATAGATACTTGGAGGAGCTTTGGAGGGCTCTTGCTCTTGCGAACGCTTCGATCGCGAAATACGAGCCGTGGAATTTGATGAAAAACGGCGAGCAGGCTAAGGCGCTGGCTCTCGTCGCATTGGTTGCAAATATTTTGGCTAAAATCGCCGTACTGCTAAGTCCCGCGATGCCGAAGACGGCGGCACGTATCGCAGACACGCTCGGCTTTGAAATATCCACTCCGCTTTATGAAAAGCTAGTACTTCGTGGCGAAATTTTAGATTTTAAGGCCAAGCCGTGCGAGCCGCTTTTTACCAAGATCGATCACGAGCTAATGCCTAAAGCAGACTATGACAAGCTGGATGGCGCTGCAAATTCTGCAAGCGGTTCGGGCACAGACGCTGCGGCAAAAGGTGCATTAAATTTAAACGCAAACGCTTCCGGTTCGGGCGCTACGGCGCAAGAAGCCCAAGGCGCGGCATCTGAAGCTCAAATCAAAATCGACGATTTTAAAAAATGCGTTATCAAAGTCGGCACGATTTTGGAGTGCGAAAACATTGAGGGCAGCGAGAAGCTGTTGCGATTTATGATCGATTTGGGCGAGGAGAGGCCGCGCCAAATCATAAGTGGTATCGCGAAATTTTACAATCCCGCCGCGCTTGTCGGCAAGCAGATCTGCGTGCTGGCAAATTTAAAACCCGCTAAAATTTTTAAACATAGCAGCGAGGGTATGATTTTAAGCGCCGAGGACGGCAGCCTTACGCTGCTTAGCACACTCGCGCCCGTAAAAAACGGCGCGATCGTAGGTTAGCGATGAAGGCTTTAGCGCGCAAGGCTTCGAAGCTCGCTATCTGCGGTGCGGCTGGGCTCTGCGCGCAAAAAAGCGGCGCTTCGGATAAAATTTTAAAGCTTTGCTGCAACTCCTCCCTTGCCGCAAAGATCGGCGCGGGCGGGCTTGTATGCGCGGCATCCTTAGCACTGAAGCTCGGCGCAGGGGTTGCTTTAAAATTTGCGGCGCGTAAAATTTTAACGCTAGGCATTTGCGAGCTGTCGAAGTCTGCCGCTTTAAAATGTGCAAAGTTCGGCGCGCGCGCGGTCGCGCGCTCATTTTCACGCACCGATAAATTTACGGACGAGCGCACGAAAAAATATGCGAGCGCGGATGGTGAGAGCTCTAAAGCAAGCGCCGCGTCGCGCAGAAAACGCACGGCAGATGTTTCTAGCGCGAATGTTAAAAAAGACGCCTCACTTTCCAAAAGTGCCTTTGCTAAAAAAAACACAGCGACAAAAAGCGCGCCCGTAAAAAAATCTCCGCTTACTAAAAAACCTGCACCTATCGCAAAAACCACATCGACCGCCAAAAGTATCGCAGCAAGTGTAGTCTCTACATCCACGGCAAAATCGCCATCTGTCGCAAAATCGGCGTCCGTAAAAAGCGCCGCGCAAAATAAAATTTCCGCAGCTAGCGCAAAAGTAATGCCAAGCAAAAGCACCTCTCAGAACGCGAAATCTCGCCGCATCGCAAAAGATACTATTATGCTTGCTGTGATCGCCGCAAAAGACGCCGCCGCGTCCGGCGTAAGTTCCGCATCTACCGCAAAGCAGCCGCGCCGCGCCGCAAAGAGCGCGCCTGCCAAAAGCTCCGCCGCAGGAAATTCGTAATGATAAATTTATTAAATTTAACCCGCATCGTAAACGGAACGATGCTGAATAATCCCGCGATCTCCGCGGTCGAGAGCTTTGCGATCGAGCCCGCAAAAGTCGCGAAAAAAGGCGCTTTCATCGCACTCGGCGCAAACGAGCGCGACGTGCGCACCGCGATCGATAACGGCGCGTATGCGATCATTTTCGATAACAATTTCAAGCCTCTCAACGACGAGATCGCCTTTATCAAAGTAGAAAATTTATGCTCGGCGCTCGTGCGGTTGATAAAATTTTTGGGCGAGACGTGGCGGCACGGCTTCGTGCTGATAAACGAGGTGCAAAGCGAGATCCTGCGCTACACGAGCGTGCCGAAAAATTTGATGTTTGCGCCGCGCAGCAAGGGCGAGCTTTTCATTAGCTTGCTGAACGCCAAAGAGAAAAATACCTATTTCACCGCCGACGCCGAGCTTTTGCAAAGCCTCGGCATCTCGCCCGTCCGGATCCCCGCGAGCGACGATTTTAGGCTGCTTTACGGCGGCTCGATATTTTACAGCAGCTTCGTTTTTGGCGGGATTTATTATTCAAACTTAATCTTTCCGCAGCTGTTTTTGCCCGAGCTATGCGGCGTGATCGAGTATCTCTCGCGCAAAAACATACCCTTTAAATTTCAAAGCTTAAGCGCATTCGGCCATTTCGAGCCGATTTTTGTGGATAGATTTTTTAACGTAAGCTCGCTCGGCGGCAGCTACCGCGCCTTTATCGCCGAGAGCGATCCTGAGCTTTTTGCGCGCGAGGCGGAGTTTTTGCGGGCAAAATTCCGCGAAAAGATTATCGTCTGCGCTAGCTGGGAGGACCGCTTGGACGGCGTTAAGATAGACTTTCGCTTCAATAAACTAAGCGCGCTAAAGAGCCTGCCCGAGTTTCACTACGCGCTGGTTTTTGCGGAAAAGAGCGCGATCTTGCAGCTTCTAAATCAAAAACCGCAAGAAAAAAATCTATTTTTTTAAAGGCGCAATATGCAGAGCTTTGATGAAATTTTAAACGGAAATTTTTGGATAAAGAGACTTTATGAAAACGGGCTATTGCGCGAGGTAAAGGAGCAGATAGGCACAGAGCTTGAGATAGCGCACGCAAGCTACATCGAGGTCAAAAAAGAGTGCTCGCAGGCGCTGCTTTTTACGAACGTGCGAAATGCGCAGGGCAAACAGATGCCGCCGGTGCTAAGCAATATTTTCGGCTCCTCCCCCGCTCTAAATTTAATCCTCGGCCGCGAACCTGACGAGATCGCCGCCGAGATTGAGAGCCTGCTAAAGCCGAAGCGCCCGCAAAGCTTTAGCGAAAAGCTTGATTTTTTGTCGCACTTAATCTCGCTGCGTAAAATTTTTGTAAAGCGTCTTAGCGGTCGCGGAGAGTGCCAACAGGTCGCGCATCTAGGCGCTGATGTCGATTTGGGCGAGCTTCCCGTTCTTAAGACCTGGGAGGGTGACGGCGGTGCCTTTATCACGATGGGGCAGGTCTATACGAAGGATCTGAACTCTCAAACGCAAAATCTGGGCATGTACCGCCTGCAAATTTACGGGCGCGACCGCCTGGGGATGCACTGGCAGATACACAAAGACGGCGCGGGCTTTTTCGACGAATACCGCAAAGCTGGGCGCAAGATGCCCGTATCCGTGGCGATCGGCGGCGATCCGCTCTATATCTGGTGCGGTCAGGCGCCGCTGCCGAAGGGGATTTTTGAACTGCTGCTTTACGGCTTTATCCGCCGCAGCCCCGCTCGCCTCGTAAAATCGCTTACGAATGAAATTTACGTTCCGGAGGGCGCGGACTACGTGATCGAGGGCTTTGTAGATCCCACCGTAAGCGAGTCGGAGGGGCCTTTCGGCGATCACACCGGATATTATACGCCGATAGAGCCCTTTCCGGTGATGGAGGTTAGTGCGATCACGCACAAGCGCGCGCCCGTATTTCACGCCACCGTCGTGGGTAAGCCGCCGCTTGAGGATAAATTTATGGGGTATGCGACCGAGCAGATCTTTTTGCCGCTGTTTCGTACGAGCGCGCCCGATCTGATTGATTATAAAATGCCCGAGAACGGCGTATTTCACAACCTAATTTTGGCTAAGATCGCCGTGCGCTACCCCGCTGCGGCTAAGCAGATCATGCACGTGTTTTGGGGCGTGGGGCAGATGAGCTTCGTAAAACACGCCGTTTTCGTGCCGCAGGACGCGCCGAGCTTGGATGAGTACGAAGCGCTTACGAAGTACGTCCTAAACCGCATAGGCGCGTGCAGCCTCGTTTTTAGCGAGGGTGTGTGCGATCAGCTCGATCACGCAAGCCCGAACTCCTGCTTCGGCGGCAAGCTCGGTATCGATGCGACGGCGGATTTAAGCTCGCAGGCGCCGCAAATTTTAAGCGATGAGGAGCTGCTAGCGAAATTTCAAAGCGAGGAGCCCGCTATTTTGGCGCTTAAGCAGCACTTTTGCGATACGAGAAACCCGCTCGTGCTGATAAACATAGACAAAAAAGAGCTAGTAGAGCGTAGCTGGCGGCGGATTTTGAAATTTAGCGAGCATTTTAAAATTTTGATTTTTACCGATGCGGGGAATGACGCGAGCAACCTCTATATGAGCGTTTGGCGCATCGTAAATAGCATCGATGCGCTGCGCGACGTGTTTGTGGCGCAGGACGATCGAATCTGCATCGATGCTACGAGCAAGCATGAGTGGGAGGGCTATACGCGCCGGTGGCCGCAGGAGACGCTCTGCAGCCGCGAAGTCGTGGCAAGCCTCATAGAGCGCGGCATCGTGCAGGATGAGCCCGAGCTATTTAAGAAATTTGAAATTTTTTGAGGGCGCGGGGCGAAATTTCGCGCGGATTTGAAATTTTAAAATTTATAGCTTTGGTTTTAGGTCGTGCGTTAAATTTAGATGAAATTTTGTCTAAATTTACGGGCCCTAAGCGATAAAATTTCATAAATTTTGCCGCCGCATGAGCGGTAAATTTCAAAATTTTAAAATTTCAAAAATTTTTATAACGGCGCAAAAGTCCGATATAGCGCAAACAGACGCAAATTGAAAGGATAAATATGATAGAGTGGATACAAAATTTTTTTAGCGGAGTGATTCCGAAGCTGCTACTAAACGCGACGCTGGAGACGCTGTATATGACCTTCGTAAGCACGGCTTTGGCGTTTATTTTAGGGCTCGTGCTTGCGATCGTGCTTATTCTTACGCGCCGCGGCGGACTGTGTGAAAACCGTATCGTCTACGCCGTGCTGGACGTCGCGATAAACACGCTGCGAAGCTTTCCGTTTATAATTTTGCTGATCGTGCTCTTTCCGCTTACGAAGCTTCTTGTGGGCGCGAGCATCGGCACCACTGCGGCGATCGTGCCGCTTACTATCGGCTCGGCGCCCTTTATCGCGCGGCTCATCGAAAGTGCGCTGCTGGAGGTCGATAGCGGCGTGATCGAGGCGGCGAAGAGCTTCGGCGCGAGCAAGACGCAGATAATCTTTCGAGTAATGTTCGTCGAGGCGCTACCTAGCATCATCGGCGCGATTACTCTGACGCTTATCGTCATCATCGGATTTACGGCGATGGCGGGCACGGTCGGCGGCGGTGGGCTCGGCGACGTGGCGATCCGCTACGGCTTTCAGCGCTTCCGCCCCGATATAATGGCATACACCGTCGTGATCCTGATCGTGCTCGTGCA
>NZ_CALHHX010000024.1 GCF_938030685.1 uncultured Campylobacter sp. | reverse complement strand
CGGATATACCAAGCAGTGGTATCTGGACCGCGCGCTTAAACTGCGCCAAAGCTGCCCGGGCGTGGCGATTAGCACCGATATCATCGTGGGCTATCCGAGCGAGAGCGAGGATGATTTTGCTGAGACGATGGAAGTATTGGAGGCGGTGAGATTCGAGCAAGTTTTTTCCTTTAAATTTAGCCCGAGACCGCTCACGCCAGCGGCAAGCTTAAAGCCGTTGGATGATGAAATTTCAAGCGAAAGATTAAGCAGGCTGCAGAACGCTCACGCTAAAATTTTAGACGAGATCGCAAGAGCGCAAAAAGATAAAATTTTCGATGTATATTTCGAGGAGCTGCGCGAGGGCAGCACCGCGTGCGGTAGAAGCTTTTCAAATTTTTTAATCTGCACGCAAGGCGGCGAAGAGCTGCTAGGCAAAACGCGCAGAGTGCGTATCGAAAAGACCGCCAGAATGGCGCTTTATGGACAAGTTATCGCTTAAAAAGCGGTTGTTTTTCCGCGTTGCCGAATATCTCATTTTTATCCTGATTTGGTGTATTTTTTTAACGTGCAGGGTTAAATTTACCCCCACGAAGCTGCCCGAAAAGCCCTGCGTCGTCGTATTTTGGCATGGAAGATTAGCGATGATGAGCTTTGCTTATAGGCGCTGGTGGTTGCGGGATTTCGGTAGCAAGCGGCGCGCCAAGGTCATCATCAGCGATCACAAAGACGGCGAGATAATTACGCGTGTGATCTCGCATTTTGGCATCGGTGCGATCCGAGGTAGTAGCTTTAAGGGCGGCGCACGCGCGCTTATGGGTGCGATCAAAGAGATAAAAAATGGCACCGACGTCATCATTACTCCCGACGGACCGCGCGGCCCGCTTCACAGCGTCGCCGACGGAGCTGTGATCCTTGCGCAGCGGCTAAACTTAGACATTTACGCGCTAAATTATGAAGCGAGCAGCTTTTGGAAATTTCGTAGCTGGGACGAGATGGCATTGCCAAAGCCGTTTTCGCGCATAAATTACAGCCTTAGCGCGCCGCTAAATTTGGTGGGGCTTAGCCTCGATGTGGGCAAAGAGGCGATCAGGCAACTGCTTTTTGCAAGCGCCGAGCAGGACGCTAAATTTTAGTTTGAAATAATAGTGTTTCGGTATAATTGCGATTTTAGGAGAAAAAATGGCACTATTTAAAGCAAAATCATTCCTCGGCGTCGCTA
>NZ_CALHHX010000023.1 GCF_938030685.1 uncultured Campylobacter sp. | reverse complement strand
TTATCTTTCGTATCGACCCAGATATTAGGCACCGCGCCGCCCGGCGTTAGGAAAATTTTTGCGTCGCCGTTTTCGCGCAACGCCTCGTTAAATTTAGCCTGCGTCTCGATCTGCTTGAGGCTTAAAAGATTTGCGTCCAAGCTCTTTGCGATCTCTTTGTTAGCGTAGGCTTGCGCGTCGGCTTCGATCTTGGCGGCATCGGCGCGACCTTGAGCCTCAATTTTGACGGCGTCTGCGTTACCTTTGGCAAGAGCAGCCTTTTTAAGCGCCTCTTGGTTTGCGCGCTCGACTTCGTATTTGGTGCGCTCAGCCTCCTGTTTGGCGATCTGTACGCTCTCGATCTGCTCCTTTACCTTCGCCGGCAGGATGATCTCGCGAAGCTGCACGGCTAGCAGATCTACGGGCGAATTCGGCAGTGCTTCGATATTCTTGCGGATGCCGTCGTCGATCGATTTGGCGATCTCGTCGCGTTTGGTAGGCAGCTCCTCGGCGGCATAGTTGCCGATGACGCTACGCACGACGTCCTTTACGCGAGGATCGATGATCTTATCCTCCCATAAAAAGCCCCACTCGGCGATCGTGTTGGGCGCCGTGGCTTCATTGAGCCTGTATTGCACGGTGATGTCGATGCTGACGGGCAAATTTCGCGAATCCAAAACCGAGAGCGAGTTTTTACTGATGATACCGCCCGTGGTGCCACTTTTAGTAGCGATACCCGCGCTCATATCTTCGCTGCTGGTGTAGTTGATGATACGTGTACGAGTATCTACGACGAATACGTCCTGTATGAACGGCACGAAAAAGTGAAGCCCCGCGCCAAGAGGCGTCGGATCGTATTTACCTAAATTTGATTTGATCCCCACTTCGCCCGATTGGATCGTGACGAAGGGCTTTGCGATCACGAGCAGCGCGATTATCGCGATTATCGCGTAAATCACGCCGCTAAACTTGCCCATCCCTCCGAAATTAGGAATTTTAAAATTTAAATTCCCGCCTTTTTTATCGCTGTTTTTCTTATTAAAATAATCATTCAAATCCGCTGGCATGCGCGTCCTTATTTAACGTAGGTGAGCCAGTGCTCAAATTTGGGGTCTTTGCCCGTGACGACGGCGAAATACGCCTTTTGCAAGCGGCTCGTGATCTCGCCCATCTCGCCCTTGCCGATGATCCTGCCGTCGATGTTGCTAATCGGCGTGACCTCCGCGGCGGTGCCGGTGAAAAACGCCTCGTCCGCGGCATAGAGCTGATCGCGAGCGATGCGCTCTCTGCGGACTTCGTAGCCCAGGCTGCGCGCAATTTCGATAACCGAGTTTTGAGTGATGCTCTCTAGGCTGGTATCGTTCGGCGGAGTGATGATGAGCCCATCTTTTACGATAAATAAGCACTCGCCCGGCCCCTCTGCGACGAAGCCCTGAGGATCGAGCAGTATCGCCTCATCGTATCCCGCGTCAACCGCCTCAAAATTTGCCATCTGCGAGTTAAAATAATTCGCACTCGCCTTTGCTTTTGCCATCATCGAAAATTGCGCCGGCTTCATCCACGATGAAATTTTAGCTTTGATCCCTTTGCATAGCGCCTCTTCGCCCATATACGCGCCCCATTGCCACGCTGCGACGATGACGTTTACCGGGCAATTCGTAGACGAAACGCCCATCGAGCCGTAGCCGAAGTACGCTAGCGGGCGGATATATACGGTCTGATCGAAGCGGTTTTTCGCGACGACGTCGATCTGTGCCTGACGGAGCTGCTCGAAGCTAAACGGAAGCTTGATTAGACAGAGTTTTGCCGAAATTTCAAGCCTGCGAGTGTGCTCGTCCAAGCGAAAAATCGCATAGCCTTTGTCGGTTTTATAAGCGCGTACGCCCTCAAATACGGCGTTTCCATAGTGCAAAGAGTGCGTCAAAACGTGAGTAGTAGCTTCCGCCCATGGGATTAGCTTGCCGTCTTTCCAGATGAGTTCGGCCTCTTGAATTTGTGCCATTTCTTGATCCTTTTGTTTAAAATTTAATCTGCGATTTTAGCTAAAACAATATTAATTTCTAAGAAATTTAAAAGCGGTTGAAATTTGGTGCTATTTTAAGACGCGCAACGAGTCGTGAGTTTAAATTTGGCCCGCAACTCGGTGCAGATGGCATTAAAATTCTACGAAAGAAAGCCCGATGCCGATCTTATTGACGCTGCGTTTGTAGTCCGCGAGGCTTTCGCCGTAGCCGTTGAAGTAGCGCAGATAGCCGTAAAATCCGCTGTTAAAGATCGGGAAGCTATAGTTTAGCTCGATCGCGCCGCGGTTACTGCCGTCAAAATGCAGGTTATTTCGCCACAGAGCGCTAAGTCGCTGCTTGCCGAAGGTGTATGACGCGCGCAGATCGCCGTAGCCCATATAATCCGCGATGTCCTCGTTCGTGCGGTCCAGCCAAAACGCATACCACACTCTGGGGGTGATAGAAAATCCGTCCGCGCTCCAGGTGCTTTGCGCGTAGAGCCTATTCCACGAGCGCGATTCCTCGCCGCCTTTGCCGTTTGATTCGTGCATGGCGCCGATCTTTAGCTCGTCCGCAAACGGCACCGGCGCGCTAACGTAGAGCTCTGGGCGATAATTGCTTTCTCGAAAAGGGGCGCTATCCTGCGTGATCTGCCACCAGGAATTTTGCGCGTAAGCAAACGAAATTTTCTCTCCAAGCCCCAGCGCGTCGTAGGTTATCGGGCGCTCGAAGCTAAACTCAAAATGCAGCTCATCCGCCTTGCGATCGGGTTTTTTACTGAAATCGTGGGTGAAAAGCATATAGATCGGCTCGTAGTATTTAAGCCCCAAAAATCCAAAATTTCGGCCATTTTGCTCACCTTTCGGCGCAGAATCCGGCGCAGTGGAATTTTGCGAGAGCGAGGCGGAATTAGATGCTAAATTTGATGCGGAGCCCGACGCAGCCGAGTTTGCCTCTGCGAAATTTGACGAAGTAGAATTTGGCGCGGCGGGTTTCGGCGCGGCGGAATTTTGTGCGACAGAATTTTGCGGTTTGGCGGAGTGTAAAACGGTAGTGTCATCGTGCGAAGCGCGGTTTTCTGCGGACGAGGTAGAATTTTCTGCGACTTTTCGGCGCGGTTTATCGCCTTTATCCGCTAGACTTGCCGCGGCGATCTTTTTGTAATAGATCATCGCGTTTTTGTAATCGCCTTTGGCCTCGTATTTGCTGGCCTTTGCGTATAGTTCGGAGAGATCTTGCGCGGCTAGGCTCATGGCGCAAAGCGCGAGCGCTAAAGCTTTAAATTTCATCTGCGCCCTTTAAATCGTTTTGATAATTTATATTTAAAAACTGCTCTTTGTTTTTGAAATTTAGCACTTTGGAATTTGCAGATCCGATGAGCGCGCCGATCTTATGCTCTTTCGCGCGGTAGAGCTCAAGCGCGCGCGGAGCGAGATCCGCGTCAAAAAATCCGCACAGGCTGTGCCTATGCGCTTCGTCGCCCGCCACGCAAATTTGCCCCTCCTGCTCGCTAAGAGCGCGAATGGTGGAAATTTCTACAAATGGCATATCGGCGGGGATGATAAAAATGCGCTCGCCGCTAAATGGTTTCAGTGCCGAATACAGCGCGCCCATCGGCGAAAAATCCTCAAATTCATCGTAAATCATAGGAAGCGGCGGGTTAAATTTAGAGCTTTTGGCGCAGGCGAAAACCCGCTCAAACTCGCGGCTTAAGCGCGAGAAAAGAAAGTGCGTCATGCTGGGATGCCCGCGAAAAGGAAATAGCGTTTTGTCGCTGCCGAAACGCGAGCTTTTGCCGCCGCAGAGAATGACGCAGGTTTTCATAGAAATTTCACCGGCTTTCATCGATCTTTATCGCGGCGAAATTTTAAATTTGAAAGTAAAATTTGAAAGAAGCGCGGGCATATCAGTCTTTTTGCATATATTTAGCTTTGCCAAGGGCGTTGTTTGCGATGAACTGATAAAGGCTCGGCGCCTGAAGCTTGGCTAACTCGGGGTATTTGGCTTTAAGCGTCTTCCAGATGTCATAGACGCGCATCCCGCTTGCGTAAAGCTTCATAATCTCGCTAAAATGCGGATCATAAAGGCTCGGCTTTTTATATAGCGAGAGTTTGCGGTCGGTATCAAGCACGGCGTTTGCCTCGATAAAAGCGGCAAGATCGCGCTCGCTTACTTTGGCAAAATCTTTTTCGTAGTGAGATTTCATATACTTTAAAATTTCTTTATTGCTAACGCCTTGGAAGTGCATTTTCTTGATTTCGAAGCGATATGCGTATAAGAAGTCCTCGCTTTTTTTGGCAGTTGCGCGAAGTCTTGTTTTTTCATCTTTGAACGTCACGGAGATGAAGTGCGTAAGCCCGGGCGCAGTAACGGCGTTTTTGAACGCTTCGTCCTCCTCGCCGATCTTTTTTAAGATCGCCTTGACGGTGTAACCCTCGGCAATAAGGTTTGAAATTCTATCTTTATAAGGTTTGTAGTCGAATCGCACGCGCCTAAAGCCCGTCTCGACGCTGATTTTTTTGTAGATCCTCGCATGCTCTCTAGATGTAAAATATCTCGATTTCAGCCCTTTGCGGAGTTGTTCGGCAACCGCGGTAAAATCGTCATAATCGGCGATGGACGCGATTAATTCCTTTTCGTTTACGACCCTGCCGTTAACGACCGCGATGGTAATGACCTTCATATTTTCTCCTTTGATTGGACACAATTCTAACTTAAAACTATAAACTCAAATTTAATTATTTATTATCAAGGATTGCGGAGGATTTGCGTTTGCGAGGCAGAATTTTACGCGCTAAGATTTAGTATTTTGATTGATTTTATATCTTTTTTGTGCTTGTTTTCACGCCGCTTTTTTATACTTTTTTGTGTAGAGATGAAGCGGGTTTGCAGATATAAATTTTACCCGCAAACTCTAGCTAAATTGCCCACACAAGTTAGCTTTTTTTAAACGAAAAAAGCTTTTTGATCTTCGTAAGCCCAAGCTTCATGCCGCTATATTTCATCATCTTAGCCATATTTACCCACATTTCACGCTCGTAGCACGGATGCGGGCAGTGGTGACAGCGTGGCTTTTCGGTATGCGGGCAGGCACCAAGGCGCGCGTAGGCATAGCGTAGCATTCGCTCGCAGTCGCTACAGAGATGAAAGTGCGTTTGCACTAGCCCCTTATCGTCTTTGTAGTCATGAAGCACGGCACCGTCTTTTTTAGGCGCATCCGCATGCTTGCCATCGCAGTAAATTTGGATAAATTTCGTCACTGTGTTTACTTCGTAAATAAATTTTTCACTCGTCATATTTGATCCTTTAGGCGGATTTTATCTAAAAGAGACAAAAATACTCTTGAGCGCGCTCAAGCTAAAATTGATGGAATTTTAAAATTCCGCGGAATTTCGCTTTATCTTTCGACCTTGTTGCTTAATAGAGTCGCGATGAAGCGCGTTTTGTCATTTGAGGCAAGTGCGATCTGAATGCTCATCGTAAGCGGCACAGCCAAAAACAGCCCACCGATGCCGAGTACGAAGCCCCATAGCAGCAGCCCTGCAAGTACGCTGATCGTTGAAAGCCCGAGCCCTTGCCCTAAAAATCGTGGCTCGATGATATTTCCGATCGCTACGTTTACGACCAAATAGATTGCGATAGTCCAGATGCTGGAGCTTATATCCATCGTAGCTAATGTCACGAAAAGTGTCGGAAAGACCGCTACGATCGAGCCAATGGTAGGGATGAAATTTAGCACGAAAGCCAAAATCCCCCACAGCGCAGCATATGGGACACCAAGAGCCCACAGCCCAAGCCCGATGAGCGCACCGGTGCAAGCTGAAGCGATAGTTTTGATTAGCAGATATTTTTTGAGGCTGGAGGCAAATTTCTTCACGAAAATGTGCGTAGCGCGGCTACTTTGCGAAAAATAGCGGATTTTTTCATCGATTACGGAGCTTTCAAAGACCATAAATGAAACCATTATAAAAATGAAAAATCCCGTCGAGACTATAGAGCCTGTTTTGCGCAGTAGTGCAGATAGCTGCGCGGCGGCTTCGCTCGGATCAATGCCTAGGCTTGCAGCGTTAAGCTCTATGCCGAATCGAGAGAGCTTCGCACTCACGCCTCCTAGCACCTCTTCAAATTTTGCTTGAAGCTCGGGCAGGCGCGCTGAAAATTCCTTGATCGCATCGAAGATGACTGCGCCGAAAAACACTATAATCGCCACGAAAGCGAAAGTAATGATGAGGAAGCTAAAAACACGCCCGACGCGGATCTTTTGGACATAAAGCACCAGCGGCGAGACGAGCACCGTGATGAAAATAGCTAGCAAAAATGGCACGACGATAGCCTGCGCGGCTTTAAGACCCGCCAGGATAATAACTACGCAAGCGATGGAGATCAAGGACATTTGAAGTTTCAAGACTTTTCCTAAATTTAGATTTTCGCTTTGGCGCGAAATTAAGGAGTGATTTTAACTAAAATTTCATAAAATTTAGCTCTGCTTTGAAATTTTATCCGCTAAATTTAAAGCTCGCTCGGTATCGTTCCGCTCGCGCAGCTTTGCTTTTGGCTTGCCCGCTAAATTTAAAAACGCAAGCAAATCCAAAATCCCGCGTGGCAAAAATTAGAATTTTTTGCTAAAATTTTGTGAAATTTACATAAGCAGGATCAAAAATGAATCTTCCCAAACAGCTTTTAGACCGCTACGCCGCGGAGCATCAAAGCGCGGGCGAGGCACAGCGGACGGCGAACGCGATCGCCTTCGCGCCGGTGGTCTTTCAAGTCTCGCGATTGATGAAAAAATTTGGAATTTTAAGCGCGCTTCATGAGGCGCGGGACGGGCTAAGCATAGAAGGGATCGCGAAGAAGCTCTCGCTTAGCGAATACGCCGTAAAGCTGCTTTTGGAAAGCTCGCTTAGCATCGGCACGGTGCTGCTGTGCGGCGAGAAATTTCGGCTCAGCAAGGCGGGGTATTTTCTGCTCACCGACGAGATGGTGGACGTTGATATGAATTTCATCCACGACGTGTGCTACGAGGGGCTATTTAGGCTCGAAGAGACGCTAAAATCGGGCAAACCAGAGGGGCTAAAGGTTTTTGGGCAGTGGGCTACGATCTACGAGGCGCTTTCGCATCTGCCGCCGCATGTGCGCAAGAGCTGGCTCGCGTTTGATCATTTTTATTCGGATTTGGCGTTTGAGCCCGCGCTAAAGATCATTTTCTCGCGCAAGACGGATAAAATTTTAGACGTAGGCGGCAACACGGGGCGCTTTGCTAAGCGGTGCATAGGCTACGACGAAAATGTGCGCGTCACGATAATGGATCTTGCGGGGCAAATTTCGATGATGAAAGACGCCGTCGCAGACGCGCAGGGCGCGGGGCGCATAGACGGGCTTGCAGCCGATCTGCTAGATCCCGCTACGCGCTTTCCGCGCGGCTTTGACGCGATCTGGCTTAGTCAGTTTTTGGACTGCTTTGCAGAGGAGCAGATCGTAAGCATCCTCTCGCGTGCAGCGGAGTCGATGAGCGAGCAGGCGCGGCTTTATATTTTGGAGCCGTTTTGGGACAGGCAGCGCTACGAAACCGCCGCGTATAGCATGACGCAGATCAGCGTGTATTTCGCCGCGATGGCAAACGGCAATAGCAAAATTTATCACTCGGACGATATGATTAAATTTGCGCAGTGCGCCGGGCTTAAAATTTCGCAAATTCACGACGGGCTGGGCGTCGGACACACGCTGCTGTGCTGCGAAAGGGCGCGCTGATGGA
>NZ_CALHHX010000022.1 GCF_938030685.1 uncultured Campylobacter sp. | reverse complement strand
ATCAAATTCAAAAAGATTATGGCGAAGCCGATATCAATAAATTCCTAAGTTCTTTAAGCGATAAGAATTTCAAGCTTCCGCAGAAAACTAGGGATATATATTATTATTTTGTACCGCACATGATAGATATATTGCCCAATATCTTAAGATTTTCTGCCGTAAATATAGAAACAGGTAAAGAGTCTTGGAATCCACTGGCTGTTATAGGCTATGATATTGAAATCGGTGAGGATGGGAAAAGTGCTAGCATAAATGGCGAGTATATGTTACCCAGTGCCGATCCCGAATATCTGATTCATAACGGCAAAAAGATACCGATCAACACATATTATCAAGTGAGCGAGGTAAACGGTAAGCTCGTTAAATTATCTAAGCAATTAGATAAGAATTCCGATCTTTATGTGATATTCTTACCGGACTACGAAAGAATATTGATTTTAGATGAAAAAGTCTTTGAATCGACTTTCATTCAGCTCTTCGTGCTAGAAAATTACGACAAAGACTTATTTGAGCCGATTTATTTAAGTAATTCTGCGCGGATTTACAAGTTATTAAGATAAATTTATATCCAGAGGAATACCGCGTAAATTCTTATTACGCTATACTTTTACAAAGCATATGTTACTAAGCGATAAAAAATTTATAATGTAAATTATATGGAGATTTAGAATTTATACTGGATATAAATAAATTACAAAAATACTTAAAATTTTGTTACTAAAAATCGTAAATGTTATGTATTTACTTTAAATTTAGCCTAGGTTTCGAAGCGTGTCGCTATCATTAAGATGAAATTTCACCAAAAGGAGTAAATATGAGAAATTTTGTTGCAAAAGCATTGTTGCTTAGTTCTTTGGTTGCGGCGAGCGCGATGGCGGAGGGGCTTTTCGTAGGTGGCGAGGCCGGTTACAATTTCAAAAACGAAGCCGCGGGTTTTGATGACGGGCAGCCTCAAATAGGCGTTAAAGCCGGGTATGACTTCGGTACGTTTAGGGCTTACGGCGGGTATTTTTACGGATTTAAGGGCGAGGATTCCAGCTCGAACGCCTATGCCAAAAGAAAAGTTAAATGGAGAACGCACGATTTTGTAGGCGGCGCAGATTTCACGCCGGAGCTTTTCGGCAGATTTAAGCTTGTCCTTGGCGCTTACGCCGGACTTTCTGTGCTAGATACCGAGGTTAAAATAGACTATAGAGACGGCAGCTGGGCTAGAGCGGACGATACGCTAGGCGGCTTTATCTTGGGCGGCAAGGTAGGTGCTTTGTATGAGTTCGGCTCAAACAGCGAGATCGAAATGGGCTTTAAGGCAAGCAAAGCTTGGTATAAAGACGGCGATTATATCGAAGATAACGACGGTAAAAAATACGGCGTTTACGCAGGATATAATTATAAATTCTAAATTCTTGGAATTTCATCTTACGGCTTATCCGCTCCCGATTATCCAAAATCGGGAGCTTTTACTAAAATCCATAAAAACGAATCCAGTTTAAATTTACGACGCTTATGCACTACTATAAAATTTATCTGCTTTGTGAGATTAGATTAAAATTTTAATAGCGGCAAAAGAAATTTTAGATAAAATCAACATTTTCATACCAAAATTTTACTCAAAGGATAGAGATGAAGAGTTACGTTACGGGCTTTCCGCGTATCGGAGAGCAGCGCGAGTTAAAGAAGGCTTTAGAGAGCTATTGGGCGGGCAAGTGCGATTATGACACACTAGAGCGGGTCGCCGCAGAGCTAAAAGATCGTCACATCAAATATCAGCTGGATGCTTGGAGCGGCCTAATTAGCGTAAACGACTTTTCATACTACGATCTGATGCTCGATACCAGCGTGCTTTTCGGCGTGATCCCGCAGCGCTTTGCGGCTCTTTCGGCGCATGAGCAGTATTTTGCGATGGCGCGCGGCAGTAAAGACGCAGTCGCGATGGAGATGACGAAGTGGTTTAACACAAACTACCACTATATCGTGCCTGAGATCTCTGCATATACGGAATTTAGCCTAAATCCTAGTAAAATTTTAAGCGAGTACAAAGCTGCTAAGAATAACGATTTTAAGGATTCCTGCGCGCTAAAGATAAATTTAATCGGACCTATTACTTACTTGGCGCTTAGCAAATCAAGCGACAAAAGTGATCCACTCGCGCATTTAGACGCTCTTGCCGAGAAATACGAGGAGCTGCTAAAGCTTCTTAGCGAGCTTGATAACGAGGTCTTAGTTCAGATCGATGAGCCGATTTTCGTAACGGATCGCGCGACTGAGCTAGCGCCAAAGATTGAGCCTATTTATCAGCGCCTAAGCAAGGCTGCAAGTAACGTAAAAATTATCTTTATGACCTATTTTGAGCATGCGACTGAGGCCGTGCGCGAGATAGTAAAGACCGATGTTTGGGCGGTCGGGCTTGATTTTGTTTACGCAAGCGAAGAGAATATCAAAAAAGAGCTTCAAGCTTTAAAAGACGCTAAGACTGTGCTTTTTGCGGGCGTGATCGACGGGCGTAATATCTGGAAGAGCGACATCGACAAAAAGCTAGCCCAGCTCAAAGTTATCGAGGTCTACGTGCCTAAGGAACGCATCTACGTGGGTACCTCCTGCTCGCTTTTGCACGTGCCTTTTACGCTAAAATATGAGGACAAGCTAAGCACCGAGATCAGATCCTGGCTAAGTTTCGCGGTCGAAAAGTTAAGTGAAATTTCTATTTTAACCCATCTTTTCTTTGAAATTCCGATGTGCGAACACGGCATGAAAGCTTACGAGGAAAATCAAAAATCTGCCAAAACTCGCGAGAGCTCGCCGCTCATCCACGACGAGAAGGTCTCTGCTCGCGTGAACTCGCTAAGTAAGCTTGAGCGCGCCGATCGCTACGAGGATCGCATCAAGGTGCAGAAAAAGGAGCTAGGCTATGGAATTTTACCTACCACTACGATCGGCTCCTTCCCGCAGACTGCCGAGCTTCGACAAGTCCGAAATGCCTATAAAAAGGGCTTAATCAACCGCGAAGCCTACGAGCGTGACATCAAAGCCTACATCGACGACTGCGTTAAATTTCAAGATGAGATTGGTCTGGACGTGCTGGTTCACGGCGAGCCTGAGCGTAACGATATGGTCGAGTATTTCGGCGAGCAGATGAGCGGATACGCATTTAGCGCCAACGGCTGGGTGCAGAGCTACGGCAGCCGCTGCGTGAAACCGCCACTACTTTTCGGCGACGTGAGCCGCCCAAAACCAATGACCGTGGAGTGGATCAAATACGCTCAAAGCCGTACTAAAAAGATTATGAAGGGCATGCTAACGGGACCTGTTACGATGATGAACTGGAGCTTCGTGCGCGATGATAAGCCTCGCGAGCAGATCGTAAAACAGCTCGCACTTGCGATTTTTGATGAAATTTCGGATCTGCAAGACGCGGGTATCAAGATCGTTCAGGTGGATGAGGCGGCGTTTAAAGAGGGCTATCCGCTACGCGCGGAAAATATCCCTGCGTATGAAAAATTTGCCGTCAGCGCCTTTAAGCTCGCCGTCAGCGCCGCAAGCGCTCACACGCAGATCCATACACATATGTGCTATTCGGAGTTTAACGACATAATCAAAACGATAGAGGCGATGGATGCCGACGTCATAAGCATCGAGACCGCTCGCAGTGGCAACGAGCTACTTCGAGTTTTCAAATCGGTCGGCTATAAGCAAGAGGTCGGTCCGGGCGTTTACGACATCCATAGTCCGCGAATTCCTAGTGTGCAGGAGCTCGTAAGCCAGATCCGCGCGCTGCTTGAGGTGCTTCCTAAAGAGCAGCTGTGGATCAATCCGGACTGTGGCCTAAAAACCCGTAAATGGGAGGAGGTCCGCCCTAGCCTAAAAAATATGGTCGAAGCGGTAAGACTTATCCGCGCAAAGGCGTAAATTTCGCGCAAAAAAGACTTTGCTGCCGGGCAAATTTCCAACCCGGCAGCCGTTTTGCGATAAAATTCTACGCTAAATTCTATTTCAAATTTCAAAGTCCGATCGGCACTGAATTTTAAAATTCGGGCTTTTAAATTTAGCATTCGTTGTTTTTATAATCAAAATTTTTAGGAGCAAAAATGAAGGTAAAAGTATTTGTTGGCGCGGCTATTGCGGCGTTTGTGCTGTGCGGCTGCGGCGAGGATAACGTAAAGATCGTCAAAGAATATACGCTACCGCAGCAAAAGTCCATGACGATCGGCAATGCAATCGACGGCTCTAGCGAGTGCAAAAAAGTTTCTTGGCAGGATATCAGCGTCAAAAATAGCATCCAGGCGGTGAAGATGACTTGCGAGGTAAGCGCTGAGGTGCTAAAAGCGGAATTTGACAAGGCTAACGCAGCCTATGAGAAAGCATACGCTTCGGAGGCGGAAAGCAAAGAAAAGCGTTTGCAAAATAGCCTAAAATACGCGTCTGATAGTTACGAAAGGCTAAAAACGCAAAGCTCGCCGCAGTTTGATAAAGATAAAATTTTACAAACCGCGAATAAGCTTTGCAAATTTGACGAAGAAAAGAGCAAAGGCATTTCGTTTAGCGCTCCGGTCAAATGCGACGACGATGCCCTGCAAAAGGAAGTCGCAGACGTTTATAAGCTCAATGCGAATAGTTGGAGCTATGCTAATTTTTTAAATTTGATAAAAGATGTCGCCGCAAGCTCCCAAAGACCGGTGAACGTGCTATTTATCGATAAGCCTGTGCAAATCACGTCGCGCCAGATAGAGATAAAATTCATCGTAAATACCGATAAGAGCGTCGATGTGGACCGAACTGCGATTATGATCGAAGACGGCAACAGCAAAGAGATCGGAAGCGGAATTATAAGAAAATTTTATAAAAGATAGCGTTTCGATTGCGCCGCGTCGCGAGCGCTAGCTCAGCGCTCGGACAGATCCTGCGAGCGAGCGGTAGCATAAAATTTCGCGGCAGCAAGCTACTGAAATTTTATTGCACGAGTTTAAAAACAGCGACGCGAAATTTTACTTCGAGCGAGCATTAAAGGGCGGTGCGAAATTTTACCGCGATCGCCCCCGCAAGCAAGCCGAGGCAAGCGATAAAATTTTAAATTCTCGCAAATTGATCCCTTGTGCACACAAACCTCGCCAGCCGAATAAAAAACGCTGAAATTTGCAATTTTACGCGGCGCTTTATAAACTGTTTACGCCGCTAAATTAGAATTTCAAAACGCGAGCCAAAGCCGGTATCTTTGCGCTAGAAATTTTAAATTGCAAATTAAAATTTACATTATCTCGTTAGAATGGCTGGATTGCGAAGCAAGATTCGGCTCTGCTAGGTTAAATTTCAGCTCAAACTCAAATCTATGTAGCCGTATTGAAAATTTACGGCTAATTTCGCCTGGTGAGCTGGAATTTACGCCGCGCTAAAACTAAGCCTAGAGTCGAAATTTTACGATGCGAAGCTCATTGATTTTACTTGCGTTTTGCGCGAAAGAGCGAGGCTGGCGTAAGGCGCATTTACGCTGCCCCGAAATTTAAAAGAGACTTTATGGTGGCGTAGGTTTTGCAATTTGCAGTAAAAATAAAGCTATGATTTTGGCTCATAAGGCACAGCTTTTAGATGGTTTCTATCGCGCTCTAACGTGAGATTGACTTAGTAATTTCGCGCGATAGATTTTAACGGGCGGAATTTTATCATCGCTGCAAAATTTTTGGCTTTTAAAATTTTACTTTGTAGGATTTCAGTCCTCATAGTTGTGATGAAGTGGCTCATCTTATTTCGTAGGATTTTAGCGGCATCGCGCGCCTAATTTATATGGCATAATTCCAAAAGGCGCTTATTTTGAAATCCTGCGGGTAGAACCTGCGAGACTGCGTTTGCGAGGTTTTATAAGAATTTGATGGCAAACCGCTCAGCGCGTTTAAAAATTTTATTCGTGCGTCGAGCTCTCATTTGCGTTTCAAATTTTGCCATTGTGGCGGAATTTTGCTCACGTGGCAAGGGCTTGCTGCAAGCTGTCCGTGAATCTAAGGATTTGGACGCTAAATTTATTAGCGCGTTTGGCGACGCAACGCCGTGACTACCGCCGTGCCTGCGCATAAAATATTGCGCTGCAAGCGATTAAAAAAAGTTTTTGGCTTTTTCGCTTCGTATAAATCTCACGCCGCGAGTGTTTAAAAGCCCGCAAGAGCTTTAAAAATTTAAATTGGAAAGATTAAATGACATTTTTTTCGCCCGAGTTTGTCCTTGCTTTTTTAGCGTTTTTAATCGTTTATTGGACGCTCAAAAATCATATTTTTGCGCAAAAAATCCTGATTCTGCTGGCAAGCTACGGCTTTATGTGCTCCGTAAATCCGCGCTTTGCGCTGGTACTTGCGGCCTATAGTGCTTTCGTATATTTTGCAGGTGTGTGTATCGCGCGCGCTAATTACGTAGTCGCAAAAGCCATACCGCCCGCAAAGCAGTCTTCGCGCAAGAAAAAGCTATCGCGTAAAGCAGCAGCCAAGCAGATGAGCGCAACAAAACAAGC
This sequence comes from uncultured Campylobacter sp., assembly GCF_938030685.1. Taxonomy (GTDB): domain Bacteria; phylum Campylobacterota; class Campylobacteria; order Campylobacterales; family Campylobacteraceae; genus Campylobacter_B. The sequence goes on along the minus strand of NZ_CALHHX010000022.1, from coordinate 21,392 downwards.
TGGCATAGCAAAGCAGGTGCAAAAAGCGGGGTTAGCGAAGCAGCTCCCACTACCCACTACGAAGGCACGCGCAGTGATGCTTGCGGCGGTTGCTGGCGGCTTATTTTTCCTCGCGTTTTTTAAATATTATGGCTACGTCAGGGAGTTTTTCAATGCCGTGCTTGCCGCGCTGCACCTAGGTGCCGTCGATAGCGTGGCGTTTCCGCTTGGAATTTCATACTACGTTTTTATGTCGATCACCTATTTCGTCTCAGTTTATAGGCGCGAATGCGGCGAGCAGGACTTTTTGAGCTTGGCGTGCTTTTTGGCGTTTTTTCCTAGCGTCGTGATGGGTCCTATCGGGCGCGCTAGCGCTGCCAAGGGCGTAGAGCCAGTACTGCCACAGTTTGATCGCTTCAAGCACTTTGGCAATGCCGATGAAATTTATGTGCTTATAATTTTTGCCTTAGTTAAGCTGCTGCTTATTAGCGGCTATTTGGGCGCGTATTATAGCGATGTGATTTCAGGCGTTTACGGCGACGAACCAGAGTCTTCCGCGGCGCAAATTCTAGCTGCACTGCTACTTTATGGCGTGGTGCTTTATACGAATTTTAGCGGCTTTATCGATATGGCGCGGGCGCTTGGGCTTGCGATGGGCTTTAAGCTGCCGCAGAATTTTAATATGCCCTATGCGGCTAAGAATTTAGGCGAGTTTTGGGATCGCTGGCATATCAGCTTATCCACGTTTATACGCGATTATATTTATATCCCACTTGGTGGCTCGCGCAATGGCTTTGCGCGCACCTGCGTAAATTTGCTAATCGCGTTTGCGCTATCAGGCATCTGGCACGGCGCGGGATTAAATTTTTTGATTTGGGGGCTTTTGCACGGAGTGGCGCTTGTGTTTTTAAAATGTCTTGCCAAAGTGGGCGTAAAGCCGCTAAATCCGCATTTGGCGCTATTTTGCACCTATGTTTTTGTAAGTTTCGCTTGGATTTTTTTCGCCAATTCCCTTCCAGATGCGGCGGCGATTTTGAGCGCTTTTACCCGCGCGCGAGTTTTCGGAGATATTAGCGAGCTAGCGGTGCTTGCGGTGATTTTAGCGGGGATTTTTGTTTATCCTAAAATTTCAGCTCTTAAAGATACTTTGATCGCGCTTTTTGCCGAGCTGCCGTTTTTACCTAAAGCTCTCGTGCTCGGCATGATCTTCACGCTGATTTTTGCGCTGATGCCAAGCGGAATTCCAAATTTCATCTACGCAGGATTTTAGATGCTTAGGTTTGTTTCGACTCTGCTTTTTGCGCTGCTTTTCTCAGCATTTTTTATGCAAGGCTCGCTGCTTTATTATTTGGAGCAGCGATTTCACGATGACTTTGGGCTAGAAGAATGGCTGCGCCACTCGCCGTTTCGCGTAGGCGGAGAGATCTACGAAAAGATTGCAAATGGCGCAGATAAGCTTGAGCAGCGTATCAAAGGCGAGGACATTAGCAAGGATGAGGACGCAAGTCCGCATAGCGGAAGCAAAAATTTTAAAAAACCTGCGCAAGATCGTATGGCGGAAAATCAAGCTTTGCAAAGTACGAGGGTGCGAGATCACGATACTTCGCAAAGCGTTAAGTCGCAAGGTAGCAAGCCGCAAGCCCATGCCGCGAAGAATTCCTCTTTAAATAATTCTACGCATCATTTAAAAACGCGCGATTCTGCGCAGGGGCCTTACGCACAAAATTCCATCCCTCAAAATTCTACTTCGCAAAATTCCGTGTCACAAAGCCTGGCTACAACAAGCTCTGTGCCGCGCAGCTCCGCTGAGTCGCAAAATACCGTCACAGCAAGCGCAACCTTACAAAGCGGCGAAAATTCCGATTCTCAGCTCCCTGTTCCGCAGGCCTTGGAGCAGAATTTAACGACGCAAAGCTCCGTGGAGGTTGATGCTAAAATTTCGCTTAGCGACGATGGCAAAATCCGCCTAAATGCAGGCGATGAGGTGCTTTTTATGGGCGATAGCCTGATGCAATACGTGGGGATGAACGCTAAGAAATTTTTCCCGAAGCGAAGCCTGAGGGTGATTGATCTTAGCAAGCAATCTACGGGGCTTGCGAGTAAGAAATCCTTTGACTGGCAAAAGACGCTCGATACCGCGCTTAGAGAGAATGGCGGCGTTAAGCTCGTAGTCGTGCTTCTAGGAGCTAACGATGTGTGGGAGTACCGCGCAGGGGGTAAAACTTATGGCATCAAAACGCCGCGCTGGCGGGAGTTTTACGCCTCAAGGGTGCGCGAGATATACGATACGGCGCACTCGCACGGCGCGGGAGTGCTGTGGCTAGCGATGCCGTGTATGCAAAAGCCGGATTTTGAGGAGAAAACGCAGCTGCTAAATCAAATATATGCCGACGCTAGTATGGCGCTTGGCGGGTATTTTATGCAAACAACCCCGCTGGTGTGCGAAAAAGGCGCCTATAAAACCTATCTGCAAAGCGGCTCCAAGCTCGTGCGCGTGCGCCAAGACGACGGCATTCATATGAGCAAAGAGGGTTGCGAAGCGGTAGCGAAAGAAATTTTATCAAGGATTGAAGTTGAGTAAGTTTATGGTCATTTTATTTGCCGCATTATTAGGTGGATGCGCGGCAAACGCAGGCGTCCGCGGCATAAATTCCGCAAACGCAAAAAGCTCTGCGGGCTTTGGAGTGAAATTTTTTGGCGATTCGCACTTAGGAAGCGACGCGCTGATAGATGCTTTCAGACATGGTTTTTTCGTGCAAAACAGCGTCGGCTTCGTGCCTGCAATGATGCCTAAATATCACAAAAGCGAAAATATAGAATTCAAGCAAAGCGGCTTTAATGTGATCTCATCCCGCACCGAGCAAGACCCCGATTTCCCACTATGCGGAGTGATCGCTACCGGCAAAAAGGGCGCTAATGTGCGACTGGAGCTAAAGCAGCTTAGCGGCGATTTTTACGTCGAAATTTTGCATAAATCGGATCAGGGCGGCGAGATTTTTCGCGTGCGCGATGCAAGTGGGCTAAGCGCGTATATTTCGCAAGAAGTGCCGCAGAAATGGGAGTATTCTAAGCTGCGACTTAGATTTCCGATCGAAATTCGATCGCTGCGTGACGGAGCAGAACTTGGAGGATATAAAATTTACCGCAAAAACGCGCGCTTCGCAGACTCTTGCGCGAGCAACGGCGCGTTTAGCAACCTCTACGAAAAATGGGGTGCAGATGCCTTTGGTAGGGATTTTTCGGGACTTAGATACGATCTCGTAGTCATTGCTTACGGCACAAACGATGCGATGGATCCGAAATTTGACGAGCAAAAATTTTATCAGAGCATCCGCGGACTTATCCGTAGCGTCCACTCCGCGAGCCCGGGCGTAAAAATCCTGCTCGTAGCGCCGCCGCGAAGCCCTAAAGTGCCAAACGCCTCACGCGCTGCGGAGGTGCTAGCGCATCTAGCGCGAGACGAAGGGGCGATGTTTTACGACATAGCCGGTCTTATGGACGAGGATGGTGGCTGGCGCGGCTGGCGCGAGCGCGGGCTGATCCGTCCTGACGAAATCCATTTGCAAAAAGAGGGCTATGAAAAAATCGGCGCAGCGCTGGCGATGAAATTGCGCGGCAGGCTTTAAAATTAATCTTTAAATTTATGCGGCTCGCCGTAAAATTTACAAAGTTCGTCGCTAAATTTAAAATTTAGCGGCAGTAAGCAAAGCTGCGCCTACTTGGATTTCGCCGCTTAGATCTGCGCCGCGAAATTTAAATCAGAAGCTGCGGCTTTAAATTTACGCGTCGATAGGCTTGATGCCTGTGCTTTTAAAATACGTCGCCTAAATTTACGCTTTTAATTTGGATTAAATTTATGTGGTTACGGCTAGGGGCGAAAGGTCTGTGCAGTGTGCGCTGCGTAAAATTTAGCGCTTAAAATTCCATTCGCACGGGCTGCGACAAAGCGCGGCGAGCTAAATTTAAGAAAGCAAAAAAAGGAGAGGCAGATGATATATCTTTGCGGCGATACGCACGGAATAAACGAGATCGGCAAAATAACAAACAAGGCCTTTGCGGGCGGGCTTAGTGCCGATGATTTCGTCATCGTGCTCGGAGATTTTGGGCTGTTTTGGAGCGAGCGGATAGATGAGTTCATGGCGCGCAAAAATATAGAAAGATATTTCCCCGCCACGCTTCTTTTCATAGACGGCAACCATGAAAATTTCGATATGTTGGATGAGCTGCCGCGCGAGCGGAAATTCGGCGGCACCGTGAGCGTGGGCGGCGAGAATATTTTTTGGCTGCGGCGCGGCGAAATTTACGAGATTGCGGGGCGACATTTTTTGTGCTTCGGCGGTGCGCTTAGCGTCGATAAGGCGCATCGGATACCGGGGCTTAGCTGGTGGGCGCGCGAGATTCCGAGCGAGGAGGAGTTTGCTTGCGCGATGCGAAATGCGCGCGATTTCATCGCTGCGGGCGGACGGATCGATGCGGTGCTGAGCCATACGGCGCCGTGGTTTGCGATGAAATTTTTAAAAGAATACCTTTGGTGCGGCAAAAGTACCCCCGATAAAACGTCTGAGTATTTAGAGAGGATCTTTGAGCTCGTAAGGCCTGAGCGGTGGTATTTCGGACACTTTCACGGCGATAAGAAATTCCATGCGCACGGCTGCGATTTTTATCTCTGCTACGATGAAATTTTAAAATTTGAAGACTAGCCTTGAGCCCGCAGCAGTGAAATTTAGGGCTTTGCAAACGGCGAAATTTCGCTCGTAAATTTTAAATACTGAGGCGCGCGAAATTGAGCCTTTATATTAAAATTTAAGCTAGTTTGGCTACAATGTGGCACTTTTTTAGAAAGGAATAAAGATGAAGGTTGTAATTACTTATTGTAATTCTTGATCTTATAGACCGCAAGCTCTCCGTGTGAGAGATGAAATAACAAGCGTCTATAAGGATGCAGTTGTCGAGTTGGCCCCTGGTGGCAGCGGAGACTTTCTAGTAGAAGTTGACGGCAGAAAGCTTTTCTTTAATAAAGATTTTGCTAAGCCTCGTTTCCCAAGTGAAGGTGAAATTTTAAATCTAATTAAAGTTGCAGCCTAGCTCAAAGCCCGAAAGTGGGTCGTAAGATTTGCTTTCGGGCGTTTTTATACTCAAATTTCATATCCGTAAATTTAATCATAAAACCATTCTGAATTTGCCAAATCAGCGCTGCGTAAAATTTAGACTAAATTATCCCACATTTCGGCAAATTCGAAAAGCCATTTTAATCAAAATTTACGCAACCGATGCGGTTTAAATTTATCATCCGGAGTTTATAAATTTTAAAAGAAAGAGGAATTTTTGCGAAATTAAAATTTCGCAAAAATATGAGGATTATTTGTTTGCTTTTTCAATATACTCGCCGCGGACGGTATCTACGCGGATGACCTCGCCTTCGAGCACGTGAAATGGGATCTGCACCACGGCGCCTGTTTCAAGCGTGGCGGGCTTTTTGTTACTGCCCTGCGTATCGCCGCGGAAATTCGGCGCGGTTTCTACGATCTTAAGCTCCACCACCTGCGGAACCTCGACGCCGATCGCCTTGCCGTTGTAAAACATAATGTCCACCATCATGCCGTCAAGCATCCATTTTTTCGCCTCGCCCACGTCCTCATCGCTGATCGCGATCTGTTCGTAACTATCGGTATCCATGAACTGACACGCCTCGCCGTCGTCGTAGAGATACTGCATCTGCTTGTCCTCGAGATTCGGCGCCTCGCATTTATCGCCCGCGTGGAAGGTCTTTTCAAGCACCTTGCCATCGATGAAAGATTTTATTTTAACGCGCACGAAAGCTGGCCCTTTGCCCGGTTTTACGTGCTGATATTCTATGATTTTAAACGGAATTCCGTCCACCTCGATTTTTAGACCTTTTTTTAGATCGCCCATTGAATAAGCCATAAATTTCTCCTTAAATTGATAGGGCGCGATTATAACAAATTTTATTTTAAATTGATATAATTGGCGAAATTTTAAGGGGAGGGAAGCTATGAAAAAAATCATCTACGTTTTGGCTGCGTGTGCGGCTTTTGTGCTTGGCGCGAATGCGAACGATGCGGAGTTCGTAAAAAACCTAAAGCAAAGTCTAAATGATAAAAACGCTCAGCTCATCTCGATCGACAAACTAAACTCGCTAAACGGGCTAAATTTGCTGATCGTCCGCTCGGGCGAGAAAAAAGAGGCGTTTTTGGCTAGCGACGACGGCAAAAGCCTAGTGGCAGTGACCGAGGAGCCCAAGCTCGCGGACGCGGCGGACGCGGCGCTGTTTAAGATGAGAACTCAAATTTTAAAGGACGCCAGGGATGCCGCCGCGCTTGAGCTACTAAAAAGCATAAATCCGGCGAGATTTGCCTATATCGAGTCGTTTGATAAAAACAATCCCTATATGACCTACATCGTGGGCGATCCGGAGTGTCCGTACTGCGCCGAGGAGATGAAAAGGATCACGAAGCACCTTCGCAATAGCAACGTAAAATTGATCTTTGCGCCGGTACACGGCAAGAGCGCGTTTATCAAATCGGCGCTGATTTTAAAGCAGCTGAAAGCCCTCTCGCCGAGCGATCAAAAAGGCGCGATCGACGTGATCGAGAAATACTACGACAAGGACGTGCAGGTAAGCGATACGGACGTCTCAAAAGCCGAGCTTGACGCCGTATATGCGGACACCAAGACGCTCTTTTCCAAAGGCGTGATCAAATCGGTGCCATATGTGATCAAAGTGAAAAAATAGTCTAAATTTGCGGAATTTAGGGCGCGGGGTTTGTGCGCGGACAGCGCGAGTTTGCTCGCGGTAGTGCAAGTCGCGCGCAGCACGGCCACCCGCGCGAGCTGAAATTTAACAAAATTCCGTCGCTTTAAAATTTCAAGCGGCGGAATTTCAGTTTTTAAATTTAAACTCTTAAGACTTTGTAATCAAATTTGAAAATATAAAATTTTGCTATCTAAGCCTAATAACACCGCCGTTTTCATTTAGAATTTTTGCAACTTCGGGCAATTTATATGTTTCCATGCAGAATTCGTCATTTTGGCTTGCGCCTTTTCGTATCTCCAAACTAGCGTTTTTGCCTGTATTGATTGTGGTTATAGTAAAGCAGCTGACATAGCTCGTCGTGCCTATGCTAATCGAGTTTGGAGCTATCTGCTCGACCGTCATGCTTGTTATCTTGTTTGGATTTTCATCGAATCTACCTTGCGATACGTAAAAATCAATATAGTCTTTTATCACGATTTGCAATTTTTTCGATAATGCCTCGTAGACCTCTTCTTTGCTCATTCTAAGGTCTTCCTTGAGAAACTTTATCTCCTTTCTTAAAAGCCTACATTTCGGGCTGATTGTATCATTTCTGCATTCCTCCAGTAGATAAGTCAGCCTATTTTTAGGCGCTGTAGAGTTTATCGGCAAACCCGTGACGGCTAGAAACAGAAAGCATTCCACGTCGAATTCCGTATTTCGCACCTCTTTGCGCTCGCACATAGCTTTTTGTTTTTCATCTTGCGCCTTTACCTCTTGCCTTGATGCCGCTTGCATCATACTTTTATAGAAGATTTTGAAATACGCCATCGCGGCTCGTTCGCAGTTGTCGTAAATCTCTGCCGATTCTTTGGATAGATCGGCTAGGGCGCACGCCTCGGAGACGCTTTTTGCTTTATCCGGATTGGCGGCATAAAAATCCTCCGTTTGAATATCCTCTATTTCTCCCCTATCGCATCCAGCCAAGCTTAAGCTCAAAAGCACGCCTAACGATGCTGCCAAGACCCTATTTTTCATGATAATTCCCTTATAATCATTGATTTTACGTCCGTATTCAAAGTAAAATTTTAAAATCCTCTAGCGAAAAGAGTAAAATTTTATCGCTTTTTAGGCTTCGCAACTCGCCGCTAAAGCCGCTTTTGGAAAACAGCGCGAGCAGATCGGGCGCGAGGCGCGCTTTTTCGCATTTGATCATGAGCTCGTTTAACACGTTTTTTGAAATTTTTCGCTCCTTGTATTTGCACTCGCCCGCGACGCAAAAATTCTCAAATTTCGCGTAGATATCGATCTCGACCTCTTTGTTCCAGAAGCTTGAAATTTGCGAAATCTCTAAATTTAAATACTTCGCGAGTAGCTCCTTGCTTAAAATTTCAAACCCGAGCCCCGCGTAGGCATTGAAATCCGCTTTGATTAGGCTTAGCACGCGCCCTATTTCGCCACGTCGCAGCGCGGGCAGGTTCGGCTCGATAAATCTAAACCAAAACCTCGCAAAGTTGCTGCTAAAATGGACTTTGTCGGTGATATGGTAGCGGCGCAGTGCGCGCGGGAGGCGGTCGTTTTTGCGCTCTTTTTGCGCCCTTTGCTCGCTTGATTTTTCGGTGATTAAAAACTTCGCGTTTATGAGATCTGCGGTGATTTTTTGTGCCGTAAACCGCGGCAAGATTTTTGAAATTCCTATTTTTTTGCGGTCGCTTCTAGCGAATTTCATCAGCGCCTTTTTGATCTGCTCTTCGTACTCGCCGCCGAATTTAAAGCGCTCGCCGAGACGTTCAAAGCAGAGCAAAATTTCATTTTCGATCGCTTCGAAAACGTCTGCGTAGCCGCTTATACAGCCGATCTCGTCAAATACAAAATGAAACTGCAAAATCGCGTCGATACCAGCATCGCCTAAATTTCGCGCAGTGTCTTTTAGCTCGTAAATTTCGCCCTCCTTGCGGGCGTAATTTTAGCGAGTTTGGATATAATTTGCAAAAATTTTGGAGTCGCGCTTTGGATTTTCAAACGATCAAAGAAAACATCATCTTAAAAGGGGGGGTCAAATACTTCGATTTCGCCGCCTCGGGCCTTGCGTATCGCCCTATAGAAGTAGAGATCGAGCGCGTGCTTGCAACATATGCCAACGTCCACTCCGCAGGCGGAGCGAGCGCCGAGATTACGAGCGATTACTACGAAAATGCAAGGGCCAAAATCAAAGAGCTTTTGGGCTGCGAGGAGCGCTACTATCTGATCTCGTGCGGATTTGGCGCGACCGCGGCGATAAAGAAGCTCTGGGAAATTCTAGGCATCTACCTGCCGCCAGCGACGCGAGATAGGCTCGGCTTGCGGCGCGAGAGCCTAAAGCAGCTGCCGCTTTTCATCATCTCGCCTTTTGAGCATCACTCAGTTGAAATTAGCCTAAGACAGGGGCTTTGCGAGGTCGTGCGCGTGCCACTGGACGGAAGCGGGCTGATGGATTTTTCGCGGCTGGGCGAAATTTTATCCGCAAACAAAGGACGCGAAATTTACGGTGTACTTACCGCGGCATCGAACGTGACGGGTCTTAAGCTAGATTACAAGCGCGCTTACTTGATGCTAAAAGCGTACGGCGGGCGGCTGTTCGTGGACGCTAGCGCGCTCATCGCGCACGAAAACGCAGATACCAGCTTTTGCGACGGAGTGTTTTTCGGCGCGCACAAGCTTTTGGGCGGCGTGGGTGCTAGCGGGATTTTGGCGGTGCGAAAGGAGCTTTTGCGCGGCGAGGAGCCGACGTTCGCAGGGGGTGGCACGATCAAATACGCGGATGCCCTGACGCAGCGCTTTATAATCGACAAGGAGCGCTTGGAAGAAGCGGGCACGCCTGGCATCATCGCGCTGGTGCGAACCTATCTTGCTCTAAAACTTCGCAAAAGTGTGGGGCTAGAGGCGATCAAGTCGCGCGAAGAGGCGATCTGCAGGCGCTTCATAAGCGAAATTTCAAAAATCCCCGAGATTGAAATTTACGGCAATCTGACCGCGCCGCGCGTGCCGATCTTTGCTTTTAATATGCAAGGGCTTGGCGCGGACGCGCTAGCCGGGGTGCTCGGGCAGAAATTTGAGATCCAAACCCGCGCAGGCTGCGACTGTGCAGCACCTTACGGCTTTGATCTGCTCGGCTTACAGCCCGATACCGAAATGTCGCGCAAACCCGCTTGGGTGCGGGCTAGCTTCTCGTTCATCCATGATGAAAGCGACGTGGATTTCTTGGCGGAGGCGCTAAGGCAGATCGCTAAAATTCGCGATAAAATCACCTTCGTAGCAGGCAAATACCGCTGCGGCAGCGTAAATTGAGCTCGCGAAATTTTATAGCAAGAGCTGCTTTTAAATTTTACGGCGCGGGATTTTGCGACATAAAATTTTGTCGGTGAAATTTCGCAGCTTGGAATTTTAAAGCGTAGAATTTTATGCGCGGCTCGGGCAGCAGATATTCCGTGCCGATTGGAACGCGGAATTCTTCGGCATAAATTTCGCGGCGCGGAATTTTGAAATTTTAAATTACGAGCTGAATTCTGGCGGTAAATTTTGTGCTGAGAAGTTTTGTGCCGTGAAATTTAAGCGGTAGAATTCCGTGCCGCGTGGATAAATTTTAACGCCGACAAATTTTAAAATTCCGAAATTTCAAAATTTCGCTATTTGAACGAGCTTCGCAAATTTTGTATTTCGTGAACGCATGGGAAATTCTGCGCCGCGGAATTTGAGCGATAAAATTTGAAATTCCGCAAAACCGAATTTTACTCGGCAGAATTTTACGGCAAGAAATTTTACCGCAGAGCTTTGCGGTAGCGTAGATTTGACGCAGACGCGCCCGTCCGAAAGCCAAATTAGGGCGCGAGTGCTTGCGATAAGAGCGCAAATTTTAAGAAGCAAAATTCTGCGCTGCTAAAAGGCGCAAAATTTCACCGAATTTACTCGCCAAATTCCTTTTGCAGCTTGTAAACCTTATCGTAATCGACCCCCTCGATGATGCGCGGGCGCGAGGCGTTAAAATCAGCATTGATCACCGAGCGAGCGGGTTCAAACTCGGGCAGCTCGGTCATCTCTAAAATTTCTGCGATCGCGTGGATGAGATCGTCGTTTAAAAACGGCCTGTCTTTGGCTGCGGCGATGCGCGCCCAAAGATCAGCGTTTTGCTCTTTAAATTTATCAGACGCCATGAAAATCAACGGAATTTCGAGCGTGAAGCGATTGATGCCGCCGTGGATCAGCTTGCCGCGGTATTGATAGAGGCTCTGGGCGTGGTCGCTGAAATAGACTATCAGCGTGTTATCGCTCGCAAAAATTTTATAAATTTCGTTTACTATAAAATCGTTGTAAGCCACGGTGTTTAGGTAGTGCGCGAGCTCTTTTTTCTGCCCCTCATCAAGCGGCTCGCGCGAGATATCCGCGGCGCTAAATTTAGCAAAGCTTTTCGGATAGCGAAACTCGTAGCTCGGGTGCGAGCCCATCAGATGAAGGATGAAAAATTTATCCTTTTTCTGCGTACCATTTACCTCTGCGGCGGAGCTTTCGTCCTTGCGCGCAAGAGGCGATCTTTTCGCTCCGGATTTGAAATTTTTTATACTCGGAAGCATAACTTCGTCGAGCGAGTAGGCGTATTTGTAAACCGGGATCTGATTCGTAAAGTCCGAGTGATCCGTCATCTGCGCGCTCGCGCCGCTTGCGACCGCCCACTGCCCGTAGCGCTCCTGGTTGCTGATCCAAAAGGTCTCGTAGTTTGCCAGCCGCGCGAGATTTACGATGTCGAGGTTGGCGCTCCACGGGCGCTGTTTTTCGCTCTCGTAATTTCCGAAATTTAGCACGTATTTTAATACGTCGTTGGTCTTAGCGCCCGGCGAGACAACATCGCTAAAGGCGATTAAATTTCCGCTTCGCTCAAGCGCTTGAAAGTTCGGCGTGGTGGGCAGATAGTAGCCGTATAGGCTCATGAAATTTCGCTGCAGGCTCTCTCCGATAATAAAAACGACGTTTGAGATGCGGTTTGGCGCGGTTTTATGCGAATGCGAGGCGTAAATGCTTTGGTACCCGGCTTGCAGCTCGCGCACGCTTTTAAAATCGGCGCCGAAATAATCCTTTGTAACGAAAGCAAAATTGTAAATCGGAATTTTATTTAGCGCGATTATGATGCTGGCGCGCATTTTCGAGCTTTTGGCTACGTAGCTTTTAAACGCCGCATGCGCGATAAAAACGAGCAAGCTAAGCAAAAAGGCTAGCTTTATCGCGCGGCACAGCTTCATTCGCACTCGCTCGCTCACTCTAAGCCTAAGAGCGGTGATGACGAAAATTAAAAGCGCCAAAAAAGCCGCGATAAGCTTGAAATTTAAAAACGCATGCGCGAACTCGAAGGCTTCCTTGGGTGTCGTTTGCACCAGCGCGTCCAGCGTGCCGTGCGAGTAGGTAAGCTCCAAGCTAAAGATCAAAAAAATCTGAGCGATCGCAAAGATTACGTTTATCGCCAGAAGCGCAAAGGCGAGAATTTTATATAGCCTGGCGCTGTAAAAGCTAAGCGCGTAAAGCGCGAAAAAAAGTATTGTCACGCCGCAGATCGCAGACGCCACGAAAAACAGTGCCTGCGCAGAGAGCAGCTCGCCGCCGCGTGCGATAAGAAGCAACCCGAGCGCTAAATTTAATACCAAAACTAGCGTGTATGCGTTTAGCACCGCGCCGCCGAATACCGATAGGAGGCTAAATCTGTCTTTTAAAAATGCGCCGATATTTTTTACGAGGCTCATGAAATTCCTTTGATGATTGCGTTTAAAGAACGAAGATGAAAAAGACGATGCCGATTAGAATTCTATAAATTCCAAACGGGATGAAATCAAACTTCGAAACGAAGCTTAGAAATAGCTTGATCGCCGCAAGCGCCACGACGAACGCTACTGCGCCGCCTATGAGAAAGGTCGTGATATTGTCAGAGTTTTGCGCGAAGGTGTCTAAATTTTTATAGGTGTCGTAAAAAGTCGCCGCAAACATCGTAGGGATCGCGAGTAGGAAGCTAAAGCGCGCGGCTAGGTTTCTGCTTAGCCCGCACAAAAGCCCTGCGATGATGGTAGCGCCGCTGCGCGAAGTGCCCGGCACCATCGCAAAACATTGCGAAAGCCCGATGATGAAGGCCTGAACGTATGAAATTTGATCCAGATGCTCCAGCTCGTCCTCTCTCGGGCGCGCCTTGCGAAAGAGCTCGACTGCGATAAAAATAATGCCCCAACCGATCAGCGCGTAGGCGACGGTCTGCGGCGCGAATAGCGATTTGATGCTTTTATATAGTAAAAATCCTATCGCTGCGGTAGGGATGAAACCCACGATAAGTTTGCACCAGAGCTTGAAATCAACTAAAAGCCGCTTGTAAAACATCGCGACGACCGCTAAGATCGAGCCTAGCTGGATAACGACCTCGAAGCATTTAAGCGTGTCGGTCTGCTGCAAGCCCATCAGTTTTGCGGCTAGGATCATATGCCCGGTTGAGCTTACGGGCAGAAATTCCGTCAGCCCTTCGACGATGCCTAAAATCACGGCGTCAAATATATTCATCCATTTTTTCCTTTAAATTTGCTAAATTCTGCGTAATCGAAGCGGGTCTGTAGATCGCCTCTACCATTGCGATATAATCGGGCTTGAGGGCTAAAATTTCATTTAAATTTTCTAGGCTTATACCGCCGATTACGGCGATTGGGAGGTTTAAAGATTTTCGCGCCTCTTGCACGAGCGCATCGGGGCAAAGCGGCGCATCAGGCTTTGTCTTGCCGCGCCTGAGCGAGCCGAAGGCTACGTAGCTAGCGCCCTGCGACTCGGCCTTTTGCGCGCTAGCAAGATCAGCATAGCAGCTAACGCCGATGATCTTATCCGCGCCTAAAAACTCGCGCACCTGCGCTGTCTCGCCATCGTCCTTTCCGATATGCACGCCGTGCGCGCCTAGCTTTTTGGCGAGCGCCGCATCGTCGTTGATAATGAGTTTGGCGCCGTAATCCTCGCAAAGGCTGATGAGAGAGCGGATTAAAGCTTTATCCCTCACGGCGAGCTTACTGCGATACTGCACGAGCTTTACGCCGCAGCGCAAAATTTCATCTATCTGCGAAAAGATAGTTTGCGGCGGCGTTAAAGTATCGTCGCTAAGCGCGTAAATTTCACTCATCTATCTTTTTCGGCATCGGCACGCCGTTTAGGATGCAGTTGGTAACATCCCAAAATTTTGCGCTATACATTCCGCGCTTAGCCTCTTTGGCTTCCTCGGCGGCTTTTAAAAGAAGTTCGCTATCGTCGGTTATTGGCACGGCAAATCCCGCCGCTACCAGGTCTAATCGCAGATTACTTTTAGGATCGCTTACGTCGCAAATATAGGCATCGTTGCCGCGATTGATTAAATTTACGTAGTAGCGCTTGCCTGGTTTTATCACGGACTCGAGAGCCTTTTTATATTCTTTATCGAATTTCCTTAACTCTTTGGCGTCCGTTATGCACCTTGAAGCGCCGGCGGCGATTATGTTTAAATTTTTTAAGTCGCAGGGAAAGAAGCGATCTTTTTGAGCTTTTCTAAAGGTAAAAACAAAGGTTCTGCCATCATCGCCAAGACCTGCAAACGCGGCGATGCCGTATCTATCTTTTTGCTCCGCAAAGCTCTGTGTGCAGAGCAAAATGGCAAGTGCTAAAAATATCTTTTTCATAGGATTCCTCTTAGGCGGCGCAAATTCCTATTGCAGAATTTGCGCCTAAATTTTGCGGATTATTTTAAATTATACTTTTCCAAAAGCTTTTCGTAGCTTCCGTCCTTTTTCATCTCCTCAAGCGCTGCGTTAAACTTAGCTAGCAGCTCGGGATACTTGCCCTTATCAAATGCGATCGAAAAGCCCTCACTGCCGTCGGATTCTTTAAAAAATGCGGTTAGATCGTCGTTTTTCTTAAGATATTCGTAGCCTACGGACGAATCCACGCAAAGCGCATCGATCTTTTTGTTTTTCAGCGACATGACGGCTACAAAAACGTTCTCCGTAGCGCTAACTTCGGCACCTTTGATATCTCTGATCGCAAGCTCTTGAATGGTGCCTAGCTGCGCGGCAAGGCGCTTACCCTGCAAGTCGGCTTTTGAATTTAACGAGCTATCATCCTTGCGTTTGACGTATAAATTTTCGACCTTGTAGTAAGGATTGGTGAAATCGATCGCCTTTTTGCGAGCCGGCGTCGCGCTCATTCCCGAGGCGATCATATCGATTTTACCGCTTTTAATCGCAGGGATCAGCCCGTCAAAGCTCATATTTAAAATTTCATATTTTACCCCCGCGCGCTTGGCAAGCTCGGCTACCAAATCCATATCAAAGCCGGTGACTTTGGAGTTTTCATCCACAAACTCAAACGGCGGATACTCGGCGTTCGTGCCTACGATAAGCGTATCTTTGGTGATGTCTTTAGCGACTAGCGAACCGCAAAACAACGCGCTCGCAACTAGAAATCTCATAAATTTTTTCATTTCCCTCTCCTTTAGTGGTTTAAAATTTTATTTAAAAATTCTTTCAATCTCGGATTTTGCGGATTTTCAAATACGTTTTTAGGCGTATCGTCCACAGTGATCTTGCCGCCCTCCATAAAAAAAATCCTATTCGCGACATTGCGTGCAAAGCCCATCTCGTGCGTTACCACAAGCATCGTAATGCCCTCTTTGGCGACCTCTTTCATTATACCTAACACCTCGCCGATCATCTCAGGATCTAGTGCCGAAGTGGGCTCATCGAATAAAATCACGTCCGGATTTACTGCCAAACTTCTAGCGATCGCGATGCGTTGCTTTTGCCCGCCGCTAAGCTTGTGCGGATAAGTATAGGCCTTATCACTAAGACCGACCTTTTGCAGCAGCTCCTCCGCTTTTGCTAAGGCTTGTTCTTTAGTATAGATACCCGCTTTTATGGGCGCTAGAGTTAAATTTTCCAGCACGTTTTTATTTGCAAAGAGGTTGAAATGCTGAAACACCATACTAACTTTGCGGCGAATTTTATTAATATCGGTGTGCTTATCGGTAATATCCTCGCCGTCTATTTTAATAGTGCCGCCGCTTGGAATTTCAAGCAAATTTAAGCAACGCAAAAAGGTCGATTTACCACCGCCGCTTGGACCGATGATTGCTACGATATCGCCTTTATTTATGGTCTTTGAAATTCCTTTTAGCACCGATAAATTGCCGTAGGATTTGGTTAAATTTGATATTTCAATCATTGCGGTTTAACCTACTTTCTAGCATTTTTACTAAAAACGAGAAAAATTTCACGCTTGCATAGTAAAGCACTGCGGCAAAAAGTATCGGCTGGACGGTATAAAGCGCAGCCTGCATGCTTTTTGAAAAAAACGTAAGATCGGTGATTGCTACGAGGCCTACGACCGAGGTCTCTTTAAATAGGCTAATAAACTCATTTGCAAGCGCAGGCAGGATGTTTTTTATTGCCTGCGGAAAGACGATCTCTTTCATCGCTGTGCCGTAGCCTAGACCCATCGCACGCGCTGCTTCCATCTGGCCGCGATCGACGCTGTTTATGCCGCTGCGTACGATCTCCGCGACGTAGGCTGAGCTATTAAGCCCCAGCGCAAAGATCGCAGCTGCGATATTATTGCTCCACGTAGCAAAGATAATAAACACGAACACCATCAGCTGGATAACGATCGGAGTTCCGCGGATGATGTCTACGTATTCGTCGATAATGAAGCTTAGAAATTTATTGTTCAGAAATTTTAAAAATGCCAGCATAAATCCTAACGCGATACCGATCACGATGCCGCCGGAGGTCAAAATAAGAGTGATGCCGTAGCTTTTGGCGTATGAAATTTTTTGCGCTTCGCTCAGTTCGGGATAGGTGAAATAAAGCCCCACGGCGATTACAGTCAAAACAAATACGACCTTTAAAATTTTCTCGTTCAACCAAGGCGCCTTTTTCTTAAAATTTAAACGGTAAGAATACTAAAATTTCGTTAAAATCTGGCTAAATTCCGAAAGTAAAATTTTATTTGAAATAGAGTAAAATTAGCTTTTTTAAAAGGAGGCAACGATGGGCTTTTGGACCTATTGCGCAATCGCGATATATTTCGGCGCGCTTATTTTTATAGGTAGGTATTATTATGACAAGAATGCGAGCTTAAGCGAGTATCTGCTCGATAATCGCCGCCTGGGCCCATTTGTAACGGCGCTTAGCGCTGGCGCTAGCGATATGAGCGGCTGGATGCTTTTGGGGGTGCCGGGCGCGATGTTCGCAACGGGGATTTGCAATATCTGGATAGCTCTAGGACTTTGCGTGGGCGCGTGGTGCAATTATAAATTTCTTGCAAAAAGGCTTAGAATTTACACCGAGGTAGCAAGCGACAGCGTCACGATCCCAGATTTTTTAGAAAACCGCTTTAAAGACCGCACCAAGACGCTTCGCATCATCTCCGGGCTTTTGATCATCATATTTTTTACGCTCTATGTTAGCAGCGGCATCATCGCGGGTGGCAAGACATTTGAGAGCTTTTTCGGGCTAAGCTTTACATACGGCGCGGTCGCTACGATCTTAATTGTCGTGTTTTATACCTTTTTCGGCGGATTTAAGGCCGTCGCGATCACCGACGCGTTTCAGGGCGCGCTGATGTTTGCGGTGCTTATTTTGATCCCTCTGTTTTCTTACCGTGCGCTGCAGATCCCTGCGGATAGCTCCTTTTTGACGCAGGTGCGGCTATACGGCGCGAGCCACCTTGATCTATTTTACAATCAAAGCTTCTTGGGCGTTTTGGGCCTACTTGCTTGGGGGCTCGGATACTTCGGTCAGCCGCATATCATCGTGCGCTTTATGGCGATTAGAAGCTCGCGCGAGCTTGATAGCGCGCGCCGCATCGGAATTTCGTGGATGGTGCTAGGTCTTGCGGGCGCGATGCTTAGCGGCTTGATCGGCTTTGTCTATTTTTCGCAAAAGGGCCTTAGTATAGACGATCCCGAAAAAATTTTCCTAGAGCTCGGCAAAATTTTCTTTCATCCATTTATCTTAGGCGTCATAATCTCTGCGGTTCTGGCGGCGATTATGAGCACCATCTCAAGCCAGCTTTTAGTAAGCGCTAGCGCGGTTACGAAGGATTTTATCTTTGCGTTTTATAAAAAAGAGGTGAGCGAGCGCACGCAGACGCTAAGCAGCCGTATCGCCGTCGTGATCATCGCCGCAGTCGCCGCGATCTTGGCGTTCGGCTCAAACGATACGGTGCTAAACGTCGTGGGTAACGCTTGGGCGGGATTTGGCGCGAGCTTTGGAGCGGTGCTGCTTTTCAGCCTGTATTCTAAAAAGATGAGCGCGCTCTCGGCTCTAGTGGGTATGCTAGTAGGCGGTATTACGGTCATTTGCTGGATATTATCGGGGCTTTCGGCCCTCGTTTACGAGCTGCTGCCGGGCTTTTGCTTTTCGGCGCTTGCGATACTGCTCGTAAATCGCTACAACTCCGTGCTCGATAAGATGGCGGATGAGCCCAATGCTGCGCAAATTTCGCAGGAATTTGAAAAGATGAAGGAGCAGAGTTTAAGGGGCAAAGATGGCTAACGTAAAGTGCCCGCACTGCGGCTCGCAGATCGATATAGACAATGTTATGGAGCATGAAATACGCGCTCGTTTAGAGATGGATTATAAGCGCAAAAAAGAAGAATTTGAGAAGCAAAAGTTAGTCGATCGGCAAGCATTTGAAACCGAGTTAAACGAAAAGCGCTTAGCATATATTAAGGCGGACAATGCCTTGAAAGCACGCGAAAATGCCGTTAATGAGAAAATACAAGCGGGTATAAATTTGGGTATTAGTGCAGAGCGCGAAAAATTAGTTAAAGAAAGCAAAGAGTGGGCTGCGAGAGAAAATCAAGCGACGATAAAAGCTTTAAACGAAGAGCTTGATAAAAAATCTAAACAGGTGAGTGAGTTAAATTTAATTAAGGCAGAGTTAGATAAAGAAAAGCGTGCGAAATTAGAACTTGAGACTGAGTATAAAGCAAAAACAGAGCTTGAAATTTCAAATAGAATAAAAGAAATTTTGGAAGAAAATCAGCTTAAGATTCGCGATAAAGATGAGCAGATTAAGATGATTATAGAACAATCTTCTCAAAAATTATTGGAAGAGAAACAGCAGATCGAGAGCGAAAACGCGGCGAAATTTGAAATTTTACAAAAGGAGCTGCAAGAAAAATCGCAAAGAATTTCCGAGTTAAATTTAATAAAGGCCGAGATGGAGGCGCAAAAGCGTAAATTTAGCGAGCTTGAGGCCGAGAATAAAGCTAAATCCGAGATCGAGCTAACCAACCGCGTAAACCAAGAGCGCGAGCGGCTTTCGAAGCAAATTTCGCAGGAAAACGAGCTGAAATTCCGCCAAAAGGATGAGCAGATCCAAAGCCTAATCGGCCAAATAAACGAGCTCAAGCGCCGCTCGGAAGTGGGCTCGCAGCAGCTTCAGGGCGAGGTGCAGGAGCTTGCGCTGCAAGAGTATCTGCGGCTAAGCTTTCCTTTGGACGAGATAGATGAGGTCAAAAAGGGCGCGCGCGGCGCAGACTGCGTGCAGATGGTGCATACGAGGGAGTTTGCTGGCTGTGGTAAAATTTTATACGAGAGCAAGCGCACGAAAAGCTTCGAGCCCAAATGGATCGACAAACTCAAAGACGATATGATAGGCGAGGGCGCGCAGATCGGCGTTATCGTCACCGAGCAGATGCCGCCTCACAGCCCTAGGCTGCACCAAGCGTCGAGCGATGCTAGCATCTGGATCTGTTCGTTTGAGGAATTTAAGGGACTTTGCGCCGTCTTGCGCGAACACGTCGTGGCGCTTGCGTTTGCCAAAAGATCGGGTCAAAATCAAGATAGCAAAACGGCGATGCTCTACGACTATCTGACCTCGCCCGAGTTTGCAAACCAGATAAAAACGATCGTATCGGCATTCGTCGGCATGCAGGAGAGCCTAAATAAGGAGCGCAACGCGATGGAGCGCATCTGGAAACAGCGTGAAAAACAGATAGCGCGTGCGCGAGACGGAGCGATCGCGATGCACGCAAGCATTAGAAGCATCGCCGGAAGCGGCGTAGCGCAGCTAGAGGATGTCGATGAAATTTTAAGTCTCGAGGCGATTGCGACGAAGAGCGAAGCGAGCGCGCTCCAAGACCAAGACGGTGGCGAGACGCCATAGCGGCATGCGGACAGATCGCGGCTATGGCGAGAGCACGAGGCGTGCTCGCAGCGCGGGGAGCTTGTATCGTGAGGCTGAAATTTTGTAAAGTAACGCGATATTTGTCCGGCGGACAAGCGGTGCTAGAATTTCAAGAAGTAATTGTCGTATGCTTTTGGGTTTGCGAGGTTGGAATTTTGCTTGCGAACTTTTATCTTGGCAGAAATACGCCTCACTGTGTAGCGCGGGAATTTCACGTGTAAAATTTTAAATTCATAATTAAGGAAGCGCTTCACGTCGAAAAAATTTGATTTGGAATTTCTGTTTTGTGTCCTTATCGGGAAGATTTTGTGCTAAAAGCCATAGCAAAATTTTAAGAATTCGCTTCGCCGTACCGTAAAAATTTTAAAATTTTGATCCGCAAATTTAATTAAATTTATGAAATTTTTTAAATTTCTGCGTCGAAATTTTAGAATTTCTAATATTTTTTTAAAATAAATTTAAATTTTTTAAACACCCTTGCCGCAGTCATTTGCGTACTAAAATTTTATCGATGAAAAGCGTTTGTTGCCAATCGTTAAACCCCATCCCTTATCATTTCGCAGTTGTTTTGCGCATGGGAAATTTTGCGCGTACAAGACTCGTTTTGTGCGACATAGCGTGCAGGTCGCATCAAATACGCCGCAAAAGCAATGGTAGGCTGTGCAACGTCTGTAACGGGCGGATCGCTTGATTTGCATAAATTTATAAAGAGGTAAAATATGCGTATTTTAGGCAACATTATTTGGTTTTTTCTGGGCGGTTGGATCTTGGCTATTTTAACTTATTTGTCGGGTTCAATCCTTAACCGTTTTAGTCGGACCGCTCCTGCGGGATTAGGTCTTATAGAATACGGCAAATTTCTGTTTTTGCCCTTCACCAACGACATGGCGTGCAAAAATAAAAGCTCGCTTGCCGTCGCCGCAAAGTCGCTACAAAACTGTGAATATGACGTAACGCCCCAAAAAGTATCCGTAGCGATGATGGTAGCTACGGTTTGTATCGTAGCGATTGCCTTGCCTGCAGTAGCGATTGCGGAACCGGGGCTGACTACTAGAGATGATGCGGAGATCTCTAAGTTGGCAACAAATTTAATTACCGTTAAATACGATCTGGACGCCTACTATATCTCTCAAGGCAAATTCGCATCCGATTTTTCGGTTATGACGAATGTTCCGCTAGAGTCCAACGGAGCGAATTCCGCATATCTTAAAAGCACAAAGGGAGATAAATGCTTCCTAATCAGCGTGGACGGCGAAAATAAAACGATCACCATCGCAAAAGGTCCCGATGCCGAAAATAATATCTGCCGGGGAGCGTATGGATTACCGGGCGTCCCTAAAATGCTATCGGAGCCTATTCAAGTAAAAAGCTATTAATTTACGCGATTTGCGAGCAGATTAGATTTATTGCGGCGGATTTAAGAGCTGGAATTTATATAAATTTTGTCTTAAAT
>NZ_CALHHX010000021.1 GCF_938030685.1 uncultured Campylobacter sp. | reverse complement strand
CTCATCGAGGCAAATCAGATGAACCCCGTCATCGTGCTTGATGAGATCGATAAAATTTCAAGCTCATACAAGGGCGATCCGACCGCAGTTCTGCTTGAAATTTTAGATCCCGAGCAAAACTCGA
Organism: uncultured Campylobacter sp.; assembly: GCF_938030685.1. Taxonomy (GTDB): domain Bacteria; phylum Campylobacterota; class Campylobacteria; order Campylobacterales; family Campylobacteraceae; genus Campylobacter_B. The sequence goes on along the minus strand of NZ_CALHHX010000021.1, from coordinate 1,124 downwards.
GCTTTAGGGATTACTATCTAAATTTCAACATCGATCTTAGCAAGATTATCTTTATCGCCACGGCGAACGACGTATCTCTCATACCTGCGCCGCTGCGCGATAGGATGGAGTTTATCGAGCTTAGCTCATACACGCCGCAGGAGAAATTTCAGATCGCCAAGGACTATCTGATCCCTCAGGAGCTGCAGCGCCACGGGCTCAAAGCCGCCGACGTAGCGATCAACCCCGCAGCCCTTGCCGAGATCATCGAAGAGTACACGCGCGAAAGCGGCGTGCGAAACCTACGTCGCCAAATCGCTGCGATCTTCCGCAAGGTCGCGGTTAAAATTTTAAAAGACAAAGAGTTTAAAAAAATCGTCGTTACGACGAAAAATTTAAGCGAATTTCTAAATAAAAAGGTTTTCGAGATCGACGAGGTCGAAAAGTGCGATCAAATCGGCATCGTAAACGGGCTTGCGTGGACTGCGGTAGGCGGCGACGTGCTCAAGATCGAAGCGGTCAAGATCAAAGGCAAGGGCGCGATGACGATCACGGGCCAGCTCGGCGACGTGATGAAAGAATCCGCGCAGATCGCCTTTAGCGTCGTAAAGGTGCTTATCGACGAGGGCAAGCTCAAAGCCGCTCAAGACGCGGAGGCGGGCGCGGCAAAAGCCTCACGCGCCGGCAAAAACTCCGCATTGCGCGCAAATAGCGGCGCGGTGTCTAAAAGCCCTGCGGCGGCGCGAAATTTAGGCGCGGAGGAGAATTCCGAAAGCTCAGAGCAGATTTATAACAAATTCGACCTTCACATTCACGTGCCCGAGGGCGCGACGCCCAAGGACGGACCGAGCGCGGGCATCACGATGAGCACGGCGATCGCGTCGATTTTAAGCGAGCGTAAGGTGCGCGCCGATCTGGCGATGACGGGCGAGATCACGCTAAGCGGCAAGGTGCTGCCGATCGGCGGGCTTAAGGAGAAGCTCATCGCTGCGCACAAAGCCAAAATCGCCGAAGTGCTGATCCCGCGCAAAAACTATGAGCGCGACCTGGCGGAGATCCCGGACGAGGTCAAAAACGATCTGAAAATAACGCCGGTAGATCGGATCGAAGAGGTGCTGAAGCTGGCGCTCGTTTAAATTTAAAGC
>NZ_CALHHX010000020.1 GCF_938030685.1 uncultured Campylobacter sp. | reverse complement strand
GCTTCATCTCGTGGCTCGCGACCGCGCGCGATGCGAAGTATAAGTTTAGCGTTTGCACCGGTTCGCTGCTTCTGGGCGCGGCGGGGTTTTTGCGAGGTAGGCGCGCGACCACGCATCCGTTTTGCTACGATCTGCTGGCGCCTTACTGCGCGGACGTGGTGCACGAGCGGCTAGTGCGCGAAAGCCTGCCAGAAGGAGGCGAGATCATCACCGCAGGCGGCGTAAGCAGCTCCATAGAGCTTGGTCTTTGCGTGATCGAGAAATTTGCAGGCGCCTCTGCGCGAGAGGCCGCCGCCGCGGCGATGGATTATCCGTATTACGGCCTTAGAGGCAAGCTTGCGAGATGAAATTTTAAAGCTGCTAAGATCGGCGGTGCGGTTTATAAATACCGCAGTAAATTTTAAAATAGAGAGGAGGTAAATCTTAATGCAAGCAGTAAAGATATTAAAAACATTGTGGAAAGCCATCAAGATTGTAATACTCGCAGCATTGATATTACCGTTTGCGGCATTGATATTGTTTGTTTTATTTATAGCCTTTCTATTTTCACCCCTTAATACGGATTTTTCATATATAGAAAATAAAAATTTGGCTAAATTTGAAGCCTTAACAAATACGAAGGGAGAAACTTTGCTCATTTATCGCAAAAAAAGTCCTCCTTTATCGTGTAGTGAAAAAATACAGACTTGCATCTGTTACGCGCATTTTATAAAGGCGGATAAGCCCTTTACTTTGACGCAACAAAAAATGTTGCAAGAGGGCTACGAGTTTGTTTCCGAGTCCGACTGTATAGCTGAAACTACAAATTTGCATGAATTTAAACTATCGTGGGCGATGCCGTCCTATCATTATGCTGGCAGTCGGGAGTATTTGATATATGGTTCAATCAAAAATTTAAATATAACGGCAATAGTGAACGATAAAAGGCGAATATGGCACAAAAAAGAGCACGAATCGGGACAACCGAGCGATTATGATCACGAGGTTATTTTTTATCCGGAACTTAATATAATTCAAATAAATAAAATGGGGTATTAATAGTGTGCGCTAAATTTACTTACGACCGATTTAATATAACGTTGCGAACTAAATTTAAAAGCCTTTAGGATAAAATTTAAAGATTTGAAAGATTGGACTTTAGTCTTACGGACGTTTATCGAAGTAGATAAAATAACGATATAATGGGTTTTACATAAAATAGGAGATCACAAAGACAGCATGAAACCGGCTCAAATTTTATCGCTGCTTTCGCATATAGCTTTCGGGTCGCTTATAGGTTAAAATTCAGAGAAAACAACCCGTGGGAGTTCGCAATAGCGCTTTTTGCCTACGCGATTTTGTTTGCTTTTTATCCGCAGCCTGCTTAACGATAATAAAAAGACGATCGCCCTGCTGCTGTTTATGGCGCTTTTAATCGTGATCGTGTAGCTGCGCCTATAGATCGGTGGGATCGATTGGCGGCGAGAGAGCGCGGGCGATTTGCCTTTGATTGCAGTGGCGCGTGCGAGCGAGACTATTTTTAAAATTTATTGTAAAATTAGGGCGTTAATTCATTAAAGCTTAAAGGGCTAGCATGCAGATAAATTTAGACGACGTGAGGATTGAGAGCGGCTGGAAAGAGGCGCTGAGGGAGGAATTTTTAAGCGAGTATTTTGCGAAGATCAAAGAAAATCTGCTCGCCGCAAAGGCGCGCGAGATCGTCTATCCGCCGGGAAATTTGATCTTTAATGCCTTTAATCTCACTCCGTTTGAGCGGGTGCGCGCGGTGATTTTGGGGCAGGATCCCTACCACGGCGCACATCAAGCGATGGGGCTTAGCTTTTCAGTGCCGCGCGGCGTACGAATTCCGCCCAGCCTCGTAAATATCTACAAAGAGATTAAAAGCGATCTGGGTATCAGCGAGCCTGCTAGCGGTGATCTGAGCTACTGGGCGAAGCAGGGCGTGCTGCTACTTAATGCGAGCCTTAGTGTGGGCGCGAACCGCGCGAACTCGCACAGCGGCTTCGGCTGGCAAGCTTTCACCGACGCCGTGATTAAAATTTTAAGCGCGAAGCGGCAAAATTTAGTCTTTATGCTGTGGGGAAATTTTGCCAAAGCAAAATCTGCGCTGATAGATGCGCAGAGGCATCTCATTTTAACCGCCGCTCATCCCAGTCCGCTTGCAGGAGGAGCGTTTTTCGGCTGCAAGCATTTTAGCAGATGCAACGAATATCTGCGCGCGCACGGTCTAGGAGAGATCGATTGGGATCTGAATCACGGCGCAAATTAAATGTATTTTAAATGAAATTTGCGTAAAATGCGCCGCAAAATTTCAAAGTAAAGAAATTTTAAAAAATGTCGAAAGGAGAAGTGAGCGAATAATATACGACCGGCTTAAGAGGGCTTGCCGAAGCGACGCAGATGCGTGGCTAGGCTAATCATTGTAATTAAAGGAACGATATGAAAAAGATAATTTTGGGAATTTTATTGCTATTTACAAGTAGTGTAGTGGCAAATACCCTATCTGAGATTAGGCAATCGGGCAGTGTGCGCGTAGGCGTATTTGAGGCGCAACCGCCTTTTAGTAAATTTGAAGACGGCAAATTTCAAGGATTTGAGGTGACCCTAGCCGAGGCGCTATCAAAAGATATATTCGGTGGCAAGGCGGGCAAGGTAGAATTCGTACCCGTAAAGGCTAGTGAGCGTTTAAAAACGTTGGAAGAAAATAAAGTAGATATGGTGCTTGCGACCTTTACGATCACAAATGAGCGTAAGCAG
>NZ_CALHHX010000019.1 GCF_938030685.1 uncultured Campylobacter sp. | reverse complement strand
CCCGTCCTTTGCGTCCTGCCGCCAAGCTTATCGGATTTGACGACAGCATTTTTAGATGCCGCTTTATCCTTAGCACTAGAGGTGGCGGTTTCTTTATCGGATTTTTTATTGCTCTGAACCGCATCGCTAGCCTTGGCGCTTTCCTCTACTTTTGGTATATTAACGCCGTTAAAAAGATCGCTCAAGCTCGGTTTTTCCTCTTTTTTTGGCTCCGGCTTAGTTTCCTCTTTTTTCTCTACTACTTTTTCGGAAGGTTTATCTTCCAACTTAGGCTCAGGCTTGGGCTCCTCTTTTTTGGGCTCAGCTTTAGGCTCGTCCTTTTTAGGTTCCGGTTTTGGCTCTTCCTTCGGCTTTTCGGGCTCTTTCGGCTTTGCCTGCACCGGAGGCGGCGGAACTACTTGCGCCGTAGTCTTAATTTTATCCTCCGGCACGTCCTTAATATTCTTATTTTCAAACTCGCCCTGCTTCGTTTCTTTAGCGATTTCAGGCGCGGACGGAAGTTTATCATCTATTTCGAAATCAAAAGTAACATCCATATAATCGTTGGGATTGTCGGTATATTTTTTAAATTTTTCCTGCGGCTTTGAAATTTGATATAAAAGAACGAAAATCACCAGCAGATAGGCAAAAAGGGCGATTAAAAACGATTTAAAATTATCGTATTTAACCCCCGTAAAATTTGAATAATTAGCCATTTGTTTGAAGCGCGACTTTAGTAAAACCCGCTTGTTTTAAGCTCTTTAAGACAAACATTACATCGTCATAAACGAGTCTCTTATCGGCTTGGATATAGACGGGTTTTTCCAAGCTATACTTGCCAGTGCCTTTAAGCAGCACGAGATTATCCGGGAATTCAGCTAGGCTCATCGAGCTTTTGTCGATATAAACCTTGCGATCTTCGCCGATACGCACAAGCAAGAATTCCGCGGTATTTTCCGAAACCTGTGCTTTTGAGCCACTAGGTAGTTCGATCTTTTCATCGTAGATAATCGCCGTTTGCGCGACCATTAAAATCGCTAGCAAAACAAGCATAATATCGACGAGCGGAGTGATATTTAACTCTGGATTTTCGTCGAAATTATACATTAAATAGCTTTTCCAGTATTTGCTTTAAATAGCAAAATATCCGCTGTACGATTTATAATGCTCATAACTTCGTATGCTTTGCGTTTTATAAGTAAGCTGAAGGTGTATGCGGGGATCGCTACAAAAATTCCACATCCTGTGGCAACTAGCGCCTCACTGATCGCAGGAGCAATAGTATCGATGCCGGAATTTCCGCCGCCAAGCTTGGAAAATGTGTGAAGTATGCTAACGACCGTACCAAATAGCCCGATAAACGGCGAAGTGGAGGCGACGATAGATAGCCAAGTAAGTCCGCTAGTGGAGTCACGTTCGGCTTTGCCTTTATAAATTTCCAGGGCTTCTTTTGAAATTTTATCGGTATTTACTTTTTGAAAAATAGAGCCCGAAAGCGAAATTCTACCACCCATCAGCAAGGATTCGAGCGCCTTTGCTTCGCGGTGTTGCCACGCACTAAGCCCTACAAATCTGGAGATCAAAATCGTAAAAGTGACGATAAAATAGATGGATAACCAAGAAAGCACGAATATCGTAATAAACGTACTTCTCGTAAAATAACTTAAAATTAGATCTAGCATATTTAACTTTGCCTTGCGAATTCGTCTACTCTAGCCATGATTGCTGCGGAATTTGCCGCATCGGAGCTAATGGACGCAAGCATATCTTTGGCGCGCTGCAAAGACTTCGCTACGGCGCTTTCGCTATCACCTCCGATAGCTACGGCTTGAGTGGCTAGGATAGTAGTTTTTTCTTCGGTAACTTCCAAAAATCCATCGTTTACCAAAACGAGCTGCTTTTTGCCATCTTTATCTACGATCTCAACGACTCCACCTTCGCTTTTGTCTTTAAGTCCCGTTAGCAAGCTCGCATGCCCTGGCAAAATACCCATTTCGCCAGTAATGCCGGGGAGTTGGACGGATTTGACTTCGCCCGAAAAGACCATCCCTTCGGGCGTAACGATATCTAAAAGCAAAAATTCTTTCATCTTAAAATTCCTATGCTTTCATCTTTTCAGCTTTTGCTACTACCTCGTCGATGTTTCCTACCATGTAAAAGGCATTCTCCGGCAGATCGTCGTATTTACCCTCTAAAATTCCCTTAAAGCCAGCGATAGTTTCCTCTAGCGAGATATATTTGCCCGGACTTCCGGTAAATACCTCGGCTACGAAAAACGGCTGAGATAGATAGCGCTCGATCTTTCTAGCGCGCTCGACTACGAGCTTATCCTCTTCGCTAAGCTCGTCCATACCCAAAATCGCGATAATGTCTTGCAAATCTTTATATTTCTGAAGCACCGCTTGGACGCCGCGAGCGACCTTGTAATGCTCCTCGCCGATGATTTGCGGATCGAGCATTCTTGAGGTCGAATCAAGCGGATCGACGGCAGGATAAATTCCTTTTTCAGCAATCGCTCTGTTTAAAACGGTCGTCGCATCAAGGTGCGCGAAAACGGTCGCCGGCGCAGGGTCAGTAAGGTCGTCCGCGGGTACGTAAACGGCCTGAACGGAGGTGATAGAACCCTTCTTAGTAGAAGTAATGCGCTCTTGTAATTTACCCATTTCGCTAGCAAGCGTAGGCTGATAACCGACCGCGGACGGAATTCGTCCTAAAAGCGCGGACATCTCTGAGCCCGACTGCGAGAAACGGAAGATATTATCGATAAACATCAAAACGTCAAGTCCTAGCTCGTCGCGGAAATACTCGGCCATCGTAAGACCGGTTAGCGCAATGCGATTTCTCGCCCCCGGCGGCTCATTCATCTGACCGTAGGTCAAGGCGACTTTATCCAAAACGCCCGATTCTTTCATCTCGTTATAAAGGTCGTTTCCCTCTCTCGTTCGCTCGCCAACGCCCGCAAATACGGAGTAACCGCTGTGTTTGAAAGCGACGTTGTGAATCAGCTCCATGATGATGACGGTCTTGCCGACGCCAGCACCGCCGAATAATCCTACCTTGCCGCCCTTTGCGTAAGGGGCTAGCAGATCGACTACCTTAATGCCGGTTTCAAAAATTTCACTCTTCGTGCTTTGATTTTCAAAGCTAGGCGGATCTCTGTGAATAGACCAGCGGGTTTCAAATTTTTCATCCTCGCCTTCGTCGATCAGATCGCCTGTGACGTTAAAAATTCTGCCCAAAACCTTCTCGCCCACAGGCACCGTAATAGGCGCGCCAAGAGCCGTAGCCTCAAGCCCTCGCCTAAGTCCATCGCTCATATCCATAGCGATCGTGCGGACGCGATTGTCTCCAAGGTGCGCGGCTACCTCTAGGATCAGCCTGCGATGAGCGCCTTCGACGTCAAATTTAACTTCGATAGCTTCATTAATCTTTGGTAAGTAGTCCTTGAAATCGACATCGACCACGGGACCCATTACCTGAGAAATTATTCCTTTCATCCATTTTCCTTTCATTTCATTGATTCGACGCCGCTTATGATCTCGATAAGCTCAGTCGTGATAGAGCCTTGTCTGGCTTTGTTATATGCTAAATTTAACTGCGATACGCGCTCCTTAGCGTTGTTTGTCGCATTCTCCATAGCGTTCATTCTCGAGCAATGCTCCGCCGCCAAAGAGTCAATAAGCGCATAATACATGCTGTAGCTTAGATAGCTCTGGATTAAATTTAACATCAATGTTTCTTCGTCCTCAGGGCTTTCAACCTCTACTTCCAATGTAGATGTTTTTAAAGTATCCTCACTAATTGCAGGCTCACCGATCGGCACCAACGTATTTACCCGCATCTCTTGGGTAATCATATTCAAATAGCCGTTATGGATAAGTATAACTTCGTCAGTTTTACCTTCGTTAAAATCCTTAACTGCGGCTTGGACGATCTCGTTAGCTTTCTCGGACGATGGAGATGAGCTCACGCCGATATATCGCTCCAAAAGCTCAATGCCTTGAAAATCAAAATACTCTATCCCCTTTTTGCCGACGGCGCGAAGGCGAACCTTGATCTTTTTAGCTTTAAGCTCCTCGATCAAAGCTTTGATCTTTTTGATGGTATTGATATTAAAACCGCCGCAAAGTCCTTTATCTGCGGTGATAAACAGCAGATCAACCACCTTTACTTCCCGCGTGGTATCAAAAATTCTAAGTTTTTCGTCGTTGCCCGAATTATTGCCTACGTAATTTTTAACGCGCGCAGAAATTTCACCCAAGACCTCGTTAATCTTCACCGCATAAGCTCGCGAGCGCATCGCCGCTTCTTTTGTGTTTTTAAGCTTAACGTTGGAGACCAGCTTCATAGCTTTGGTAGTCTTCTCCGTATTTCTGACGCTTTTGATTTGAAGTTTTATATCCTTTAAATTTGCCATAATTTAGCCTTCTTAAGCGGCAAAGGTCGCTTTAAAGTCATTTAGAGCCTTGATTAAATTTTCTTCCAAATCCTTCTCGATGGTCTTTTTGCTTCTGATCTCTTCAAAAATTTCAGGGTATTTCGCCTCGATATATGGATATAGCTCAGCTTCAAATTTGCCAATAGAGCTCGTAGGCACGTCGTCTAAAAATCCGCGGCTTCCTGCAAAGATGATGACCACTTGATTTTCGACCGGAAGCGGCGAATAAGGAGGCTGTTTTAAAATTTCGACCATTCTTTGTCCGCGATCCAGCTGCTTACGACTGCTCTCGTCCAGATCGCTCGCAAACTGTGCAAATGCCTGAAGTTCGCGATACTGGGCAAGATCTAGGCGTAAGGTTCCCGAGACCTTTTTGATCGCTTTAATCTGCGCGGAACCACCGACGCGGCTAACTGAAAGACCCACATTGATCGCAGGACGAATTCCAGAGTTAAATAGACCAGATTCTAGGAAAATTTGACCGTCAGTGATAGAGATGACATTTGTAGGGATATATGCCGAAACATCACCTGCTTGCGTCTCGATAATAGGAAGCGCCGTTAGGCTGCCTGCACCGAGTGCATCGCTTAGTTTGCTAGCGCGCTCAAGCAAACGAGAGTGTAGGTAGAATACATCGCCAGGATACGCCTCACGTCCCGGCGGACGGCGCAAGATAAGCGACATCTCGCGATATGCGACCGCATGCTTGCTAAGATCATCGTAGATGATAAGCGCGTGGCGGGAGTTATCTCTGAAATACTCACCCATGGTGCAGCCCGAATACGGTGCCAAATACTGAAGCGCAGCCGCCTCGCTAGCACCCGCCGCAACTACGATCGTATAATCCATCGCGCCGTATTCTTCAAGCTTTTTAACGACTTGTGCGACGGTAGATTGCTTCTGGCCGATTGCTACGTATATGCAAATGACATCCTGGCCCTTTTGATTGATGATGGTATCAACAGCAACGGTGGTTTTTCCTGTTTGGCGGTCGCCAATGATGAGCTCGCGCTGTCCGCGGCCGATCGGCACTAGCGCGTCAATCGCCTTAAGGCCGGTCTGAAGCGGCTCATGGACGGATTTGCGAGCCATGATGCCTTTGGCCTTTTCCTCGACGAATCTAGTATCGCTGGTCTCTATCGCGCCTTTGCCGTCGATCGGCTCGCCTAGAGCGTTTACCACGCGTCCAATCATAGCATCGCCCACCGGCACGCGAAGCAGCTTGCCCAGTCTTTTTACGCTGCTTCCCTCGTTAATACCACTAGTATCGCCTAAAATAACGATGCCGACACTGCTCTCCTCTAAATTTAACGCGATACCACGAGCTCCGTTTTCGAATTCGACCATCTCGTTAGCCATTACGTTTTTTAAGCCGTAAACATTAGCAACGCCGTCTGCGACCGAAATGACCTTACCGGTTTCTTCGATATCAACGCTAAGATCGAAATTTTCGATTCGCTCTTTGATTATGCTGCTAATTTCGTCTGCCTTAATTTTCGCACCCACGCTTTACTCCTTTAAATTGCTTTTAAAATATATTCGCTCATTTTTTGTTTCAATCTATCAACTGAAAAACTAATCTCAAATCCAAGATCCTCGACTTCGATCTTAATGCCTTCAAGCTCGCTTTTAACGGGTTGCAGAGTAATATCTGCATTAAATTTCTTTGAAATTTTAGCCTCTAGCTCTTTTATTTTTGCGGCGTCTATTTCGGTAGCGGAATAAATTTTACCTAAGTATTTATTATCCAGCGCCGCAATATTCTTGCGCAGTTCCTCGACTATCTGTGGAATTAGCGCAATACGCCTATTTTTAGCTAAAAGTTTAATAAAATTTACGATTTTTTCGCTTGGATTTTTTATAAACGACGCAATAAGTTCCACTTTGGATTCCTCTTTTAGCGTCGGAGATTTCACAATATCTTGGAATTTTGGAATTCTAAATGCGCTCGCGACGCTCTCGAGCGTCTGCAAAACAGAGCCTAGTTCATCTTTTTTATAGCTCAGTATCAGGGCGTTTACATATCTTTTTGAGGTGTTATTTATCATCATCCGACCTTTTTCTCTACGATTTTGACCAGTTTGTCTTGACCGAATTTAATGTCATCCGATGCAAAAACGTCATCCAGTATCTTGCTTACGACCTCTTTTTTGATCTTGCGCGCCTCAAAGCTCTTCTGCTCGTCGAAAGATTTTTGCAAATTCGCAATCTCTTGCTCGGTCGCATTTTTTATCTTTTCGGCAGCGAACACAATCTCTTTTTTAGCGGTTTCGATTAAAGCTGCGCCTTGAACCTTAGCATCTTGCAGATCTTTTTTAGCTTGCTCTTTGTGAGCTGCAGACTCTTTTAAAATTTTTTGATTAGCCTCAAGTCTAGATGCGATGCCGTTGATTCTACCTTGATATGCTGCTTTTGCGGGACCTTTTAAAAGATAAAACAAAATTCCGAAAAACAAAATGAAATTTATGCTTCGCCACAGCACGTCGTAGTCTTTGACTCCATCGTGCCCACCGCTTGCTAAAACAAGCGCGGGAATTATAAATAAAAATAGATATTTTTTCATACTGAAATCCTCATACTTTAGCCACAGCGCTACTTAGAGCATTTTTAAATTCCGGAATTTTGGCTTGCAAATCATTTTTTAGGTTGCGCTTTTGCTCATCCAAACCGCCTAAGAATTGATCAAAATCCTCCTCCATCGCGGCTTTTTTCTCGGCTATTTCTCTAGCGGCAGCCTGCTTCGCACTATCCATCGCCTCTTGCTTTATTTTAACAGCTTGCAACTTCGCAGCATCCATGATCCTTACGATCTCTGCTTTATCGGCATCTGCATCCTGTGCGTTTTTCATCGCATTTGCCTCATCCTCTTTAATAATAGCTTCTCGCTTTTCCATATGCAAAAGTAGCGGTCTATAAAGCTTGATATTTAAGAAGTAAATCAAAGCTAAAAATACGACGATGGTCGTTATCATGGCGGTCAAACTTACGTCTAGCATCGCACCTCCTCCAGGTTAGTTTTAAACAAAACGCGTATTTTACAATATGAAAAATTAAAATACACTATAAAAAATCATCCGATTTTCTTTAAAAACTCGGAAATTTGTAAAATTTCGCTAAATTCGATCGAAATTTTACGCTCTTTGATACTTATTTTACCAAATTGATCAAGCTTGGCCTTTAGCTTTAAAAGCTCGGGCTTGAAGCTTTGAAATTCCGCACCGGACTTTTTCTCTTTCGGAACGGTTTTATCTTTGAGCTTTTTTACTAAATTTTCGGTATCTCTTACGCTTAGGCGCTGTCCTAAAATGGTGTTTAGAGCTAAAATTTGATCCTCTTTTTCAAGTCCAACCATTATCTTGGCGTGCCCTTGCGAAATTTTATCTGCGCTTATGGCGTCTTGCACTTCGGAGCATAAATTTAAAAGTCTTAGCGTGTTGGTAATCTGCGTGCGGGACTTTTTGATGATGTCGGCTAACTCCTCTTGCGTGATCCTATATTCGCCGATGAGCTCTTTATAGGACTTAGCAAGCTCGATAGGATTTAGATCCTCGCGCTGGATATTTTCGATGAGGGCAAGCTCTCTTAAATTTTGAGATTTTATGTCCGCGACTACGGCTTTGATTTTACTCTCGCCCAAAAGCTTCGTCGCTCTTAGGCGCCGCTCGCCGGCGATAAGGACGTAAGAATCATCTTTTTGAATAACGATGATAGGCTGAATAAGCCCGTGACGGGCGATGCTTTCGCTCAGCTGCCTAAGCGCTTCTTCATCGAAGCTCTGCCGCGGTTGATATGGATTTGGCTCGATTTTATCGACATCGATTTCGATAACTAAGCTATCGGCATTTCCGCTTTCTAGCTCCCTGTTATAGGAGCTTTCTACGTCGTCTAAAATCGCACCGAGCCCGCGACCGAGTGCTCTTTTTACCTTGCCCATTTTTGCTCCATTATGGATTTAGCGAGGTCTTGATAGGCAATGGAGCCAGCAGATTTTATATCGTATAAAACCACCGGCTTGCCAAAACTTGGGCTTTCGGCTAGCTTAATATTGCGCGGGATGATGACTAGATCATCACTCTTGCCGATACGAAAGAGCTTATCATCAAAATACTCGCGTAAATTCGCGACCGTTTCTTTGGCTAGATTGTTTTGCAAGCTGTACATCGTAGGCAAAAATCCGCGAATTTTTAAATTTTTATTGAGCGTTTGCTTGACGACTTTTACGGTATTTAGGATCAGCGCGACGCCTTCAAGTGCATAGAATTCGCACTGAATCGGGATGATGACGCTATCACTTGCGACCAAGGCATTTACCGTAATGCTACCGAGCGTCGGCGGCGAATCGATGATGATGAAATCGTATCTATCCTTAACCTCGGAAATTTTATTTTTTAGCATTAGTTTGAAGTCTTTCTCTTCACTTACTTCGCGCTCGATGCCTACAAGTCCGATATTTGACGGTACTAGATCCATGAACTCAAGTTCGGTCTTTTGGATCACTTCGGACATGCTCTTACGCCCCGTTAGGACGTGATAAATGTTAAATTCAAAGTCGCTGCGGTTAAAGCCAAGCCCAGTCGTAGCGTTCGCCTGAGGGTCTACGTCGATCAGTAGGACCCGCTTTTTCTTTATCGCTAGCGACGCAGCGAGATTAACCGCGGTCGTCGTCTTGCCGACGCCGCCTTTTTGATTTGCTATCGTAATTACTTCACTCATCTTAAAGCATAAACCCTTTCTTCGTTTATTATGATCGATCCGTCTTCGCAAAGTTTAGCCTGCGCGAGTGAAATTTTTTCGCCGCCTAGATGAACGCTAAATTTTTGCGATTTTTGGAATTGTAACGAAAAATTTCTAAAAATTTGCTTCCACGAGATTTTATTTTCATATAGCGCAAAAAAGCCCTCTATAGCGTCTTTTGCGCTGATTTTTATATCTAAAATTCCCGCATATTCGGGCGCGCCGAGTAGGTTCATGCCGATGCCGCAGA
>NZ_CALHHX010000018.1 GCF_938030685.1 uncultured Campylobacter sp. | reverse complement strand
CAGATCAGGCGCTAGAGCTTGCGTTTTTGCTCGCCGATAATCTAAAAAAGGCGGAATAATCCGCCTTTATCGCGCTAAAATTCGATCGCGGCTTGGAATTTTAGTCGTAGTTTTAGACGTTTTGACGTAAGCTGGCGTTGCGACCGCACTTTGCGCTTTAAATTTAATCGTATCTTGGCGCGGGCGATTAAAATTTACGCGGCTCTAAATACGGGGCGACTTTGGGCGCAGTCTTAAAGCGGCTAAAATATAGACTATTGGAAATTTATACTTCGTGCGAAAACGTAAGCCGCGTAAATCTGCCGTCCAAATACGAGTAATTGAAAATTTTGCGGCGTCGCGCTGCGATAAAATTCCACTTTGCAGAGACTTGCAAACTTCTTGGCGGCTAAATTTAGCCCCGTAAGCTCGCGGCTTAAAATTTTAAATCCGCCCTGTATGAAATTTTAAAATTTGCGCCGCCGTGAAATTTTAAAATTTAGCGCTAAATTTACGGCCCGCGGAATTTCATCTTTAAATTTCGCCGTGTAAATTTTAATCGCTCGCTGCTGTGGGCACGCCGCTTATCTGTGCATGTTCAAGCTAGCGGCAGACTAAGCGGTAAATGTAGCTACGCAAGCCCGCCTCCCTCTTTTTGCACATAGCAATAGAGAACGCCGCGCTATCTGCGGTATTATATTCGACATAGATACGGCACAAAAGCTCTTGCTTGAGATGGGTGTGACGAACAGATGCCGCCGCGGCGCGTGTTTCATTGGCTCAAGAACTTCCGTTTAATCCTTGATGATGCGATAGATTGGGCGGAGCAGACTTCGCATCCGTTTTAAATTTCAAAGCGCGATTTCGCCGTGAAATTTTAATAGAAAGTCTATACTTTTGCCGCTAAATTCCAGGCTGAAATTTTACCTTTTGAGTCTATGCCGCCTCGCCGCTATAAAATTCCATGTCTTAAATTTAAAGCAAAATTCTGCGGCGCGGTGAAATTTCAAAATTTCGTTGCGGTAAATTTTGTGCTCTAAAATTTCATCCATGAATTAGAATTTTAAGTCGGCAAATATAAAATTTGAGATAGGCAAAGTCTGTTGCTATATAGCACATATTTCGTCGCGCAAAATTTATGCAGAATTTACGCGGAGTTCTTGCTGCCGCGCCGCTTCGCTTCGTTACTTCGAGCGCGGTTTATTGAGTTTTAGTGCGACTACGGCGATTGCGACGTTTGCGTCGTGCGTGATGCTAAGGCTTGCGGATTTGATATGAAATTTTTTACGGATTTTTTTACGGATTTTTAAATGCGGCGCGCCCAGGGCGTCTTTGTAAATTTTAGCGTCTTTAAAGCCGAATTCCGCGCCGATACCGGTGCCTAGCGCTTTGCTAAGCGCTTCTTTGGCGGCATAGATGCCCGCGATACTTTCGTCGCGCAGCGCGGAGGAGCGCTCGGATTTTTTCAAAATACGCTTTAGAAATTTCGCGCCGTATTTTGCGCGCAGCGCCGCGATCCTGCGCACCGCGGTTATGTCCGTGCCGATCTTTATCACGGTCTGATGCCCCGCGGTTTAAATTTAATCACGATTGCAGGCTCTCTTTAATCTCAACGTCGATGATCTTATCGCCCTGCCTGATCGCGTCCAGAACCTCTAGGCTAGGCTGATCCACGATACGACCGAACACCGTGTGCACGCCGTCTAGGTGCGGCTGCGCGCTGTGGCAGACGAAAAACTGGCTCCCGCCCGTATCGCGTCCTGCGTGCGCCATCGAAAGTGCGCCGCGCACGTGCTTGTGCTTTTGGCGGTCGCATTCGCACTTTATGCGCCAGCCGGGACCGCCCGTGCCGGTGCCGCGCGGGCAGCCGCCTTGGATCACGAAATTTGGAATTACACGGTGAAAATTTAACCCCTTGTAAAACCCGCTGCGCGCGAGGCTAGCGAAATTCGTAACCGCCTGCGGCGCTTCATCTGCGAAAAGTTCCAGCTTCATATCGCCCTTTTCGGTTTTGATAATGGCGTATTTATCGCGCGCCAAAGCCGCTGCGTCGATGTCGTAAATTTTTAAGCTTTCCATTTTTTTCTCCTATGCGATGTTGGTGTAAACTGCCTGCACGTCGTCGTCATCCTCCAGCCGCTCTATTAGCGCGTCTATGTCGCCCAGCTGATCCTCGCTAAATTCGTGCTTTTCGTTGGCGACGAATTTTAAGCTTGCGCTGATGATCTCAAGCCCTATCTTTTCGATACCTTCGTTTAGAGTGCCGAAGCTTTCGTATTCGCCGTAGATTAGAAGCGTCTTTTCGAGCTCTCCCTTGTCGTTTTCAAACTCATTGATCTCAAGCTCGCTAAGACCGAAGTCGATGAGCTCAAGCTCCAGCTCCTCGATGTCGCGGTTCGGCAGCTTGGTCTCAAAAACAGCCTTGTGCGAAAACATAAATTTCAAACTGCCGCTCGGCAAAAACTCGCCCTTGGCTTTGTTTAAAATCGACTTTACGTTTGCGACGGTACGGGTCGGGTTATCGGTGGCGCATTCGATTATTAAAAGCGCGCCGTGGGGCGCCTTGCCGTCGTAAAAGATCGTTTTGATATCGGCGCTATCCTTGCCGCTAGCGCGTTTAATAGCCGCGTCGATGTTGTCTTTGGGCATATTTTGCGCCTTTGCCGTGGCGATCGCGGCGCGCAGTTTGGAGTTCATCAGCGGGTCTTCGCCGCCCTCTTTCGCCGCCATCGTTATGGCCTTGCCCAGTTTTGGGAAAAGTTTGCTCATCTTCCCCCATCTAGCTTCTTTTGAAGCGCGTCTGTATTCAAAAGCTCGTCCCATAAAATTCCTTAAAGCTTAAATTTAAAACGGGTGATTATAACGAAAAACCCTTAAATTTCAGGAGCGGGCGTTGAAATAAAATTTATTAAAAAGTAGTATAAGTTTTGAAATTTTAATCCAAAGGAGAGACCCATGGCTTTGAAACAAAGCGTAAAATTTAAGGCGCAAAATATCCACTGCGAAAACTGCGCGAGGACGATCAAAAACGCGCTTAAGGATGATTTCGGCGAGATCGAGGTGGACGTGGCAAGCGGAGTGGTGAGTTTAAGCTTAGATCCACGCGACGAGGCTAAATTTAAAGAGGAGATGGACGATTTGGGCTTTAGCGTCGCAGAAAAGCTAGCCTGCGAAAACTAACGGATGTCAAGCAAAATCACTCTAAATATCGTCGGGATGAGCTGCGTAAACTGCTCTAATGCGATCGAGCGGGTAAGTCGCAAGATCGAGGGGGTGCAGGAGGCCCACGTAAATTTCGCAAACGGCAGCGGCGAGTTCGTACTTGCCGATCCGGCGCTTGAGGAGACGCTAAAAGCCAAGATCAAAAAGCTAGGCTACGACATCGCCGTAGATTACGAGGATTTGGAGCGCAAAAAGAGGCGCAACCTCAAAGCGGCGCTATTTAGGCTAATCCTCGCTCTCATTTTAGCCGCGGCGGTGATGGCGGTGGAGATGAGCGGGTTTTTAGGCTTCGTTCCAAAGGCGCTACTTTGCGCGGCGATGGCGTGCGTGAGCCTATTTTACTGCGGCAAGAACTTCTTTTATCACGCTTACGGCGCGTTGAAAAACAGAAGCTTTGATATGAACGTGCTCGTGGCGATGGGAAGCTTTTTTGCGTTTGCCTATTCGCTAACGGCCGCGGCGTGGGTCTATACGCACGGCGTGCAGAATGAATTTACCAATCTTTATTTCTCCTCCGCCTCGATGATAATCGCCTTTATCTCGCTCGGCAAATACCTAGAAGAGCGCAGCAAGATGAAGGCGAACGACTACATCAAGGGACTAATCGATCTAAGCCCTAAAACCGCGCTTTTGATCAAGGACGACGGCACGATAGCCGAAGTGCGCGCAGAATCGCTAAAGCCGGGCGATAAGGTGCTCGTAAAAAACGGCTCGCGCATCCCCTGCGACGGGCTTATCGTCGAGGGCGGCGCGCAGATCGACGCTTCGCTCATCAGCGGCGAGAGCTTAGCGGTTTATAAAGGCGTGGGCGATGAGGTAAATGCGGGCTGCGTCAGCACGGACGGCGTCATCTACGTGAAGGTGACGAAATTTTCGCATCAGACGCTGCTTGCCGAGATTAAAAATCTGCTAAACGAGGCGGGCAACAAAAAGATGCCGATCGCGCGCTTTGCCGATAAAATTTCAAATATTTTCGTGCCCGCGGTGATCTTGATCGCGCTTGTTAGCTTTATAGCGTGGATGACGCTTGACGGGCGGCTTTCATACGCCGCATCCGCCGCTATCTGCGTGCTTATCATCTCCTGCCCCTGCGCGCTAGGTCTTGCGACGCCGATTGCTATCGTTTGCGCGATCTCAAACGCCGCAAAGGCTGGAATTTTAATCAAAAATCCCGAAATTTTAGAAATTTTAAAGGACGCGGACGTCGCGGTTTTCGATAAAACCGGCACGCTTAGCAAGGGCGAAATTTCGGTAAGCTTCAGCGATTTGAGCGCCCAAGATCTCTACGCTCTGGCAAGCGCGCAAAAGCTTAGCGAGCATCCGATCTCAAAGGCGATCGTAAAATTTGCCGAGCTGAAATTCGGTGAAATTTCTAAATTTAACGGCGAGTTCGAAAGCATCGCGGGCAAGGGGATCGTCGCTAAAAATCCCACCGGCGAAATTCTTTGCGGCAGCACGGGCTTTCTGCGTGAGCGCGGCGTGGATGCGGGCGTTGAAGTAGAAGCGGAGGAGCTTTTAGACAAGGGCTTCGGCGTCGTTTACTGCGCGATAGGCGGCTCGTACGCGGGCTTCATCGCATTTAGCGACGAGATCAGGGCCGAAGCGCGGGACGTCATTCAGACGCTGCAAAACAGAGGCGTAAAAACCGTCATGCTAACGGGCGATAACGCTAAAACGGCAAATTTCGTCGCTCGCAACCTCGGCATCGACGAGGTAAAAAGCGGAGTGCTTCCAAGCGGCAAATATGAGTTCATCAAATCCCTGACGGACGATGGCAAGCGGGTGCTTTTCGTGGGCGACGGCGTCAATGACGCACCGAGCTTAAAAGCCGCCAGTATCGGCATCGCGATGAACGGCGGCAGCGACATAGCCAAGGGTGCGGGCGACGTAATCTTTATAAAAAACGACCTTGAAAGCGTGCTATATCTATTCCGCCTAGGCGGCGCCGCAATGCGGACGATCAAGCAAAACCTCTTCTGGGCGCTGTTTTACAACGCCGTATGCATCCCGATCGCAGCAGGCGCGCTATATCCGGCGCTCGGTATGCTTTTAAAGCCGATGTACGGTGCTGCGGCGATGTGCTTTAGCTCTGTAACAGTCGTGCTAAATTCCATCAGATTGAAATTCGCTAAATTTTAACGCGACGGATTTTGCGCTAGGCGCGGAATTTCGCGCGGCGAAATTTAACTCTACTCGCTGCAAAATTCTTTTATTCTGCGAGGAATTTTACCTCGCAAATTCTATCTCTCTACTAATTGTGCGTAAAATTCTGCAGAACGGACTTCACTTGTAAAATTTTATTTCACGATAAACCTAGCACGGAATTCCGCCAGATCTGTACAGCTTGCAAAATTTTATTTTACCGCTAGCTCGCGCGTAAATTTTAAAATTTTAGCCTGCCGATCGCTGTGCTCTCATATAGCCCTCCATTGCTGCGCCTCTAACTGCCATTATTTAACGCCGCTCGTCGCCGCGCCGTTATATAGCGCCGCCAGTCGCTACGCCTCTGCCTAGTCGTCGTTTAGCGCCGTCCGCCGCCACGCCGCTGCGCCGTAAAATTTTAAAAATTCCGCAAAATTTTATAAGGTTGAAAGGAATTCCATAAAATTCCACCGCCCGCACTAAGTTTTAATAAATAAATTTAAAGGTAAAATAACGCTTCAAATGCAATTCGAGGTAGCGATGCGAAAAATTCTAATGGGTTCGTTTGTTTTTTGCGGCACGCTTTTTGGTGCTTCTTGCGAGCAGATACTAAGCGATCCGCGCGGCTTTTTTAGTAAGGAGCCTGCGGACGAAGAGCTGCTGCAAAGCGATTTTGGCTGTAAAGGCTCGTTAGTTGGCGCGGAATTTTTGCAAAATTTAAAAAGAGCGGCTTCTGAGATCAGGGACGAAAATATCGATTGTGTCGGTAACGAAGCCTTGTTGAACGAAAAAAGGCTTGAGCGAACCTTGGCATTTGCGGGGATGGATGGCGAGGGCTTTTTGAGCTATGCTAAAGAGAAAAACTACGCGCAAATTAGCGAAAAATCGCTTGAAGCCTTAGAATTTTACTCCGAGCGCAAGATTGGAAATTTCATCGCTTATGGCAATTTTATGGGCGAGGTCCCGGCAGCCAGGGAGGCACTAAGAGATTATTTCGCCGCTAAATTCAACAAAAACGATGCCGATGAGCTAGCAAGCGCCGTGATAGCGGAATTTATCGCATATGCTGCAAAGGATCGCAAGGCGGGAGATTACGGTGAGCTTGAGCTGGCGCTAAAAGGCGGAGTAGGTGCAGATGAGTTTCGTACGCTACTTTTTAGCAAGGATTTTGCAATTTACGAGCTTGATAATGCCCTGGATCTGGCACTTTTGCTAGGATATGACGAGCGTTTTAGCGGCGCTTTGATCGAACGAGGCGCGCAGGTGAATGCTGGCGAGGAAAACTCGCTATTTTACGCGATGAATAACGTTCAAAGCGCAAAATTTATGATCTCTAAAGGCGCCTTGGTTGGCTATAAAAACTCGCTTGGGCAAACTCCGATATTTTTCGCCGCCGCGGCAAAAAATTATGAGCTCGTAAAGTTGCTAATTTACTCGCACGCTAGCGTAAATGTCCGCCAGATCGGCAGCGCCGAGGCCCAGGCTCTAGCATCGCTAGGTGAGCGTAGCGACGGCTGTGAGCGTTCGGGCGCGGGTAAGACACTGCTGATGTTTGCGGCGCAAAAAAGTACCAAGCAGATCGTTGAATTGCTCGTAAAATCGGGTGCAAACGAAAAAGCAGTCGATGAGTCGGAACTAAATGCGCTAGACTACGCGCTTGCAGGCGGCGAAGCGGCTACGCAGAGCTATTTGCGCTCGCTTGGACTAAGTCCTACACAAGCAAGCGATGATTTTACGAGCGATCCGCAAGATGCGCCTGAGCGTGAGAATTAGCAGGCTTGATTTAAAGGGTCGTTTACCGCTTCGTCGTTTTAGGTTTGCGGCGTTTTGGGTTTGCAAAAGCCTTATGAGCTTTAAATTTAATGTTTTGCCGCTTTGTAAATTCTATAAATTTAGCGGATTTTTCGAGCGGGAGTTGGTAGAATTTAACGCTTTAAAATTTTATCGCTTTGCTTGCGCAGGTTGCATGCACTGAAATTTTATAAACGTGCAGACGAGCTTTAAAAATGGCGATTTGTGCAATTTATGCGCGATAAAATTTTTGCCGAGGGATTTTGGTTTGCGATCAAGAGCGAGATTTCGTCAAATTTTGTGCGCGAAATTTATCGCTTTTGCGACAAAGTAAGCGTTGCATCATTGTGGAATTTTACCTTGATTTGAAGCTTTTGCTATGTTAAGTAAAATTTTAAATGCGTTTATAAAATGCTTTTGATTACGCCGTGCGCGGTATTTTGCACCGGAGAGATTTTACTGCGCGACAAGTTACTTAAAAATGCGTTCGCAAAATTGCAAACGCAGTAAAATTGTAGAGCTTGCTGCGCGATCAAGGCGCTCAACAATCGCCGTAAAAGAAAGCGCGTGAATACGAATAGTTGCTGCAAGGCGCGCAGAATTTTAAAATTTAACCTCCGATCGGAGGTTAAATTTTAAAATTTTATCAATCATCAAGGATTAAAATGTTAAAAAATTTGCTTATCTTTACGGCGATTTTTTTGCCCGCGCTGGCGCTTGCGGACGTGGAGCCCGCCGTGCGAAACAGCGAGCTTTACGGCGTGCTGACGCTTATCCCGCCGGTTGCGGCGATCGTGCTTGCTTTTATCACCAAAGACGTGATTTTGTCGCTGTTTCTGGGCGTGCTAAGCGGAACCTTTCTTATCGGTATGGTCGATCAAAATATCGCGGCTTCGGCGCTTTTCGCTTTTACCGATCTGTGCTCGCGTATGGTAAAATCGATGGCGGATACGTGGAATGCGGGTATTTTGCTTCAGGTTATGTGTATCGGCGGGCTCATCGCTCTGGTGACCAAAAGCGGCGGCACGAAGGCGCTTGCGCTCTGGCTTAGCAAACACGCAGACACTCCCGTTTTGGGTCAAATTTACACCTGGCTGATGGGTATCGTGATATTTTTTGACGATTACGCAAATGCCCTGATAGTGGGCCCCATCATGCGGCCTCTGATGGATAAATTTAAAATTTCGCGCGCGAAATTCGCCTTCATCATCGACGCGACCGCCGCGCCGATTACCGGCATCGCTGTGATCTCCACGTGGGTCGGAGTTGAAATTTCGGCGATCAAAGAGGCTTACTCGCAGATCGGCGTAGAAAACATAAACGCCTTCACCGTCTTTGTAGAGACGATCCCGTATAGATTTTATAATATTTTCATGATCTTTTTCGTAGTGGCCACCGCCGTGATGAGTAGGGAGTTTGGCTCTATGTATCGCGCAGAGATCGCATCTCGCGGCGGCAAGAGCGGAGCTGCTGATTTTAAGATCAAAAATTTAGAGGATCAAATTTTCGTACCCAAAGAGGGCGTCGCACTTCGCAAGCTAAACGCGATAATCCCGCTAGGAGCGATGATCGTCCTTTCCGTCATCGGGTTTTATTTTAACGGCTACAGCTCGCTGGAGGGCGAGGCTTTGGAGGCGGTCAAGGCAGCCCCTCTTAGCTTTACTTCGATCCGTACTGCATTTAGCGCGGCGGACGCCTCGGTAGTGCTGTTTCAATCCGCGCTCTTTTCATCGATCATCGCCGTCGTTTTAGGCATCGCACAAAAAATTTACGGCGTCAAAGAGGCGATCGAGGTCTGGGTTGGCGGCTGGAAAAGCATGCTAAATACCGTCATAATCCTGCTTTTTGCGTGGTCGCTAAGCTCGGTTATCAAAGAGCTAGGTACTTCGCGCTACCTAGTCGAGCTTCTAAGCGACGCTACGCCGCGCTTTGCTCTTGCGATCGTGATCTTCGTGCTTAGCTCGTTTATCTCATTTTCAACGGGCACAAGCTTCGGTACTATGGGTATCGTCACACCTTTAGCCGTGCCTCTTGCTCACGCCGTGGGGCAAAAATACGGACTTAGCGGCGAGGAATTTCACGTTTTTATGTGTGTAAATATCAGCGCGGTACTTACGGGAGCGATATTCGGCGATCACTGCTCGCCGATTTCGGATACGACGATCCTCTCCTCGATGGGCGCGGGCTGCGATCACATCGAGCACGTAAGCACGCAGATGACCTATGCGCTGGTCGTTTGCGGCATCAGTATCATTTGCGGCTACCTGCCTGCGGGCTTTGGACTTAGCGTGTGGGGATGTCTGATCCTGGGTATCGCGGCTATCATTCTTTTACTGCGCGTGGTGGGTAAAAGAGTGGATGTATGAATTGCGAAAGCTTCGGTAGTTGCGGCAGCTGCACGCTCGGTGAGCCCTATGAGGATCAAATTTCATACAAAAAGCAGCTGATCGGCAATAAGTTCAAAGAATTTTTTGACGGCGAGTTTGAGTTTTTTGCCTCGCAGCCGCAAAATTACCGCATCAGGGCGGAATTTGGCATCTGGCACGATATTTGGCATAGTGCATTTGATCTTGCCTACACGATGGGCGGCACACGTAGCAAGAAAATTTTAATTAACGAATGCCCCAAGGTAGCGCTTCCTATCGCAAATTTAATGCCGCGGCTGCTGGAAGCGCTTAGGCGGAGCGAAGCTTTAAAAGAAAAGCTCTTTGGCGTCGAGTTTATATCCTGCGCCAGCGGGATTTTGGCGACGCTGCTTTATCACAAGCGCCTGGGCGAGCGCGAGCAGGAGGCGATTTGCGAGCTGGCGGACAAGCTTGGCATCAGGGTTATGGCTCGCGCGCGCGGACAGAAGCTGCTAAGCGGTGAGCTAAGCCTCACAGACGAGCTCTGCGTGGACGGACGGGTTTATAAATTTCGCTTCGGCGAAAACGCCTTCATCCAGCCTAACCGCGGCGTGAATGAAAAGATGATCGCCTGGGTGAGAAGCTGCGTGGACTTCGGCAAAGATGGCGCGAGCGAGGTGTGCGCCGCGCAGAATTTCGTCGCAAAGAATTTAATAGCGGAGAATTCTGGCGCGCAAAATTATGGCTGTGAGCAGACTGCTACGCAAAATTTTACGGATAGAAATTTCGTTTCTGAAAATTCCGCCGAATTGGATGCCGCTTGCCAAAATTCCGTTAAGGCAAATTTCGCTTGCACAGAATGTAGCGGCGAAAATTCCGCGAAATTTAACTGCGCGTCCGCAGGCGAGAGCTCTGCGGATAAGAATTTCGCTCGTAAGGATTTGGATGCGCAAAATTCCGCCACGAAAAATTTGGATTGCGAAAAGCAAAGCGTGCAAAATTCAGCCTGCGAAAAACTCATCGCGCAAAATTCGAGCTGCGAGAACTACGTCGCGCGCGATCTGCTGGAGCTGTACTGTGGGCACGGCAACTTCACCATCCCGCTTGCGGCTAAATTTAACCGCGTGTTGGCGAGTGAAATTTCAAAAAGCTCGATCGCCAATGCCCGCATAAACTGCGAGCTCAACGGCATTTGCAACGCGCAATTCGTCCGCCTTAGTGCAGATGAGCTGATGAGCGCGTTTGCGCGGCAGCGCAAGTTTGAGCGGCTAAAAGGGATCGATATTTTCGGCTACGATTTTTCGCACGTCTTGATCGATCCGCCGCGAGCGGGGCTAGAGCCTAGCGTGATTGATTTCATAAAAAATTTTCAAAATTTGATCTGCATATCCTGTAACCCGCAGACACTTTTTGAAAATTTACGCTCGCTTTGTGCTACGCACGAGGTGCGCAGGTTTGCGATCTTCGATCAGTTCGCGCATACGAGCCATATCGAATGCGGCGTGCTGCTGCGGCGCAGGAGTTAAGCGGATCTAAGACCGAAGCTGCGGATTTAGGCTGCGCGCGGGATAAAATTTCGCCTAAAATATGTATAATAACAAAATTTAAAATTATGAAAGGAAGTAGATGATTGATCTAAATAAAATCATCCAAGCAAAGCGCACGATAAACGATTTCGTCTATAAAACGCCCTTTGCTCTGGCGCCGAAGCTCAGCAAGCTTTACGGCGCGGAAGTGTATCTCAAAAGCGAGAATTTGCAGCGAACAGGCGCGTATAAGATTCGCGGCGCTTACAATAAAATCGCGCACCTAACGGATGAGGAGCGGGCCCATGGAGTAATAGCTGCAAGCGCGGGCAACCACGCCCAGGGCGTAGCGATGAGCGCGCAAAAATTCGGCGTGCATGCCGTGATCGTAATGCCTGAAGCCACGCCGCTACTTAAGGTAAGCGGCACGAAGGCTCTGGGCGCAGAGATCATCCTAAAGGGCGATAATTTCGACGAGGCGTACGCGTTTGCACTGGAATATGCCAAAGAGCACAATCTGACGTTCGTGCATCCTTTTAACGACGAGTTCGTCCAAGCGGGCCAGGGCACGATCGCGCTTGAGATGATCGAAGAGGTCGCTGATCTTGAATACATCGTCGTTCCTGTAGGCGGCGGCGGGCTTGCGACGGGAGTTTGCAGCTGCGCCAAGCAGATCAACCCCGACATCAAAATCATCGCCGTAGCTGCTAAGGGTGCGCCTGCGATGCACGATAGCTTCGTTGCGAAAAAGCCGCTAAATTCCAAATCGGTCCGCACCATCGCCGACGGCATCGCCGTGCGGGATACTAGCGAGATCACGCTCTCTACGATCATCGAGTGCGTCGATGAGTTCGTGCAGGTCGATGACGAGGAGATCGCAAGCGCGATACTCTATCTGCTCGAGCAGCAAAAAATCATCGTCGAGGGTGCGGGCGCGGCGGGAGTAGCAGCGCTAATGAACGCGAAATTTGCATTCCCCGCCGGTGCAAAGATCGGCATCATCCTAAGCGGCGGCAACATCGACGTTCAGATGCTAAACATCATCATCGAAAAGGGCCTCATAAAATCGCACCGCAAGATGACGATCAACGTCACGCTCGTCGATAAGCCGGGCGCGCTTACGGGGCTTACCGAAATTTTGCGCCGCGCCAACGCAAACATCGTCAAGATCGACTACGACCGCTTTTCGACCAACATCGAGTACGGCGATGCGCAGATCACGATCACGCTTGAGACCAAAGGCAAGGCTCATCAAGAGGACATCGCCTGGGCGCTCAAAAACGCAGGGTATGATTTTAGGGAGATTTTGTAAAATTTTGCTCGGGCTTATAAAATTTGCCTGCGTTTGCAAAATCTGCTTTTAAATTTATCCGAGATTGTAAAATTTACTCCGCGTTTGCACCAATACCGCGGCACGTGGCTAAATTTATACTCACTTACGCACAGGTTGCGGCTCGCTACGGCTCGTTATAGCTTCGGTTCACCGCGTTAAATTTTAAATTTGCTGCCTTATACCCGCCGCGTAGAGATACTTTGCGCTCGTAATTTTAAATTTTACGCAAAATTTAAAATTCAAAATATGCGGCGCAAGCCGCAGTTTAAATTTAACGCGGACGCAGTCCGTCCCTTGAGCGTGCCTGGAGTTAGGGGATTTTAAGGGGAAGGGGGAGAGTGCCTTGCAAAACGAGCGTAGCGATGCAGAGCAAGTAGCGCCCCTTCCCCCTTAAGAGAAACTTCGCGGTGAACTAATTCTCCTGCGAGGCTTTAAGTGGCACGGGCTACGCCTGAGTTTAATTCTAATGAAACGAACAAGCATAAAATTTCGAGAATTGCAATTCAAATCTTATTAAAATTTAGCGCGAGCGTAGCTCGCACTTCTAGCGTCGCGCGGGTGGGGGTTGGTAAGGGGGCGGGCGCGCCTCGCAACTCTGAGCGCCGCCCCCTTACGAATATCGCGCATAATACACCCAAGCGCTAAGTTATATCCATAAAATTTTATAGAAACTTACAAAATAAAATTTATCACCAAATTCACAGCCTGTGAAATTTATGCCGTGATTTCTATTTCTCTCAGGGCGGGAAGGGGGCTTGAATTGCGAGGTCGCACTTCTCGCGGAGGCAGCGCTGCCCCGCAGCACCGCATTGCTCCGCTCGCCCACAAACCCCACCTAACCCCCGACGACGCTAGCGGGGCGGACTGCGTCCGCGTTAAATTTTATAATCGCGGCTCGCTTCTTTAAAATTCGTTCTACGATTTTAAAATTTCTTGCCGCAAAAATCGTAAAATTTCAATTGCACTACAAATCGGCGCTGTATTTTGCTAAAATACCAATAAAATTTTAAAGGATGAAATTTGGAAAATTTTGCTTTTCTTCTAAATTTAGTGATATTTTGCATCTTGGTTTTTATGTTTTTTAAGATGCGCAAAAGCGGCGAGCAGGCGGGCAAGCCGCAGATCGTCACCGACATCACGCGGCTTAAAAGCATCGGCGAGCTGAGCGTTTTTAAAATTTACTCCAAAGAGATCGTCACGCGCAAGCAAAACGTAGGCAGCGGGCTGCTGGGCTCGCTCGTCTCGCCGTTGATGACGAAAAAGCAGATCGCCATCATCTTCGAGTTTGAGATCGAGTTCGTTTACGACCTGCTAAGCCCCGACTTTGCGATACTGCCGCAGGGTGAGGATCGCTACGAGATCAAGATGCCGCCGTGCAAATACAAATACTCGATCAAAGATATGAAAATTTACGACGAGAAAAACGCCAAGCTGCTGCCGTTTCTGCTGCCCGATTCGCTAAACGGGCTATTCGGCGCGAGCTTTGACGAGAGCGATAAAAACCGCCTCATCGACGACGCCAAGGACGAAGTCAAGCAGCTCTCGCTAAAAATCATCAACGATCTTGGCGGCAAGATCCACAAATCCGCGACCGACACGCTGGAGGCGATCGCAAAGAGCTTCGGCGCGAAGGAGGTCGGATTTATCTTTCAGGATAAGGCGCTTCAGACGATCGACATAAACTCAAACGAGATCGCAATCGACAAGTCGCTAAAATCGCAGATCGAGAAATAGATGGAGCTTTTCAAGGCGCTTTTTAAAATTTACTTCGCCCGTATGCTCGCGTTTATGGATGCCTGCGAAAGGGCTTGGCAGCGATTTTATGAGCCGATCAGGCTGCGCAAAGAGAAGAAGCGCCTGCGCGCGAAAGGTTATTTTACCGAGGATGCGACGTGGGCGGAGTTTTTCGCAGATTTTAAATTTTGCAAATGCTTCATCATCAAAAAAATCCTCTATCCGAACTTCTACGCGATCAAAAACTCCTCCAAATGGGATGCAGGCTCAAAGCGAGCTAGTTTTTCGGTGGGCTCGTTTGCATACGACGAGATCGCGTGGGTATGGGTGCCGCGAGCCTTTGACGGCGGGCGGAAAAACGATCTGGAAAAGCTAAAAGATCTGCTGCAAAAGATCCCCGCGCTGCGCTACGAGCAGAGCGATACGGGGATTAAAATTTTCGGCTACGAGTGCGGCGAAGGGGCCTTATAATCATATAAAACGATTTCGTCGAGGGTCGCGCCGATGTAGCGCATGGCTAGCGCTGCTTAGATGGATGCAAGCGGGCGGATTTTGGCTGCCATATGTCTTTGCCAAAACGGCGCATGCGAGCGTGAAATTTTATCTTTGCAAACGCCCCTGGCACGGTCTAAATTTTAAACTCTGCGCGAGTATAAACGCGGGCAAATTTTATCTCTGCGCCTGGCTCCATAGATCCTTTGCTTCGGCGGGGGTTTTTATATTAAGCCACGCAAGAAGCAGCACTACGGACGCCAATGGATTTAAGATTAAATTTAGCAGTTCCATACAATTTATGACGCCCATCGTTATAGCAGCGGGAGCCGGTATTTTGAACATCATGCCGTAGATGATATCTGCGGCGTCATCAACGATTAGCAGCGCGGCGTATATGGCAAAAAGCTTGCATCCGGTAGCGGCGCGCAATTTAAAATTTATAATTATCCAAGCGACCGTAACCGCAAACATCAAATACGGCACGTATATTTGCAGCCTACTGCAATCACATCTTCTGAGTATATAAATGGCTGAAAAATATAGCAGCGCCGCAAGCGCGATGCTATAGGCGTATTTGAAGATTATAAAAACCTGCGGACCCGTGATATTTTGTATGTTTTTAAGCGCGTAGTAAAGGAATGTGAAGGCGAAAATCCACACTAAGATTTGAGAATCCAAGTACGCGATCTCGCCTTTTATAGAATACGCCGCGCTTGCGACCAGTAGGCAGAGCGCGCCGAGCGTGCCTTGCAGCTTTGCTCTTTGAAAATCTTCGTTCATTTTATCCCTTTAAATTTTAATGTTCGGCTCGCTGCAATGCGAGTGCTGTTTCGATTTATCGCCGCGTGGCTTTAAATTTTGCCGTCGCGAGGCTTTAAATTTAGCCGCGAAAGCTCGGTTTAGGATTTGCAAAAGCTGAAATTTAAACCCAAATCGTGCGCCGCGGCAGGCTCATTAGAAATTTTACTGCGCGGCGCTATACAGCGAGTGCGCCAAATCTTTGCTACCGCGCAACTTCAGCTCCAAGTTGCTTTACGGGCGAAATTCGGGTATTTGCGAGAGATAAAGTAAAAATGAAAGATAAATTTTATGGCGTCCAAGCGGGCGTTTTCGGCGAATACAAAGCAGGTGCAAAATGAACCAAACCCACCCTTTTAAGCCGATTTTTGATAAAAATTCTAAAATTTTAATCATCGGCTCCTTTCCCTCCGTCGTTTCTCGTAAATTTGGCTTTTACTACGCAAATCCGCAAAATCGCTTCTGGCGCGTGCTGGCGCAAATTT
>NZ_CALHHX010000017.1 GCF_938030685.1 uncultured Campylobacter sp. | reverse complement strand
GTCGCGCATGTTGTTTAGATTTAGCACGGCGGTGCTTAGCATCCCGCACGCGCACGCAGGCAGCAGCAGCGCTGCATCGAGCGAACGCGCGTATAAAAAGTACGAGCCCAGCACGCTCAAAAGGCCAAAAAACAAAAACACGAAAACGTCGCCGAGGCCCTTGTAGCCATATGCGCCGGCGCCCACGGTGTATCGGATCGCGGCATATATCGACGCGCCGCCCAGCGCCAAAAATAGCAGCACGAGATAAAACCGCTCGCCAAACGCCAAAATGCTTAGCGCGAGGCTGCAAAGCGCGGAAAGTAGCGCCGTAACGACGATGACGCGTTTCATCTCGGCTGCGCTCATCTGCCCCGTTTGTATCGCGCGGCGCGGCCCAAGCCTGCCATCGTCGTCGGTGCCTTTTACCGCGTCGCCGTAGTCGTTGGCGTAGTCGCTTAGCACCTGAAACAGCAGCGTGGTAAGCAGCGCCAGCGCAAAAATATCCACCCTAAACGCGCCTGCACCGTATGCCGCGCCGCTACCTAGCAACACGCCCGAGACGCTAAGTGGCAGAGATCTAAGGCGTGCGGATGCGTAAAGAGCTTTTGCGGTTATCATTTTTTGCCTTTTTTTGTGATTTTTCAGCGCCGAATTTGCGGCGAACTCAACTTAAAATTTAGCGGAAAAACGCCAAAAATATCATAAATTTAGACTATTCGTAGAGTAAATTTTATTTAAATTCGCCTTTTTAATATAAATAGCGGTAAAATAGAGCCAAAAATTTTAGGAATTGTGATGAAAAAAGTTCTTACCGTTCAAGATATATCCTGCGTGGGCAAGGTTTCGCTGACCGTCGCCTTGCCGATACTAAGCGCGATGGGGATCAGTACGAGCGTGATCCCTACGGCGGTTTTATCAATGCATACGGGCTTTTCGGGCTACACCTTTTGCGATCTAAGCTCTCAAATACGCGCGATCATGGCGCACTGGAAAGACCGCGGAGTGGTGTTTGACGGCATCTATACGGGCTTTTTGGGCTCGGCGGCGCAGATCGAGATCATGAGCGAGCTATTTGCTAGCTTCGGCGGCGCAGACAAGACAATTTTGGTCGATCCATGTATGGGCGATAACGGCGTGTTTTATCCGGGCTTTAACGGGGACTTTGCCCGCATGATGGCGCTTCTGTGCGCCCAGGCCGACATCATCACGCCAAATATCACCGAGGCCTGCGCGATCACCGGGGTGCCGTACCGAGAGGACGCAGATAGGGATTTTATCATGGATCTGCTTGCGCGCCTTAGAGAGCTGGGCGCTAGACAGGTCATTTTAAAGGGCATCGGCTACATCGCCGATCAGTGCGGGGTTTTCAGCTACGATGCGCGCACGGGCAGGACGAACGAGTATTTTCACGAGCTGCTGCCGGTTAAATTTAACGGTACCGGCGATATTTTCGCCGCCGTAGCCTTCGGCGCAATAATGCGCGGCAAGTCGCTGGAAACTGCGGTTCGTATCGCTGCGGATTTCGTCGTCAGCACGATCAAAGAGACGATGAGCGACGAGGAGCGCAAGGACTACGAAGGGGTCGATTTCGAAGCGATAATTCCCGAGCTGGTGAGGAAAATCTAAGTTCTAGACGGATTTGGAATTCGCCGCGCGGACAGAGGATTTGTGGCAGAGCTTTAAAATTTTACCATAAAAAAATTTCTAAATTTTATCTACGATGTGGGATTTTAAAATTTTCAAAACTTATGTGTCGTGTGAGGCGTGGAATTCTATAGGCGATGTGGAATTTTAGAATTCATGCATTGCACGGGCTTATAATTTTATCTCCTATATAGAATTTTAAAATTTGCACCGAAGTAAAGATGCGAAATTTATCACTAGCGCGGAATTCTAAACGCAAGGCTACAGCGAATTTATCTGCTTGC
>NZ_CALHHX010000016.1 GCF_938030685.1 uncultured Campylobacter sp. | reverse complement strand
TCTACGCGATCAAAAACTCCTCCAAATGGGAGGCGGGCTCAAAGCGGGCTAGCTTTACGGTGGGTTCGTTTGCATACGACGAGATCGCGTGGGTGTGGGTGCCGCGAGCCTTCGACGGCGGGCGAAAAAACGATCTAGCGAAGCTAAAAGATCTACTGCAAAAAATCCCCGCGCTGCGCTACGAGCAGAGCGACACCGGGATTAAAATTTTCGGCTACGAGTGCGGCGAAGCGGGCTTATAGTCGTATGGCGCGAAATTTATTAAATTTTGTCGAGGATCGCGCCGATACGGCTCATGGCTTGTACTGCGCAGACGAACAGTGAGCGGGTTTTGACGCGACTGCGTCTTTGACAAACAGCGCGGGCAGAATGAAATTTTATCTTTTCAGGCGCTCAAATGCAGTCTAAATTTAAACTCCGCGCGAGTATAAACGCGGGTAAATTTTATCTCTGCGCCTGGTTCCATAGACCCTTTGCTTCGGCGGGGTTTTTTATATTAAGCCACGCAAGAAGCAGTACCGCGGGCGTCAACGGCTTTAAGATTAAATTCGCTAGCGCCATGTATTTTACGACGCTAGCCGTTATAAGCTCGGGAGCTAGTACTTGAAGCATGCCGTAGAGGATATTTGCGCCGGCGCCCGCGATTAGCAGCGCGGCGTATACGGCGAAAAGCCCGCATCCCGTGGCGGCACGCAACTTAAAATTTATAATTATCCAAACGACCTTTATCGCAAGCACTAAAAACGGCTCAAATGCTAGCAATTGATCGTGATAGGTTTTGCCGAATAGATAAACGGCTACGTAACCTAGCAGCACTAAAACCGCGATATTGTAGGTATATTTGAAGATCGTAAAGACCTGAGAGCCCGTGATATTTTGGATGTTTGCAAGCGCGTAGTGAAAGAATGTGAAGGCAAAGAGCCACGCCAATACTCGAACTATTTCCGAATACACGACCTCGTCGCTTAGAAAATACGTCGCGCTCGCGATCAGTAGACAGAGTGCACCGAGCGCGCCTTGCAGCTTCGCTCTTTGAAAAGCTTTATTCATATTCATCCCCTTAAATTTTAATGCCCGGCTTGCTGCGATGCGAGCGCCGCTTTGATTATCGCCACGCGGGCTTTAAATTTAGCCGGTGCGAATTTTAATTTTACGCCGCCGCGCATACTTCGTACTTTACGTCGCTGTGAATGATTTAAGCCCAGCATGCCGCCGAATATCTCATTCTTGGGCTACTGCCGCGAATTTTATTTAGTTCCGCTGTTACGAGTGCTTTTAATTTAACGCCGTAGTTACCGCAAATTTTACTTTGCCGCCGCCGCTCGCGTAATACGTTTTTGAAATGGGATTTTACGCAAATTGTGTTTAAAATGGATTTAACTTTTTAAATTTAAAAGCAGCGGAGTAGCTTAAATTTATAACTATCCAAATGCCATTACTATAAGCATTAAAAACGTTTATTTTTGGTTTTTAAATTGAGCTGTTTTTAGTAAATTTTGCTTACAAATTTTGTATAATTTTTAAGATTTTATCTCGAAAAGAGGAGCGAGTATGAGATTTATCGTTATATTGTTTTTGGCGGTCGGCAGCTGTTTTGGAGGCAATATAACCGACTTTCAAAGCTTGGAAAAATTTATCAAAGACGGGCAAGCGAAAGGATATTTTCCTAAAAAGATTTTAGTGACGCAAGGATTTGATACCACCGTATTAGAAGACGTGAGTTTAAATTTTAGCAAAACCATATATTGGGATATAAATTCTCGCTGCAACCAAAACGCAGACGAAATCATTATAGCCGAAAGCGATACGAGGCACTCTATAGTTTGCCCCGGAAATAACAACGTCTATATTTTGACGGGCGGCAGAAGCGATGTGGAAGACCCATGGGGAAACGATATTTTCGTAATGGGCGAGAATGATGATAAAGTTTCAAAAAGCTGGGGTACAAATATATTTATATTCGGCAAAAGATGGGGGCACGATAAGATAGAAATTGGCGATTCTAGGATAAATCCGGCGTCAAACCCTGAATACAAAAACGAATTTCCTTACGAGTTTAGCCACTTTTTCATCTTTGATAGCGGGGTTAAAAAGGATGATTTAGTTTTTAACTTTAACAAGATAATAAATTTAAAAACAAACGACTCTATAGAACTTACGGATTTAAATGGTATAAATTTGATTTTTAAAGACGAGCCGGGTAAATACTACGGCACAAATTCATTAAAGGAGATTTACGACAAAAACTTTTTCGTTACGCCTAAGACTGAAGAGAGTTTGAGTATAGATGAGATACAAACGTTGCTTCACAAAACGGCATATTCAGACAACGCCGAAGATGCTAAAAAATACTGCGAAATGGGCGGCGATCCGAATTTTAAAGGTCATGAAAATACCACCCCCATCGAAATGGCGGTAATGTTAGGTAGCGAAAATTCGCTTAGCGCGATGCTAGAGTGCGCAAAAAGACTGACTGATAGCGCAATGATGATGAGCGTATTCGGAAGCCAACACGACGATGAGAAGAGTTTTAGGCTCGTAAAGCTTTTAGAAAAATACGGCGGAAATTTTAAAGCAAAGGATAGGGATGGCTGCTCCATGGTAAATTATGCGGCAAGTTCTCATAGTCTAGAAATCGTAAAATATCTAGTAGAAAGAGGCGCCGATCCAAAAGCTAGATGTTCTCATAACCAAAGCGTAACTCCATCGGATTGGGCAAGGAAAAACAAGGACAAAAGAGTATATGAGTATCTAAAAAGCCTAGAAGCCAAATAAAAGCTATGCTAAATTTGACTTCTTTATCGTTTGCTTTGAATCAGCGCGATTAAATTATTAGCGTTTTTGATGCAGATAGCAATGCGCAACAAGCTTTTATGATATCGATTTGGCTTATGGCTGCAACGACGGAACTTATTTATGTGCCATCTAGAATGGGCGGCATATCGGACTCTCTAGAGCACCAAGATTTACGGCTATGCCAAAAAGCTTTAAGTTTTCGGCGAAAATTTTATTTTGCGTTATTTTTGCAGAAAATATATAATTTAATCCAAAATTTATATACACTTCGCTATTATCCCATTTTCAATTTCGCGGCCCACTCGTCTAGTGGTTAGGACGCTGGCCTCTCACGCCGGTAACAGGAGTTCAAA
This sequence comes from uncultured Campylobacter sp., assembly GCF_938030685.1. GTDB lineage: Bacteria > Campylobacterota > Campylobacteria > Campylobacterales > Campylobacteraceae > Campylobacter_B. Next base: position 8,538 of record NZ_CALHHX010000016.1, on the reverse strand, counting down.
TCTCCTGTGGGTCACCATTTCATCACTTAAAATCAATTAAAATTTTCTATCATCCAGCTGCCTGCCCTTGAAATTTAAGACCTCATTTGTTTTTGTAATATGTTGATTAAAATTTCATCATATTTTTATCGAGGTTAATTGATCTAGAATTAAAGTCGCGCGAATTAAAATTTAGATCAAATTGTAAAATTCACGGCTAAATCCCGCCGCTGCTTATATTTTCCAGATTGCGCAGCCGATTCCAGTTTTGTTCGTTTTGTAAATTTCGCATATTTTGTCGCTGCTGCATCTGCTCCAGTTGCTGCTGCGCTTGCTGCTGCATTAGGCTTCGCTGCTCGGAGATATATCGATCTTGCGCTCTTTGCTGGGCTTGTGCGCTATTCGCCTTAAATGAATTAAGCGTATCTTGCGCCGCCGTTTGCTCTTGCGCCTTTCGCGCGACTTCGGCATCAATCTTTTGCCGCTTCGCGCAACGGTTTGGCTGCTCCTTGCTTAGCGGGCTTGCGACGTCGCATCTGCTCGCATCCGCTAAGAATGAAGCCTCCTAGTCGTCTCGCGAGAGCAGCGAGCAGCCGCAAAGCAACACGACTAAAATCAAGGCAGGGAAAAATTTTAACTTCATAGCAGCCTCTTAAATTTTATTTTTAATTCCCGACCGCCGCTAATCCGCGCCCTTTGCGAGGTCGAATCCGCACTGCGCCACAAGCGCCTTGTCGCTTGCAATGCTATCGCCGGTGGTGGTCAGGAAATTGCCCGTAAGCGCCGAGTTGATGCCGCATCCAAGCGCCGTGCGCACATGCTCGCCTAAATTCCGCCTGCCGCCTGCGAAGCGCAGATACGCGCGCGGCAAGATGAAGCGGTAGATCGCGATCGATTTTAAAATTTCATCGTGTGCTAGCGGCGCGGCGTTTTGCAGCGGAGTGCCTTTAATCGGAGTCAGGATATTGATCGGCACGGAGCTAACGCCCAGCTCTCGCAGCTGCAGCGCCATATCGATGCGATCCTCCATGCCCTCGCCCAGCCCGAAAATCCCGCCGCTACATACGTCAAGCCCCACGGCGCGACAATTCTCGATAGTTTGGATGCGATCGTCGTAGCTGTGCGTCGTGCAGATCTGCGGATAAAATTTTCGCGAAGTCTCGAGATTGTGATGATAGGTCTGCACGCCGCTAGCTTTAAGCAGCGCCAGCGCGGGCTTTGAGGCGATTCCCAGCGAGGCGCACAGATGCAGCCGCGTTTCGCTTCGCAGCCGCTCATAGATCGCGCAGTATGCTCTCAGATCGGAGCTTTTTTGAGAAATCCCGCGCCCGCTGGCGACGAGCGAGAAGCGGTGCGTCTGCTCGGTTTCGTTTGCAAGCGCGGCGCTTAGCACCTGCTGCTCGCCCAAAATTCCGTAAGTCTCGCAGCCCGTGTTAAAATGCGCCGACTGCGCGCAGTATTTGCAGTCCTCGCTACAGCGCCCCGATTTTACGTTTATGATCGTGCAGAGATTAAATTTATCGCCGCAAAACTCGCGCCTGATCTCATCCGCCGCCGCAAAAAGCGCGCCTAAATCCTCGCATCGCGCCAGATTTAGCGCCTGCTGCTTTGCAATCTCGCAGCCGCCTATCACGCGATCTTTCAGCTCGGAAATATAAAATTTGTCTATCAATACTTAGCCTTTTTGAAAAAAATGCGTAATTATACAATGCGAAATTTAAAGCAAAGCTCGCACGCGAAATTTGGCGTAGGAATTTTGCGCTAAAAATTTACGCGGAATTTCACGCCCTCCGCCGATTTTGCGCCGCGATTTTTACGGACGGCTCGTCCGCATGCTGCTTATGCGGCGGTGCAAATTAAAATCGCTTCAAAGTTGCGGCGCGGTAAAATTTTACGCGTATGAAAAATACATAGCGAGCCGCTACCCATGGTATCTGCGCGCGATTTATCGTTTTGAAATTTTATTTTGGCTAAAATTGCGGCTTTAAATTTAAAGGCAAAAAATGAAATACGACGTTATCGTTGTGGGCGGCGGGCACGCGGGTATCGAGGCAAGCTTAGCCGCCGCAAAAATGGGCGCAAAGACGCTGCTAATTACGATCTTGGCCGAGCAGATCGGCGCTGCGAGCTGTAACCCCGCAATAGGCGGCCTTGCGAAGGGGCATCTGGTAAAGGAGATCGACGCGCTGGGCGGTCAGATGGGGCTTGCGGCGGATGCGTGCGGGCTGCAGTTTAGAATTTTAAACGAGAGCAAGGGCCCCGCCGTGCGCGGCTCGCGTGCTCAGATCGATATGGACAAATACCGCATCTATATGCGAAATTTGCTGCTAAACACGCAGGGGTTGGATGTAAGCCAGGAAATCGCGAGCGAAATTTTAACCTGCGAGCAAGGCGGCGAGCAGCGCATTTGCGGCGTTAAGACCCATCTTGGCAATGTTTATGAAACAAAACATCTGATAATCACCGCCGGTACTTTTTTAAACGGGCTAATTCACGTGGGCGAAAACAAGCTGCAAGCGGGGCGCGTGGGCGAGCTAGCGAGCGTCGAGCTTGCCGAATCGCTGCGAAGTCTGGGTCTGCAAATGGGGCGGCTAAAGACGGGCACCTGCCCAAGGATCGATGCTAAGACGATCGATTTTAGCGTGCTTGAGTGCCAAGACGGCGACGCCGATCCGTGCGCTTTTAGCTTTCGCAGCAAAAATTTTGCGCCGAAGCAGCTTGCCTGCTTCATCGCTTATACGAACGAGCGCACGCACGAGATCATCCGCGAAAATTTCGCCCGCGCGCCGATGTTTACGGGACAAATTTCAAGCACGGGCCCGCGCTACTGCCCGAGCATAGAGACTAAAATTTATGAATTTCCAAATCGCGACCGCCACCACGTCTTCGTCGAGCCACAGACGCGCGAGGCTACGGAGTATTACGTAAACGGCCTCTCTACGAGCCTTCCTTACGACGTACAGATTGCGTTTTTGCGCACGATCAGAGGCTTTGAAAATGCAAAAATCGTCCGCCCGGGCTATGCGATCGAGTACGATTTTATCGATCCTACCGAGCTTAAACACAGCCTTGAGACCAAAAAGATCCGCGGACTGTTTTTGGCAGGTCAGATCAACGGCACCACCGGCTACGAGGAGGCCGCTGCACAGGGGCTGATGGCGGGCATCAACGCCGTGCTTGATTTGCGCGGGCGGCAGCCTCTGATTTTGCGCAGAGATGAGGCGTATATCGGCGTTTTGATCGATGATCTCGTCACCAAGGGCACGAACGAGCCCTACCGAATGTTTACTTCGCGCGCGGAATTTCGCCTGCTGCTGCGCGAGGGCAACGCCGTGCTGCGCCTAAGCGAATACGGCCGCGAGATCGGACTTTTAGACGAGGCGAGCTACGAGAGGGCGCGTAAGCTTAAGCTCGATGTGGAAAGCGGAATGGAATTTTTGCTAAAAACGCAGATTACCCCTTCAAAACAGACGCTTAGCCTGCTGCAAAGCATTGGCGCGGAGCCTATTTCGCAAAGCTGTAGTTTACAAAAAATCGCCTCTCAAAGCGGTTTTTCAAAGGCGGGACTGCTTGCTCTGGCGCCGCATTTTGAGGGCTTTAGCGATGAGGTTTTGGATGAAATTTTAACGCAGTGCAAGTATCATTTCTACATCGCGATGCAGCGCGCCGAGGTCGAGAGGATGAAGGGGCTGCTTGGCGTCGCGATCCCGCCGCAGATCGATTTTAGCAAGATCGGAGGGCTTAGCAACGAGATCGTGCAGAAGCTAAATCGCTTTGCGCCGCCGACGCTGTTTGCCGCGAGCGAGATCAGCGGCGTAACGCCCGCCGCGATCGATATTTTGCACATCTACATCAAACAAAATTTTGGCTTGAAATAAGCTGCGCGTCTGACGTGAGAAAGCCGTAGTAGATTTGACTACGCAAACAAAATAGGAATAAGCATGCAGGATGAGTTAAATTTAAGCCTGAGAAAATTTGCAAGAGACTACGACAAAGAGCCGCTAGTCATCAAAGACGAAACTAATCAGGTCATAAAAATTTCGATTATTTTGATGTTTGCATTAATGGCTTTCGGAATTTTAAGAAACGTATTTTTTGGCGGCAACTCCGATATGTTTAAAATTTCATTATACTTTTTGCTCGTCATAAGCAGAAGAAAATTCGATATGAATTTCTATAGAAACGCTTATGTCTATTTTTACAACGATAAAATCGTCAAGATAATTGACGGCGAAATTTTTGCGGAAATTATGCCGCGTCAAATACGAAAGCTTCACAAAACAGTATCCTATGCGCTTCCGATACATTACGGGCTAGATAGCGTCGGCGGTAAAACAGGCGTAATATTTCTTGTCGTTATCATGGCGGCGATGTTTGTAGTGCTGCCCGTAGCGACATCTATTTTTATAATTTTAGCGACGATCTGCGTAGTGCTTTTGCCGCAGATCATTTTTCATTTTGGCAAGGGCATTGATAGCGTTTTTGATATGATATTTTTACAGGGCAAAAACGGCTTGTTTTGTAATTTTATGATCAGCGATCCAAATGATTACGCAGAGCTGCGCAGATATTTCAAAGTCGTTTGCAACAAAAATTTAGACCTAGCCGAGAAGAAAATAACAGCGCTATTTGAAGTGAGTAAATTGGAGATAAATTTATTAGCTAAATTTATCACGGAGCGCAACAAAAAGGGCGATGTCTAGAGTTAAATTTGGATTTTAGCAGAGCCGACAAAGCTTATAAAATTTAAAAATATAGTTAAAATTTTGCGCTCTGCCACTTTAGGTTTTTAAATTTGATTCAAAATTTTGCAATCCGTCAAATTTAATCCTATCTGCTAATTTCTGTCAGGGGCGTAAACACAGATAGGGCTTATCGCTCCTGGCGCGCCAAAAGTGGATAAATTTTCGGCAGAATTTTACGCAGTTCGGGTAAAATTTTATTTGCGAAATGAGAACGGATTTAAAATTTAACCGTTTTTTCAAGCGAATTTTGCCACAATTGCGCTCAAATTTCATTGGGACAAAAGATGAAAAAATATACTAAACAAATCCTCGCGATGCTCGCGCTAAACGCGATTTACAGCGGCTCAGGGATCTTGATTTTAAGCTTTATCAATAAATATCTACTTGACGGCACCGAAAGAGGCGGGCGCATCATCGCGCTATTTTTCGCGCTCTTGGCGCTATTTCTGCTGCTTTCGGTGCTAAGCCGCATCATGCTTTGCAAGATGGAAAACGACTTCGTATTCGATCTGCGCACCAAGATCATCAAGCAGATCATCGATACGAAGTTCGAGCGTATCGAGGCTGCGTCGAAGGCGAACCTGCTTGCGTCCCTTTCTAGCGATATTTCGCGCCTGACCGAAGGCTTTATGCGCATTTCCGAGCTCATCCAAGGCGCGATGATCGTGCTATTTTGCGGTATCTACGTGCTATACATCGCGCCTATGATGTTTGCGTTTTTATTCGTCTGGATAGGCGCACTGATGATTTTCAACCGCTTTTTGATGAAAAAAGTCATGCAAAATTACGATCTGTACCGCCAAAACGAGGACGTTTTGTACAAAAACTACGCCGCGGCGATCGAGGGGCACAAGGAGCTGTCGCTAAGCCTAGCCAAAGCAAAAAGCCTATATGAAAACGACTTTTTGCCTAATGCGCAAAATTTGCGCCAAAGCTCGCTGCGAGCCGAGGTTTACGGCGCGTTTGCGAGTAATTTTATGAACGTGATGATGCTTGGCGCGGTGGGCTTTGTGCTTTATTTTGGGCTTAGCGGCGGCAAAGCGGAGCTTGCAAACGCCGTAACGATCGCGCTTACGGTGCTTTTTTTGCGTGCGCCTTTGATGATGCTCATATTCTCGCTTCCTAGCGTGTTGCGCGCCAAGATCGCCTACGCAAAGATCAAAGAGTTAAATTTAGACCCGTTCGTGCAGGGCTTTGAGCTTGCGCAAATGCAGCCGTGGCGCAGCCTGGAGCTTAAGGACGTGGGCTTTTCGTATCCGGGCGGGAAATTCGGCATAAAAGGGGTAAGCTTGCAGCTAAATGCGGGCGAGACGGTGTTTTTAATCGGCGAAAACGGCAGCGGAAAATCGACGCTTTTTATGATTTTAGCGGGTCTTTATACGCCGCAAACGGGCGAAATTTTAGCCGACGGCGCGGCCCTTAAACCCTCTGATCTGCGCGCCTACAGCAACAACATAAGCGCGGTTTTCAGCGATTTTTATCTCTTCGACTACGCTACGGGCGATGCGGACATCGCGCGCGAGTGGCTCGCGCTCACGCACCTGCAGGATAAGGTTGAGCTAAAGGGGGCTAAATTTAGCACCACGAGCCTATCTAGCGGGCAGCGCAAGCGTTTGGCGCTCGTAAGCGTGCTGATGGACGGGCGAAAATTTTTGATGCTCGATGAGTTTGCGGCCGATCTCGATCCGCAGTTTCGCGCGGAGTTTTACGAGCGGATTTTGCCGGAGCTGAAATCGCGCGGATACACGATCTTTGCGATCTCGCACGATGATAAATACTTCGGCGCCGCAGATAAAATTTATAAGATGCAAAGAGGCGAAATGTCGCGCATAAAGTAAAGTGGCTAAATTTTAAAATTCTACGCGAAATTTCGCGATGGAATTTGACGTCTAGATGAAATTCCGCCGTAGAATTTCGCCGCGAAATTTTACGATTGAAATTTAAGTGGCAAGGCGAAATTCGCTTAAAATTTTACAGCATAAATTCCGCTTTGAGCCTCTACGCTAAAGTTTGCAGTAGATAGAATTTCGCCTCTTTAGCGCAAATTGCAAAAATTTAGCCGAAATTTACTAAATTTTGATTATACTGCACCCACAATTTAAAAAGAAAGGATAGGAATGAAAAAAGTTCTTATTGCATGTGCTGCGTTGGCGGCGTTTAGTTCGAGTGTATTCGCCGCTGACGGCGCTACTTTATATAAAAAATGCGTGGCCTGTCATGGAGCCAACGCCGAGAAGCCTTATCTTGGCGGCAAAGTACCTGCGCTAAACACCCTAAGCAAGGAAGATATCATCGCTAGCCTAAAAGGCTACAAAGACGGCACTCTGGGCGAAGGCAAGGGAAAATTCGGTATGATGGGCGTTATGAAAGGTCAAGCAGCTTCGCTCAACGACGAATCGATCGAAGCGCTAGCCGATTTCATCGTTTCTAAAAAATAATTTCAAACTTCATTCGGCGGGCTTTGTGCTCGCCGAGCTTCGCTTAACTTTAAATTTTTAAAATTCTACGCTAATATCACGTAAAAATTCCAAAGGCTCATAATGTTTAACGGACTGATCAGAGAGATCGCGCAGGTTGCGAGCTTTAGCGGCGATTTGCTGCGATTGCGCGCGAGATACCGCCCCGCGCTCGGCGATAGCGTCGCGGTAAACGGCGCATGCCTGAGCGTGACGCGGCTTTTTGCGGATGGATTTGCGGTACAGCTTTCTAGCGAGACGGCGAGCGCCATCGCCATGCAAAACCTGCGCGGCCCTGTGCATATCGAGCCTGCGATGCGCCTAGGCGAGCGCATAGACGGGCATTTGATCCAAGGACACGTCGATGCCGTGGGCGAAATTTATAAAATTTCAAAGCTTGCAAGCGGCATAGATTTTTTCATCCGCGCGCCGCTACATATAGCGCCGCTGCTAGCGCCGAAAGGCTCGGTAGCGATCGACGGCGTGAGTCTAACGATTAACGAAGTACTTGAGGGCGGAAATTTTACTCATAAAGAGCCGCGCGGCGCGAATTTCAGCGGTGCAAGCTTGCACGGGCAAAATTTCAGCAGCTCAAATTCCATTCGCGAACCAAACTCCTTAGGCGCAAATTTAAAGAGCAAAGCGCAAAGCTGCGCCATTCGCCTTACGATCATCCCTCTCACGCTCAAAGATACGCTCTTTGGGACCTACAAAATCGGGCGTCGCGTTAATATTGAGACTGATCTGCTAGCGCGATACGTCGCGGCTCAGCTGGGCTTTGCCGGCGGACGGCCCGCCAGTTGCGGCACTGTCGCGGCGTGCGATATGAACGCTGAGGGCGAAAAAGAGGGGCTTTCGTGGGACGCGGTAGATAAAATTTTGAGCCTGTATTAAGCGGCGCGTGATGGCTAAAATCGAAATTTGCAGAGAAAATCTTGAGTTTGTATTGGACGGACACGGCGTGCTAGCGGGCTTTAGCACGCGGCTTGGCGGCGTAAGTGGCGGAGCCTACGCAAGCCTAAATTTAGGAGATCACGTAGGCGACGATCCGCAAAACGTCGCGCAAAACCGCGAAATTTTAGCCGCTGCGTTCGGCATCGCGCCTCGAAATTTAAAATTTATGCGCCAAATCCACTCAAACCGCGTTGAAATTTTACGCGCAGGTAGCGATGAAATCCCGCCCTGCGACGGGCTTGTGACCGATCTGCACGGCGTGGCGCTGTGCGTACTGGTAGCGGACTGTTCGCCCGTTTTGATCGCGGACGAGCAGCGCGGCGTGGTTGCCGCAGTGCATGCGGGGCGTGCGGGCGTGATAGGGCGGATCTGCACCAATGCGATAAATTTGATGAGCGAGCGCT
>NZ_CALHHX010000015.1 GCF_938030685.1 uncultured Campylobacter sp. | reverse complement strand
CGGCATCCGCTAGCGGGCTTGGCGCATAAGCTCCCATGCCGCCGGTGTTCGGGCCAAGATCGCCGTCAAGAAGCTTTTTGTGATCCTGCGCTACGGGCAGGCTTACGAAATTCTCCCCGTCACAGATCGCAAAAAAGCTAAGCTCGTAACCATCTAAAAACTCCTCCACGACGACGCGCTTGCCGGCTTCGCCGAAGCTTTCGCCGCTTAACATATCCGTAGCGGCTTTTTTAGCTTCATCTTTGGAATTTGCGATGATGACGCCTTTGCCAGCGCATAGGCCGTCCGCTTTGACCACGACGCGGCCGTCTAGGGTATCGATAAATTTTGAAATTTCGGATAGATCGTCGCTGCTTAGGAATTTTGCGGTTTTGATATGATTTCGCGCCAGAAAGTCCTTCATATAGGCCTTGGAGCCCTCAAGCTTCGCCGCAGCGGCGCTGGGACCGAATATTGCGAGGCCTTGCGCTTTGAAAATATCCACGATACCTTTTGTAAGCGGCTCTTCGGCACCCACGATGGTAAGAGCTACGTCGTTGTTTTTGGCAAAGAGCGCGAGCTCATTAAAATCTTTTAAATCTAAATTTTTACCGAGCGCCTTTGTAGCGCCGTTTCCCGGAGCAAAATACAGATTTAAAACGTTTTTATCCTCGCGAAGTCTTAGCCCGATCGCGTATTCTCTACCGCCGCCGCCGATTATTAGGATATTCAATGAAGCCTCCGTAACGTAAAAAACCCAAGTGAGCGTTGCGTAAAAAGAATCGGCTCAAACAAAGCCAATCTTGCAACTAGGAAAAATCTCTAGGTCGCAACCCGTAACTTTAAAAAAAGCTCGAGCCGAGCCGCGTCACACGGACCTCTCACGTCGTCGCTTATACAAATATGTTGAACCCTCATATAAAACGCTCTCGCTTCACCCAGGCTTGGGCAAAATTATAGTCTAAATTTGCTTAAACTATGGCAAAAGCGCCAGATCGACGCAGGATTTTATCGACATTCTTTCGCAGATTATCGGCTCGCAAAACTCGCTCAAAACGCTCGCCGTCGTCCTGCCGATACAGATCGCCTTGTAGCCCTCGTCCCAGCCGAAATTTGCGGTAAAGCCGCGAACGTTCTTAGGCGAGGTAAAAATCAGCGTGCTGCCTTGCGGCGGCTTTGCGGCGGCGGGGAGGCTAAGGATGCAATTTTCGTAGGCGATCACGCTTTGCAGCCGCACGCCGGCGCTAGATAGAATTTGCTCCAGCCTCGATACCGTCTCGCGCGCGCGCAGATACAGCGCGTCTCTGCCCTGCAAGAGCGGCGCGATCTCCGCGGCAAACTCATTTCCGTGCCCGTGCCGCGCCGTGTAGATATCGCGAAATCCAAACTCGCGCGCAGCCGCCGCACACGGCTCGCCGATAGCGTAAACGGGCGTATCTAAATCGACCGAAATTTCATTAAATTTTATCGCCGCCACCGCATTTTTGGAGGTAAAAATTAGCGCGCCCGTCTGCGCAGGCAGGCTAAATTTGAGAAATTTTATCTCGCAGACCGCAAGCTGCCTCACCTGCGGATGATCAAATTTCGTATTAGACACCAGATATATCAAAATGCCCTCCAAAATATTTAAATTTACTTTGATTCAGCCTCACTCCTACCTCCACGACGCGTAGAAACAAAGAAAATATTATTTGATTTGCTTCTACTTAATTCTACTCCGAGCCGCCCTTTTTGCCTGGGCAAAACCGCCTGTCTGACCTGCCTACGCTTATTTAGTCACGCTTAAGCAGTCTAGCGGCGGCACGCTTTTTTAAAATTTTATCTCACTGTCTAAATTTGCAACCAAGCACTCCACTTTGCGCCGGCTCGGTCTTTTAAATTTAACTTTATAGCCTCAGGCGCCTTCTCTAAAGCTAGCTTAGGACGCGCCGCTGTTCTTAAATTTTACTTAGCGGGTCGTGGCAAGCACTTAAAACACTGTCGAGAGGCCCGCTCAGGACACAGCTAACGCGCCGCCGCTCACTAATCCCGCCTAGCCCGTGTATGCATCCACACAGATCGCCGAAGTTTCAAATTTAAAGACACGATCGCAAAATTTCAAAATTTTGCCGCTTAAATTTTGAAACACTTAAAATTTCATCCTCGCGCTTAAAAAACTCCGCTAGCGTGCTATTTTTTATTGCACTCTTTTTCGTTCTCATCGCCCCGCCGAGCTCAATGAAAAATGCCCGTCCTCGTCCGCTATATACTCGTAAAGCTCGCGCGCGTTCAAATTTGGCTCCTTAAATTTAGCCCTTCAGCCACTCGTTTAAAATTTCAATCTGCGCCGCAACGCTCTCGTTTGCCGTGCCTCCTTGCGACTTGCGCGCCTCCTTAGAAGCGTTTAGATCAAGAAATTTAACCGCACCCGCGCCCAAGCTCTCATCCACGCTTGCAAGCTGCTGCGCATTTAGCTCGCTCAAATCTAGGTCCAAATTTTCCGCATACGCCACGGCCTTGCCCGTGATGAAGTGCGCCCGGCGAAAGGGCACGTTTTTCTCCCGCACGAGATAATCCGCCAGATCGGTTGCCGTGAGGTGCCCCCGCCTGGTCATCGCAAGCATATTTTGCTCGTTAAATTTAGCCGTTTTTAGCATCTGTTTTAAAATTTCAAGGCTCGCAAGCGCGGTGGAAACGCTGTCAAAAACGCCCTCCTTGTCCTCTTGCATATCCTTGTTGTAGGCTAGCGGCAAGCCCTTCATCACCGTTAGCAGCGCGACGAGATTGCCGTTTACGCGCCCCGTTTTGCCCCGTATTAGCTCGGCGACGTCGGGGTTTTTCTTCTGCGGCATGATCGAGCTACCCGTGCTGTACGCGTCGCTGATCGTGACAAAGCCAAACTCCTGCGAGCTCCACAAGATTAGCTCCTCGCACAGGCGCGATGCATGCGCCATCAGCACGCTTACGTTAAACAAAATCTCAAGCGCGAAATCGCGGTCGCTGACGCTATCCATCGCGTTTGGCGTCACTCCCGCAAAGCCTAGCTGCTGCGCGACGAGCTCGCGATTTATCGGATGCGGCGTGCCGGCAAGTGCGGCGGAGCCTAGCGGACAGAGGTTATTTCGCTCGCGCGAGCTGGCAAAGCGCTCGTAGTCGCGGCGAAACATAAACGCGTAAGCTAGCAAATGATAGGCAAGGCTCACGGGCTGGGCGTGCTGAAGGTGCGTGTAGCCGGGCATCAGCGTGTCCGCGTGCTCGCTAGCTATATCTCGCAGAGCCTCTACTAGCTCGCGGATTTTTTCGGCGATTGCAGCGCCGCTTTTGAGCACGTAGAGGCGAAAATCGAGCGCGACCTGATCGTTTCTGCTGCGCGCAGTGTGCAGCCTGCCGCCAAGATCGCTTCCGATGAGCTCGCTTAGGCGCTTTTCGACCGCCATGTGGATGTCCTCGTCGGCGGTTTTAAACTCAAATTTACCGCTTTTTATCTCCTCAAACACGGCGTCAAGCCCGGCGATTATTTTTTCGCTCTCATCAGGCTTTAAAATCCCGCAGGCGCCGAGCATCCGAGCGTGCGCCTTGCTGCCCGCGATATCCTCCTGCCAAAGCGCCCTATCAAAGCCGATCGAGGCGTTAAACTCCTCCAAAAGCGCCGAACTCGCCTCGCTAAAGCGCCCCTCCCACATTTTTTTCACGCTCGCTCCTTCGTTTAAATTTTCGGTGATTTTTTAAAATTCTAAATCTCGCCGCACAAGATTTGTGGGCGAGAAAAAAGGCTAAAGCGCGATAAATTTCTAAAAAATGCGTGTGTTGCTTCACACACCAGCTTTAGACTTTTACGCGCTGTAAATTTAATACTCTAAAGCCACTTTTGACTTATTCAATCCACTTTACTACGTCATCCATGCCGCGGCGGATCTTTTGCGGCTGTGGATTTACGCGGTAGCCGAAAGGCACGAGTAGCGCCACGCGACGCTCATTCCATTTTAGATTCAAAATCTCTCCGAGCGCTGCGCGATCAAAGCCCTCCATCGGGCAGCTGTCGATGCCGCGGCTTGCGGCCTCGTTCATCATCGCAAGTGCTGCGAACATGCACTGCGCGTGCGACCAGTGAAATATCGCCTCGTCGTCGTTTTTAAAGATCCTGCTCACGGTGTCTTCGTAAAATTTTAACGCCGAAGCCCTTTTCTCCTCGCTTGCAAACGAGCGACGATTTATCGCCTCCGCTATGTAGGTGCCGCCCGCTTTAAATTCCTTGATCTTTGCCAAGATCACGACCAGATGCGAGCACGAGGTGATCTGCTGCTGATCCCACGATTTTTCGCGGATCCGCTCGCGCAGCGCCTTGTTTTGCACGACTAAAAAATCCCAATGCTCTAACCCCATATAGCTGGGTGCTAGGATGCCTGCTTGCAAAATGGCGTCGAAATCGGCTTTGCTTACCTTTTTGTTCTCGTCAAAAATTTTGCACGCGTGGCGAAATTTCATAATCTCTAAATGCGTCATAGCCTCTCCTTGATTAGTTTTTGTAAATTAAATACCCGCCATCTTTGCGTCTGATGCTGAGGTTGCCCTCATGCGAGCGCACGCCGATGCGGTAGTAGCCGTCCTCTTTGGTGACGTTGATGTCGCTAAAGCCGCCGATATTTACCGCAAAGCTCGCGCCGCTAAGCGGGATCTCTTGCCGCCAAAACTCCGCCTCAAGCACGCCCGAAGCGTTTGCGTCGGAGCTTTTGAACTCGTCTGCGGTGATGAGCTGCACGCTGTCTTTGCGGATGACAAATTTTAATCCGTCGTCAAATTTAAGCGTCTCTAGCGGTAGCTCCAGGCGCGGCGCGAAGCTAGGCGTGATGCCACTTTGTGAGGCCTGCTTTTGTAAATTTGGATCAGTCGAAGTAACCGAGACATCTAGCGCCCTATGTAGCGCGGGTTTGGCGCTAGCGCTTAGCACGAAGTCATCGTGCCAATCAATCGAGCGATTGATATCAACGATCTTTTCGTGCAAAGTCCCGTCATCGTCCCTATATCGCACGATCAGGCTTTCGATCGTAAGAGCGTCGGAGGGAAGCGCAAAGGTTTGCTGCGTGAAATTTTTAGGCGCGGGCGTATTCTGCGGCTTGGCGGCGGAGCTTTGCGCCGGATTGGAATTTTGCGGAGCAGATTGCGCGTTTTGTTGCATAGTAGAGTCTTGCACCGTAGAATTTTGAGCTGTAGAATTCTGTGCCGCCTTAAAATTTTGCGCTACCGTAGAATTTAGCTCGCTTACTTCTGGCACGATCGGTAACTCATCGGGAGGTGGAAGCGTCGTAACTGAAGGCTGCGCGGAAGAGTTTCGTTCCGTTTTTATGACCTGCGAAGGAGCACCGATGCCCGCTTTGGGCGCAGGAGCTTTTTTTTCGGTCTGCGAGAGCTGTGCGCTCACAGCTTTTTTGGCGACGCTTGTTTTGACGCTAGAATTTGCTTCTGCGACGCTTTTTTGCATTGCTGCGGTAGGACTTTTAGATGTTTCAGGTTTCATTACAGCTTGCTTAGCGTTTGGGCTTTGCGCACCTTTTTTTGGCTCTTTAATTGCCAAATCGGTAGAATTTTGTTCTTTTGCCGCGGTGATGCTAGGTTTCGTAGCGTTGGAATTTGCGCTATTTAAATTCTCTGCGTTTAAAAAAGTGCAAAGACCTAAAATTAGCAAAGAAATTTTTCTCATTTTTTAAGGTCCGGATCGAGCGAGCGACGCTCTAAATAAAGCTTTTGCAGCTCGGCGTTTTCCTCTTTTAGCCGCTCAACGTCGGTGAATAAAAACGCCTTTTCCTTTTGCAGTTGGCGCAGCACCTCAAACGATCGTTTGCCAAACAGCACGTCGCCTACGAAGATGCCCGCAAAAACGACGCAGACAATCAGCGCAAGAGCTGCAAAAATCTGCTTAAGAGGTGAAAACGGATTGATAAAATTCAGCCGTTCTTTTAAATTTTTACGCTTCTTTAAAGCTTTTTTAGCGGCAGGATCTGCGTTTTGCGGCATAAAAGAAAATCCTTGCGCGGCAGGATTTATGTCTTGTGCTGCAAAGCCCGTGCCATTAAAGCCGTGCTCTACGCTCTGAGCCGCAAAACCCGCGTCGTTTGGAAAGCGGTTTTCTTTCGCGTATAATTCTGCACTCTTTAAATCGCCGCCCCCAATAAATTCTGCGCCGTAAAAGCCCGCGTCTGCTTGCGAGCTACCTTCGTAGTTTCCGCTTGCAGCGGAGCTTTTGCCACTTAAATTAGAGCTGCTGCTTGTGGCTTCAGAGGTAGAGCCTGCTTCATCTATACCGCGCGAGCCTACGTTATGATTTTTGCGGAAGCCAGCCCCTGCCTCGCTAAAATCTCTGCCAAAATTTTCATCGCTATAAAATTCTTCATCGTCAAAAAAATCGTCCTCGTCAAAGTCTGCGTCTGAATATCTGCCTTGCGTGTCCGTATAATCCGCTCCGTCCGTATAGGTGCGCTGTGCGCCGCCTTTTAAGCCCTGCTTGGACTTTTTTTTAAAAAACATTTTAAATTCGGCTTCCTAAAAACTCGTCCGTCTCGCGCTCGATCTCGAGCAGGCGGTTGTATTTTGCGTTGCGTTCGCTTCTTGAGGTCGCGCCCGTTTTGA
>NZ_CALHHX010000014.1 GCF_938030685.1 uncultured Campylobacter sp. | reverse complement strand
GGTACTCGGAGTTGCCATAACGGCGCCTAAAATCGCAGTGTTTCTTAAAAAATCGCGTCTTTGCATGAAATGCCTTCAAAATAAAATGGCTAAGCCTTAGCCCTAATTTACGCGCTGATTTTAGCCTTTTGCGGCTTTGAAATCGCTAAATTTAAAATTTCACCAGCTTTAAAATTTTAAAATTTCGCCCAAAGACATAGCGCGAAATTTCGCCAAAGCGGGCATGATAGCCCGCAAACTAGGCGCGCAGACAGTATGTATCGGCGGCGTAGGCTAAACCACGCAAAAAGCGCCGCTGTCGCAAAGCCAAGCGTGCGCTTAGATTAAACGGTTGAGCCTCGACGAAGCGCGGCGGCTTAGCTTAAGCAAATCGCGGCGGTAAAATGCAAGCCGCCAGAGGATTAAATTTCTCGCGAAAAATACTCGTAGATAAAATTTTTAGGCGAGTACGGATCTTTCGGCGTGCCGCCCACTTCGCAATACGGATGCGAAAAAATTTCGATCGGAACGTGCGCCGGACGCGGATTTAGCACGATTTCGCGAGCGTAGTTAAAGCCCAGCCAGCACGGCTCCCAGTTACCGAAAAGATATTCGCGCACCCGCGCCAGCTTAGAATCATCCTCGCTTAAGTTCTCGCCCAATCGCACCTTCGTAACGTCCGCGGGATCGACAGGTATCCAGCCGTAGCCTTTTAGATAAAATTCCGCTCTACAGTGCTGCGCGCCCGAGATTTCAAGCGCACCGCCACTTAAGGCGCCCATGACGCCCATTTCGGGCGAGAATTTCTGCGCCGCGCCTGTGCGGATGCCGTAAATAGCGCGCGCAGGAATGCCAGCTGCCCTGCAGAGCGCGACGAACACGCTATTAATATCGGCGCATTTGCCGCTTAGCTTGCCGCTGCTTAAAATCGCTGTTGCATCGCCGCTACCGCATGCAATCACGCTATTATCGCGACTCATATTTTTTGCGACCCACTCGTAGATCGCGCGCGCCTTTTCCAGATCGCCTTTAAGCGAGCCGGTGATCTCGTCTGATTTTTGTTTTGCAGCGCCTTCTACCGGAATTAGCTTTGAAGGCTTTAAAAACTCCTCGATCTCTGGGCTCAAGCGCTCGTTTTCATTAAAGCTTACCTTGCTAAAATCGGTGTTTCGCTCCGAAATTTCAATATCGAAGCTAAGCTCAAAATAATCATCCTCTTCGCCTACGACACCTTGCTCGCCGTATTTGCCGACGCCCGCTCTTGCCTCTTTATCGGGTGCGAAGCGCGCGTAGTACGTGCTTATATGATCTCCGCAGATAGCAGACTCTTGCGCATTTGAGCGGGCATGATATTCGCCAAGCAACCTCTGATAGGGCTCTTGCAGCACTAACGGCAGCCAAAGCCGCACCTCTGCGCCACTACTTGAAATTTCGTGATTAAACCTGAGACTAAATTTTCTCGTTTTTGCTTCTTGCATTTTTTGCTCCTTTGCTTGAATTGCAAGTCGATTTTATCTCTTTGCGCCTTAAAATGGATAAAATTTTATGTTAAAATGGCGCTAAATTTGAAATTTTAGGATTAAAAATGGATCTGCAAAAAATCAGAGACGAGAACTTTAAAAAGCTGCAAAGCGGGCAAAACCGCGAAATTTTAAGTGCGATCGAGGCGCTGCAAATAGGCGAGTGCGGCTGCGAGTGCGGCGACGTCGTGCGTGCAAGCTTTAGCGCTAGCGCGGAGCAAGAGAATGAGATTACACGTATCGCGCGAGCGATAAAGCCGTGGCGCAAGGGGCCTTTTGCGCTGAATGATCTTTTTATCGACGCTGAGTGGCGAAGCTTCGTGAAATTTAACCTGCTGCGACCGTTTTTAAATCTGAGCGGCAAAACCGTCGCCGACGTGGGCTGCAACAACGGCTACTATATGTTTCGCGCAAGCGCTCTAAAGCCTGCGCGACTAGTGGGGTTTGACCCGAGCGCGCTATTTTATCTGCAGTTTCGCTTCATCGAGAAATTCCTCCGCAGCGGCGCGAGATTCGAGCTTTTGGGCGTGGAGCATCTGCCGTTTTACGAGCACAAATTCGATACGATATTCTGCCTCGGCGTCATCTACCACCGCAGCGACCCTGTAAAGATGCTAAAAGATCTGCGCGCCTCGCTAAATGCGGGCGGCGAGGTGTTTTTAGACACGATGTATATCGAAGGAGCGGGCGATTTCGCGCTGTGTCCGAAAAACAGCTACTCAAAAATTTCAAATATCTACTTCGTCCCGACTGTCGGCGCGCTACAAAATTGGTGCGAGAGGGCGAAATTTAGAGATTTTGAAATTTTGGCTCAAAAGCCCACGGATGCTAGCGAGCAGCGCAAAACGGAGTGGATCGACGGGCAGAGCTTGGAGAATTTCCTAGACCCGCTCGATAGCTCGCGCACGATCGAGGGCTATCCCGCCCCGAGGCGTATCTACGTGCGGCTTAGGGCGTGATCTGCGCCTTTAAAACGCGTAAAATTTTACTGAATTTAATCGGCTCGCGGGGGAAAATTTTACGTTCGGCAGAGCGTGAAATTTGACTAAATTTAGCGAGCTTGAATTGGATTGGATCGCATTGTGGCGGTTAGAATCGATACGACGGCGCAAATTTTAAATTTCGCCTCGTGCGCTACGTTTTGCTCGGCGCGGCGGCACGAATTTTAAATTTTGCTTTTGCATTACGCTTTGCGTCTTGCGCACACGGCGGCGCGAAATTTTACTAAATTTAATCAAGCGGCGGTAAATTTTAAAATTTTATCTGCGCATCTTCGCCAATGCGCGCATGGTGCGAACAGGGCGCAGAAATTTTAACGCCCGCAGCCGCAAATAAAGCGGTAAATTTCGGCGCCTGCAATGCGAGCAAAGCGGCACAAATTCTAGCGCCCGCGAACAAAGCGGTATAAATTTTCCGACGCCGACCGGCTTCACGCCACTTTACCGCTTATTGTGCGGCGAAACGCAGTTAAATTTAAACTATCAACGCTCAAAAAGCTGCAAAAAATATTTTAAATTTTGCCTCTCAGCCGCTAGGCTAGTATTTGCTCCGTGCCCCGGATATAGCGTAAAATCGCCCTTTATCTGCAAAATTTTATGCAAAGACTCTCTCATCTGCTCGCCGCTTGAAAAAGGAAAATCCCACCTGCCGATAGAGCCTTTGAATATGACGTCGCCGCTAAAGACCACGCCGCCTGCTTCGATCATACAGCTGCCCGGCGTATGTCCGGCAAAAAGACTAAATTTAACGTTAAAGCCTGCTATTTCAAAGCTTTGCTCCTGCCCTTTTACGAGTACGTCCGCTTCTATGGGCTCGGGCATCGTCTCAAAGGGATCCGCCCGCAGCATAAAGGCGTCGCTTTCGTGGATATAAATTTTAGCGCCCGCCCTTTGCAGCTTCGCGTCATCATAAACATGATCGAAATGCCCATGCGTATTCAAAACCGCGGCGATCTTTCCCGTATTTTGCATCACCCAATCAAAGCTGCCCTGCCCCGGATCGATCACCAAATCGCCCTGCTCGCCCTTTAGAATGTAGCAATTCGTCACATATTCGCCGAAAGCTTTTTTTAAAATTTGCATTTAAATCCTCCTTTTAAGCTTAAATTAAAGCCGTAATTTAGCCAAAAATAGTTAAAATTCGCGCAATTTAACGTAAAATTTTAAGGCTAAATATTATGTTCTTGGACGATTTGCTGCCGCAACTGACCGATTTTTTATCGGAGAGACTCGATGAAACGGGTGCGGACGCCTTTGTAGTAGGCATCAGCGGTGGGCTTGACAGCGCCGTGGTTTCTGCGCTTTGCGCTCTTACAGAGATCCCTACTTACGGGCTTATCCTACCTAGCGCTGGTTCAAATTTAGAAAATATGGCAGACGGCATCTTTCACTGCGAATCCTTTAATATCCCCTACGAAATCCAAGAGATCGCGCCATTTGTAGAAAATTTTACCGCTTTAAATCCCGGCGCAAGCGCTCTTCGCATCGGAAATTTCGCCGCGCGCGTAAGAATGAGCTTGCTTTATGATTACAGCGCGGCTAAACGCGGCGTAGTCGTAGGCACGAGCAATCTTAGCGAGAGGATGCTAGGCTACGGCACGATTTACGGAGATTTAGCCTGCGCGTTTAATCCGATCGGAGAAATTTTAAAAACCGATCTATTTAAATTTGCAAAAATTTTATGCATAGACGATGCGATCATCAAAAAAGCCCCAAGCGCCGATCTATGGGAAAATCAAAGCGACGAACGTGAGCTTGGATACAGCTACGAGATTTTAGATAGCGTGCTAAGAGATATTTTTTCGCGGCCTAATCTAAGGGCTAAGATCCGCTCGGGCGAGCAGATCGGTGCGGACGATCTGAAATATCTGAAAAAATCCAACCACAATAAAGATCTGGTAAAGCTAATCGTGCGTAAAATTTTAAAAAATAACTTCAAACTACGTATGCCGGCCGTGGCTCGCATAGAGCCCGCACACCAAGGAGAGATTTATGAAAGAGATACCGTTTTATAAGGCTCAAATCGATAAAAAAGAGGAAGACTTAATTAAAAGCGCCCTCTACAACAGCGATATAAGATATAGCGAAATTTTTGAAGAGGATATTTGTAAGTACTTCGGCGTAAAGCACGCCGTATCTACCACGAGCGGAACGACGGCGCTGCATCTGGCGCTTTGCGCGATGGATATTAAGCGCGGAGATAAAATTTTATGCTCCGTAAATTCCTTCCCCAACGTCGCCGAAGTGATCCGCCACTTCGACGCAGAGCCCGTTTTCGTAGATATCGATCCGATAAGCTTTAATATCACGAGCGAAAGCCTTGCTCGCACGATAGATCAGAACCGCCACAAGAAGCTAAAATGCGCTTTCATCTCGCACATCGCGGGGCTTGCTGCGGATATAGACGCCATCAGCGAGGTCGCCAAAAGCGAAAATATCGTCCTTATAGACGATGCGTGCCGCGCTATGGGCGCTACCTATAAAGGCGCAAAAATCGGAGCGCTTAAAAGCTCGCTCATATCGTGCTTTCAGATCAATCCTCAAGCGCAAGACGCGATCTCTACGGCGGGCTTTTTCGTTACGAACGACGATGAGATAGCAAGCGCCGCACAAATTTTAAGAAACGGCGGCATTGTGGGAGATGCCTTTTACAAAGACGGCAATATGTCCTTTACCTACGACGTCGATCGCATCGGTCAAAAATACGATCTTAACGCCATAAATTCCGCCTACGCCATCGCCCAGTTTGAAAAAACCGACGCCTTTATAAAGCGCCGCAAGCAGATCGCCGCAGCGTATCGCGAGCAGCTCGCAAACTGCCCTCACGTGACGCTTCCAAGCGACAGCGAGGAGCATATCTATACTCAATTCATCGTAAAGATCGACAAAAACCGCGACGATTTCGCCAAGGCGCTGATCTCGCGCGGAGTAAGCGTATCGCTGCACTACGTGCCGGTGCATCTGCTAAGCTACTACAAAAGCAAATATAATTACAAGGTCAATGATTTCCCGAATGCGCTTAAAAACTATCAGCAAATTTTATCCCTGCCGATCTATACGGCGCTTAGCGACGACGATGTGAGCTACATCTGCGAGCAGATCAAAGAGATAGCGCAAAATCGTGTTTAAACTCCTAATCGAGCGAAACTTATACGACCCGAGCCCCGCGTGGCTTGCGCTCGGAGTAATTTTAGCACCGCTATCGCTGCTCTATACGCTTATCGTCTGCCTAAAAAGGCTCTTTGCTAAGCCGCAAAAATTTAAAATTCCAATAATCAGCGTCGGAAATTTAACCCTCGGCGGCAGCGGCAAAACCCCGCTGGTGCGGGCGCTTTTTAAAGAATTTAACGGGGAGCTCAAAACATGCATCATCCTTCGCGGATACGGGCGTAAAAGCAGAGGCTTGCTCGAAGTAGCGCTCGGCGGACGGATACTTTGCGATGTGCGGCAAAGCGGAGATGAGGCGATGGAATACGCGCTGTTTCTGCGCGGCGCAAACGTAATCGTCAGCGAAGATCGCGCTGCAGGGATATTGCGCGCGCAAACTCTCGGCTTTGAGCTGGTGATCTTGGACGACGGATTTTCTAAATTTAATATCTCTAAATTTGATATCTTGCTACGCCCGCAAAGCGCGCCGAAGCTGCCCTTTTGCCTGCCCTTCGCCGCGTATCGCTACCCGCCGTTTTTTTATAAATTTGCAGATTTCATACCCGCGCAAAGCGACATTTCGCAGGGCTTTAAGATCATTTCGGCGGCGGATCTGCAAGAGGGGCTAAACGGCACGGATGAAATTTTAAATTCCGACGCAGACGAAATTTCAAATTCCGCCGCGGATAAAATTTCGGATTTAAATTTAAAAACCGCCGCAGATGAAATTTCAAATTTAAACCCCGCCGTCGCGAATAAAATTTTAAATTCCAAAGAAGGTGGTTTTGAAAAATCTCGCACGATCTTAATCAGCGCCATCGCCAAACCTTGGCGCTTACAAGAGTTTTTGCCGCTCGCAAAAGCCCACGCATTTTTCCCCGATCATTATGATTTCAAAAAAGAGCAGATTTTAGAGCTGCTAAGGCGCGAGGGCGCGGAGCATATCCTTTGCACGGCGAAAGATTACGTGAAATTAAGGGATTTGGGCGTGGAAATTTCAGTGATTTTGCTAAATTTAAAGCTAAGCGAAAACTTTATACGCGAAATTCAAAACTACATAAACCAAGCTATGATAAAATAAGGTTTTTAAAGGAATTTTATGATAAAAAAGAGCAAAACCGCCGAAGTAATCATCTCCGCGCTACCCTATATCCGTAAATTTAGAGATAAAATTTTTGTCGTCAAATACGGTGGTGCGGCGCAAACCGACGATGCACTCAAGCTTGATTTTGCCCGCGACATCGTGCTTTTGCATATGGTCGGCATCAAGATCATCGTCGTGCACGGCGGCGGCAAAAAGATCAATCAGACTCTGGATAAGATCGGAGTGCGCAGCGAGTTTAAGGACGGGCTTCGCATAACAAATAAAGACGCGATCGAAATTACCGAGATGGTGCTAAGCGGCGCGGTAAATAAAGAGATCACGGCGCTTTTGAACCAAAACGGCGCGCCTGCGATCGGCATCAGCGGCAAGGATGGCGGGCTTTTGAAAGCGAAATTCCTCGACGAGAAAAAATACGGCTTCGTAGGCGAGATCACCGAGGTAAACACCAAGCTGATAAACGACCTGCTGCAAAAGGACTATCTGCCGGTGATCGCCCCGCTTGCGGGCGGCGAGACGGACGAAAACGTGAGCTTTAATATCAACGCCGATCTCTGCGCCAGCAGGATCGCAGCCGCGCTAAAAGCGAGCAAGGCGATATTTTTAAGCGACATTGACGGGGTGCTCGATAAAGAGGGAAATTTAATCAGCAAGCTTGATGCTGCGCTCATTTCGAAGCTCAAAAAGGACGGCACGATCGCAGGCGGCATGATCCCAAAGGTCGATGCGTGCCTGCAATGCGTGCGAAACGGCGCAAATGCCGCGCATATCATCAACGGCAAAATTCCGCACTCGATCCTGCTTGAGCTTTTCACGGACGGCGGCATAGGAAGTTTGATAAAGGAAGAAATTTAGGCGCGAACGCGGAGGCGGCAGGCTTAAAGCGGCAATGCCGCAAATCCGTGCAAGCGACCTAAGCGATCAAATTTAAAGCGCCTAGGCGGGCGTAAATTTTAAAATTTTAAAAAGGAAAAAGATGAAACTGATTTCTACGAGAGATTTTTCGCAAAAAGCGGATCTTAGCTACGCGCTGCTAAATCCGAGCGCGCGCGGCGGCGGGCTTTTCAGCCCCGAGCGGCTACCGCTTTTAAGCGAGGGTTTTTTTAAGCAGTGCGAGGATCTGAGCTACAAACAGATCGCGCTTAAAATCATCGAGAGCTTCGATTTTGACGTAAGCAGCGAGGTCTTTGAGAGCGCGCTAAGGCGCTACGATAAATTTGAAAATCCCGCCTGCCCCGTCCAGATCAAAAAACTAAGCGAAAACGCCTATATTTTGGAGCTTTACCACGGTCCGACGCTCGCGTTTAAGGATATGGCGCTGCAGCCCTTCGGCGCACTTTTAAAAAGCATCGCAAAATCCAGAGGCGAGAAATTCTTAATAATGTGCGCCACGAGCGGCGACACGGGGCCTGCGACGCTAGAGGCCTTTGCGGACGACGAAAACATCAAAGCGGTCTGCCTCTACCCGCAGGGCGGCACGAGCGAGATACAGCGCCAGCAGATGGTCAAACAAAGCGCGGCAAATCTTAAAATTTTAGGCGTGCGCGGCAACTTCGACGATACGCAACGCGCGCTAAAATCGCTGCTGGCCGATGACGATTTCAAAAACGAACTCGCGCGGGCAAATTTAAATCTAAGCGCCGCGAACTCGGTAAATTTCGGCAGGATTTTATTTCAGATCATCTACTATATCTACGCTAGCATCTATTTCTCAAAGCACGGCGTATTGAGCCCCGAGCAAAATTTAAAGCAAAGCGATCAGTGTCCGGCGTGCGGCAAAAATTTTGACGCGGCGGGCGCAAACAGCGCGCAGAGCGCTAAATTTAACACCTTCGACGTCATAGTGCCTAGCGGAAATTTCGGCAACGCGCTGGGAGCGTATTTCGCCAAAAAAATGGGCGCAAAGATCGGCAAAATCAAGATCGCTTCAAACGCGAACAATATCCTAACCGAGCTTTTTACGTGCGGCATCTACGATCTGCGAAAGCGCGAGCTCATCCGCACAATCAGCCCTGCGATGGATATTTTGATTAGCTCCAACGTCGAGCGGCTGCTTAGCGATATGTTCGGCGATGCGCGCACGAGCGAGCTGATGCAAAGCTTGGCGCGAGATAAATTTTATAAGCTTAGCGCGAGTGAGCTTGCGAAGCTGCGCGAGATTTTTGAGGCGGATTTTTGCGACGATGCGCAGTGCGCTAAGTTTATCAAACAAGAAAGCAGCCGCGGCGTGCTGATCGATCCGCACACGGCGACTTGCTTTAAGCTACTTGACGAAAGCCGCCTAAATCTCGTCATCTCGACCGCGAAGTGGATTAAATTTACGCCGTCGATGATCGGCGCGATCAAAGGCAGGGCTTGCAAGGACGAAAGGGCCGATATGATCGCGCTTTCGAAGGAATTTCACAGCGACATCCCGCCGCAGATCTCGCGCCTTTTTAGCGCGCCGCAGGTACACTCCAGCGTCGTGGAGCAAAGCGAGATCAAAGACGCCATAATGGAGTGGATCAAAAAATGATAGTAATCCCCGCGCGCCTTGCTTCGACGCGCTTTAAAAATAAAATTTTATGTGAGTTCGGCGGCGTGCCGATGTTTATCAAAACGGCTCAAAATGCAGCCAAAGCAGACCGCGTGCTAATCGCCGTAGATGAGCCGCAAATTTTAAAGATCGCGCAAGATTACGGCTTTGACGCCGTTCTTACCGCGCGCGAGCATCAAAGCGGCACCGACCGCATCGCTGAAGCGGTCGCAAACACAGCGCTTGCGGAGGATGAGATCATCATCAATATCCAAGCCGACGAGCCATTCTTTGAGAGCGAAAATTTGATTAAATTTAAAGATTTCACCCGCGAGACGATCGCGCAAAAGGGCGCATTTATGGCGAGCTGTTACAAATATATAAGCCCTCAAGCGGCGGAGGATCCGAATTTAGTCAAGCTAGTGCTTGATAACGCAGGCTTTGCGATCTATTTTTCACGCTCGCTCATCCCCTACCCGCGCGCGGCATGCGAGTGCTACCTCGGTCACATCGGTATCTACGCATACAGCGTGCAAAATTTAAAGAGGTTTTGCGCCCTGCCCGCCTCAGCGCTGGAAGATACCGAAAAACTCGAGCAGCTTCGCGCCATAAGCGCGGGCGAGAAGATCGCGATGCTTGGGATCGAAACTGCGAGCATCGGTATCGACACGCCGGCTGATTACGAGCGCGCGCTAAAGGAGTTCGGCAATGGAATTTGATCGCGCCTTTTTAAACACGAAATTTAAAGCGAGCGAACCCACAAAATTTAACGATAATAGGCTGTGCGGCGCAGTGTTTGGGATGCAGGGGCCTGCCGCGGAGCGTAAAATTCTAACGCGACGTAAAATTTTAGCGGAGCGCGGAATTTTAAAATTTAAAGATGCGAGCGCAAGATGAACTACGATGAATACAGATCCGCAATAGATACGCTAAATGCGTGGGCGCGGGCATATTACACCGACGATCGGCCGATCGCAAGCGACGAGGAGTACGACGAGCTTTATTCGCAAGCGGAGAAATTCGAGGAGCAAAACCCCGCGCTCGCACTGCCGTACTCGCCTACGCGGCGTATCGGAGGCACGATCAGCGAGGGCTTTTCCAAACTCGCTCACGGCGCGCAGATGTGGTCGATGGAGGATATTTTCGACGACGCGGACCTTTTGGCGTGGCTAGCTCGCGGCGAGAAGGGCGGCGCGCAGTTTTACGTCGAGCCGAAATTTGACGGCGCGAGCTTAAATTTGACCTACGAAGGCGGCGTGCTGATAAGCGCGGCGACGCGCGGCGACGGGCTTATAGGCGAGGACGTGACGCAAAACGCAAGAGCGATCAAATCGGTGCCGCTTCAGATCCCATACGAGGGAAGGATCGAGATCCGCGGCGAGACGCTGATCGCCAAGAGCGATTTTGACGCGCTAAACGATGAGCGCGCCGCAAATGGCGAGAGCCTGTTTTCAAACCCGCGCAACGCCGCCGCGGGAAGCCTGCGCCAGCTAGATAGTGCGATCGTAGCGAAGCGGAAGCTAAAATTTATCCCGTGGGGGGTGGGCGAACATTCGTTAAGCTTTGCGCTGCACTCGCAGATAATGGAGTTTGTGCGTAGCCTAGGTTTTTTGCGCGACGAGTTTTGCCGCATCTGCAAGAGCGCGAGCGAGATTAGGAGCGCGTACGAGGCGCTGCATAGCATGCGCGCGAGCAAAGATCTGATGCTAGACGGCATGGTAATCCGCGTAAACGAGCTTTCAAAGTGCGCCCAGATGGGCTATACGGTGAAATTCCCGCGCTTTATGGTCGCGTACAAATTCCCTGCAGTCGAAAAGGTAACGCGGCTGCGCGAGATCAATCTACAGGTCGGCCGCACCGGCGCGGTCACCCCCGTAGCCGTCGTAGATAGCGTAAATATCGACGGCGCGAACGTTTCAAACGCGACGCTTCATAATTTCGACGAGATCGCGCGACTTGGGCTGATGAAAAACGACTTCGTAGGCATCATCCGCAGCGGCGACGTGATCCCGAAGATCACGAGCGTTTACAAACAGCGCAGAGACGGCACGCAGAGCGAAATTTCGCGCCCGGATCGCTGCCCTGTCTGCGGCGAGAGGCTGCTTGACGAAGGCGCGCTCATAAAGTGTCAAAACCTCGATTGCAAGGCGCGCGTGATAGGTTCGCTGATCTATTTCTGCTCCAAAAAATGCATGAATATCGAAGGGCTAAGCGATGCGACGATCACGCAGCTTTTTGAAAGCGGCAAAATTTCAAAGATCGGCGATATTTACGCCCTCGGCGCGCAGGATTTGGCGGATCTTGAGGGCTTTGCGGATAAAAAAATTTCAAATCTTTTGGGCGCGATAAACGCGAGCAAAAACGCGCCTCTTGAGCGCTTCATCGCTTCTTTAGGGATCGAACACATCGGAGAGGTGGCCGCGCGCAAGATCGCCGCGGCATTCGGGCAGGATTGGCTGAATGCAAGCGAGGATGAAATTCTGCGCCTGGAGGGCTTTGGAGAGGCGATGGCAAGGAGCCTAACGGAGTTTTGCAAGATAAATCGCGAAAAAATTCTAAATTTAAGCGAAATAATCACGCCGCGCGCGCCCCAGATGCAGACCGCCAAAAGCGTCTTCACGGACCGCAGCGTCGTCATCACCGGCACGCTCAGCCGTCCGCGCGACGAGTTTAAGGCCAGGCTTTTGGCTATGGGCGCGAAGGTGCAGGGCTCGGTATCTGCCAAGACCGACTTCGTGCTTGCAGGCGCAGAAGCGGGCTCCAAGCTACAAAAAGCTCGCTCGCTTGGCGTGCGGGTGATCGACGAGAGCGAGTTTGAAGCGCTCGCGAGCCTGGCGACGACCGACACGAATTCACCCGGCAAGAACGAGCCCCAAACGCTTGCGGGGAGCGGCAAGTGAAGGTTTTTTGCTTGATGTTGGAGCCGTACATAAACGGTGCGGGGTTAAATTTTAAAAGCAACCTCCGTCCTGCGGCGCTTGCGTGTTTTACGAAGCGCGAGAATTTTAAAAATTTTAAAGAGTGTGAGGGGGCGGTAAATTTGCCGCTAAAAGCGAGGGTAGCAAATCGAGCGGTCGGCGCGGTATCGTCAGGCTTTGAGGCGCACTCAAAAATGGCAAACCGAGAGGCGGTTTCTGCGAGGCGCGCGGGCTCCGTCTGCCGCGGCGCTAAAACGGCGGGCGCGATGCCGATAGATAGGGCTGCAAGCGAGAATATCTCAAATTTTGCGGCGCGCGAACGCTGCGCCGATAGGAAAAATTTTAAAATTTTCGCTAGCGGAGAGATAAAATTTGCAACGCACGGCGAGCCGAAACCTGCAATGTACAGTATGGCTAAATTTACGGCGTGCAGCGTAAAATTTGAGCTGCGTAGCACTGCTACGCGCGACTTTGCTTTGTGCGATAGAATTTTAAACCCAAGGCCGCTCAAAAGCTGCACAAGCTTTAAAATTTCATCGCAGCGCGGAGAAAAAGTAAAATGAGATTTGATCTACTCGTCGCAAATACGCTTAAAATCAGCAGAAATCAGGCTGCCGCACTGATAAAGCAGGATAAAATTTTGCTGCGAGGCGCCGTGCAAAACAGGCCCTCTGCGCAGATCGCGCCCGAGCAGAGCGGCGAAATCAGCGCGACCGATCAAATTTACGTAAGCAGGGGCGCGCTAAAACTTGCGGGCTTTTTGGATGAGCTCGCTGAAAACGGGCTTTTGGCAAGCTGCGGCGCAAATTCGCCTAACTCGGCGGCAGAAATTTCAAAGCCGTATAGCAACGCAAAGAGCGCGAATAGTAAAGCGGCAGCGACGCAAAGAGCAGGCGGAGTAATGACGCAAATTTCAAGCGCAGATTTTGCGGCTACGGATAAAATTTTAGGCGCGAACGAGACGACCGAAATTACAAGCGCGGCGACGGCAAAGATCGCAGAAACAAATACTAAGGCGATCCGTACCGCAAAAACTAGCGCCGAAACGGCAGAGATTTCAAATACGACAGCCTCCAAATCGGGCGGCAAGGCGGGCGTATGCCGCAGCGAAGGCGGCGCGGAGCTGGTACAAACAAAGCCCTCGCAAAAAGATATTTTAAATTTAGCGGGAGCCGATGTTTTGGACGTGGGTAGCAGCACGGGCGGGTTCGTGCAGATTTTATTGCAGCGCGGCGCAAAGAGCGTGACTGCGCTTGACGTCGGCAGCTCGCAGCTAAGCGAAATTTTGCGGCGCGATCCTCGCGTGATCGTGCGCGAAAACACCGACATCAGGGAGTTTGCAAGCGAGAAGAAATTTGATCTCATCACCTGCGACGTGAGCTTCATCTCGCTAAATTTGATCCTAAAAAGCCTCGCAAGCCTTGCAAAAAGCGCTCTCATCGTGCTATTTAAGCCGCAATTTGAAGTCGGCACGGAGATCAAGCGAAATAAAAAAGGCGTGCTCAGGGACGAAAAAGCAGTGCGCGCCGCACGGGCGAAATTTGAGCAGCTATGCGCCGAGCTGGGGCTTGCCGTACTATATGCCAGCGCCTGCAAAATCGCGGGTAAAGAGGGAAATAGGGAATTTTTCTATCTTCTAAAAAGGATGAACGATGAAATTTAAAAACTTAATTATATTGGCGTTTTGCGCGCTATTTTTGGGCTCATGCGCCAAAAGCCTAAGCCCAAAAGCGCCGCTGGTAAAAAATTTCGACATCGCTAAATTTAGCGGCGGCTGGTATGAGATCGCCCGTATGAAGGGCGGCGGCGAGCTGCAAAACACCGCGTACGAGTGCTTTATCGATAAAAACTCCACGATCAATCTTCTAAAAACTGCCAAAACAAGCTCTGGTAAAATCGAAAACGAGCAGCACGTGTTAGAGTTCGCAGGCGATAAAAACGTAGGCCTGCTCTATCAAAAAGGTCTGATTTCCGACTCCCTCTACCGCGTGGCGCAGGTGGACGGCGACTATCGCTACGCCCTGATCTTCGGCGCCGATACGAGTGAGCTTTACATTCTCTCGCGCACCAAAACCCTGCCCGAGCCGATCCGCATCCTATATCTAAAAAAGGCGAAGCATAGCGGTTACGACACCAAAAAAATCGTCTGGACAAAGCAGCAATAATGGCTAATCAAAAATCATGTAAAGACCATACAGAGGCTTCGCTACGGAATTTTAAAGAGCAAAATTTCGTAGCGCAGAATTCCAGCTTGAAAAATTTTACGGAACAGAATTTCACAAGCAATGGAGAAAATTCATCTCAAAATATCAAACGCCCAAGGCAAGAGTTGAGTGAAAACAAAGCCGGCGATGCGCACCGCGCAGATGAAGCAGACACCGACACCTCTTGCAGCAATGAAACGACTTTTGGCAGTAAAACGGCTTATAACGACGCTTGCAGCAATGACGTAGACGCACAAGCTCAAAGCGCGCTTCCTGCTTGTGCGGAAGTGCTGCGTGCGCGCCTAAGCGAGCAGTTCACACGTGGCGAGATTTTCGCAACGCTACAAGGCGCAAACCGCGATAATGTGCACGCCGTAGCGATCGGTAACTTCGACGGCATGCACCTTGGACATCAAAAATTATTTGAGCGCCTAGGCGAGCAAGGCGCAATAATCGTAATCCTAGCAGGTGGTGGCACGAAGCTAACCCCTTTTGCGTCGCGGCAGGCTTTTACGGACAAAAAGATTTTTTATTGCGATCTACGCGCTATCAAAAGCCTTAGCGGAGGCGAATTTATCGCACTTTTAAGGCAAAATTTCATAAATCTACAAAAAATCGTCGTAGGCGAGGACTTTAGATTTGGGCGTGATAGGGCGTGGGACGCGGAGTTTTTGCGGCGCGAATTTCGCGGGCAAACCTACGTTTTAGGGGAGTTTTGCTTAAGCGGCGGCGGCGTGCATTCAAGTAGGATCAAGGAACTTTTATCGCGTGGTCGGTGCGAAGAGGCGGCGGAGCTTTTAGGACGAGATTACGAGATCTGCGGGCGGATCGTGCGCGGTCAGGGGCGCGGGACGCAGGAGTTCGTAGCGACGCTAAATCTTGATGCCAGCGGCTATTTTATGCCAAAAAGCGGCGTATATGCGAGCCTAACGCGCGCCGGAAGCAAGGAATTTGCAAGTGTGAGCTTCTTGGGACATAGGCTCAGCACCGACGGAGCTTTTGCGATTGAAACGCACATTTTAGGGGACTTTGCGGGCTTTGAGGCTGGTTTAAATTCCGCGCAAGATCGCGCGCCGTGCTGCGGGGGGCAAGCCGCACATTTTGCGCAAAATTTAGATGAAATTTCGGCGTGTAATTCGGCTGAAATTTCTACACAAAATTTTGCGGCGAGCGAGAGCTTGGACGCCGAAAATAAAATTTTAGAGGCTGCGGACAAAAACAGCGGCGCGAAATTTGCTTGCGTGAAATTTATAAAGTTCCTACGTGAAAATCGCAAATTTAGCGATCTAGCGCAGCTTAAAGAGCAGATTTTAAAAGACGTTTCAGAGGCGGAGGCGGTACTACGAAGCCGCAAATTTTAATCTACGGCTTGTAAGCTTAAAGATGAAACTTGCGGGCTGTGCGCTTGATTTGATGCGTCTGCCCGCGTTTTGCATCTACGACGCATTAAATGAGCCGTCTGCGTCGTCCCGTATAAAAGTCGTGTGCCTGCCTCCGAGGATGCTTGGTGCACCGTCTGCGTCTGCGATGCCATATGGGAAGTGTACACAAAAGCGGCGCGCAAGCTGCTAAAAAGTCGTTAAATTTTAACGACGTACCGCCTACATGGCTTTAACGCACCTTGAGCCTAGGCTCATGCAAGGTGAGGCAAGTGCAAGCTGCGCCGAGAATCGAGGACGATAAAAAATCTTAGTTGCGCTGTGAAGCTTTAAAATTTAGCAGGGCCAAGCCGCCAAGCAAGAGCCAAGCGGCTAAATTATGCGTATAGTCAAACGTAAAATTTTACCAAGCGCCTCTATTTTTGCGGCGCGTAAAATCGCAAAATGGGCACGAAATTCTACCAATAGAGCTTTGACTATGCTTTTAGTTTAAGTTCGTAATTAAAGAATTTAAAGGAGCTGTTTTGGCAGTGCGAGATTTGGCGGCGTAAAATTTAATGCTGAGAAATTCCAAGCCCGCTAAATACGGCGCAAAATTTTAAGAACGTATTTGCACGGCACGGAATTTTAGAGTCTGTCAAGCAAGACGTGAAATTTAATCATGCATCGAGCGTATCTGGGCTAGAAGTGGGGCATAAACTGGAATACAGCTCGCTCGCATCAAAAGCGCTCATGCTGCGTTTAAAATTTAGGTATGCTTCGCGCAGAGCAAACTAAGCGCAAAAATTCCATGCGTAGCGGTCGCAAATAGAGTGTCGCGTAAGTGCAGAAAGCACGGCGTGAGAATTCTGCGCTTAGCATGCGCAGAAAATATAAATCGAGTGCTGCGCAAATAGCAAAACTAAAAAGGAAACGAATGAAAGACGAAATTTTTAAAGAGCCTATCAAAAAACAGTTTGAGTTTGACGCCAGCGTCGCGTCGGTTTTTGATGATATGATCGGCCGCAGCGTGCCGTTTTATGAAGCAAGCACGCGGCTTAGCAGCGAGCTTTTGGCGCGGATACTGCCGCAAAAGGCGCGCGTGATCGATCTTGGCTGCTCGACTGCGACCGCGCTGCTGGCGTTGTTTGCGCTGCGCCCAGATCTGCGGCTATGCGGTATCGACAGCTCGGAGGCGATGATACAAAACGCCCGCGCCAAGGCGGCAGCGTTCGGTGCCGAGCTTGAGCTTAGCGTATCTGACGTGCTGGATGCGAGCCTCGCAGACTGCGACGCCGTGATTTTAAACTACACTCTGCAGTTCATCAGGCCGCCGCGCCGCGCCGCGCTCGTGAGTAAAATTTACGACGGATTGCGCGAGGGCGGGATTTTGATCTTTAGCGAAAAGATCGTCTACGAAGAGCCTGCGCTGGCGCGCCAGATGATCGAAATTTACGAGGATTACAAGCGCGCGCAGGGCTACTCGCGCTACGAGATCGCGCAAAAACGCGAGGCGCTCGAAAATGTGCTCGTGCCCTACACCGAAGCGGAAAACCGCGCCTTGGCGCTAAGCGCGGGCTTTAAGTGCGTCGAGAGTATCTTTAAATGGGCGAATTTTATGAGCTTCGCGGCGTTTAAATAGAAGTTCAAATTGCAAGAAGCAAAATTATTTTTAAAAATTCCAAAAAATGAAATTCTACGAGCCGCCCTATTTTTGGTGGCATGATAAAAGCTTCATCTAAATTCTTTGGAATTTGACAATTAAATTTTGATGCAGATTAGATTATCCAAACAGCGCGAATGCATAATTCTAACTGTACGCAAGACGGCGCAGATAAAATTTATCGTCACCTATGATTTAAAAATTCCGTCACAAGCCAGAACCACGCAAGTCATTAGAATTTGACAAAATTTTAAAATTCCTACGGAATTTTAAAATTCATAACTCAGGCAAAATTACAAAATTCTCAAAAAATTCAAATGTCAAAAAAGCGTGGCTGTATAACGGGTATAAAAAAAGCGCCCGCCGTTTGACGGACGCCGTGTATAAATCGCGGGGCGAAATAAACGCTGCCGCGAGCAAGGGAGCTTATTTATCTCTTAAATTTAACTCGCTAACGAGCTTGGAGTAAACCGCGTAGTCTTTGTTTTTAAGATATTTCATCATTCTTTTGCGCTGACCTACTAGCTTTAGCAGTCCTAAGCGAGATGAAAAATCTTTCGGATTTGCTTGCAAATGAGAGGTCAAAAGCGTGATCCTCTCGGTAAGAAGCGCAATTTGCACCTCCGCAGAACCTGTATCTTTCTCTCTTCTAGCGAATTTCGCAACTATCTGTGCTTTTTGAGCCGTGTCTAAAGCCATGATGACCTCCTGATCGGTAAAATAGGAAGCGATTATACTTAATTAACCTAAATTTTTGCTTTCTTTGTGTAAAATGCACGCTTTCAGACCAAAGGAGAGAATAAATGCTTTTTACAAAAGCAAGCGAATACGCCCTACTTTCAATGATCTGCATCGCGGGTAAGGAGGAATCGATGGATGTCGATTCGATCTCTAGCGAGCTTGGAATTTCACGCAGCTTTTTGGCTAAAATTTTACAAAATTTAGCTCGTGCGGGGCTTCTAAATTCCTTCAAAGGCGCTAAGGGCGGCTTTGTGCTCGCGCGCAATGCGGACGAGATCACGCTAAGCGAGATCATCAAAAGCGCCGAAAGACGCAAGGCGACGGTATTTGACTGCACCGCCGAGGGGATCGACGCCTGCCCGAACGGTCGCACGCTATGCCGCGTCAATCTAATGTTCGGCGAGCTTCAGGAGAAGGTCGATGAGTATATGGATACGATCACGCTAGCAGACATTATCGGCAAAGAGCGCAAATGAAAATATATCACCTAAGCCACACCGATCTGGACGGCTACGGCGCGCAGTTCGTCGCGGCGCACTATTTGACGGATGTGGAATTTTTCAACGCCAACTACGGCAAGGAGATAAACGAAAAATTTGAACTCATCCTCGCCGGTATCGACGCAAGGCTTGCCGCAAACGCAGACGAAAAAAGCCTAGTTTTAATCACCGATCTAAATTTACTGCCTGCGCAGTGCGAGAAATTTAGCGGTGAACTAGCCCGCCGCAACGCCCGCGTGATCCTTCTGGATCATCATCAAAGCGGACTTGAGTGCGCGAAAAAATTCCCGTGGTATTTTTTGGACTCATCGCGCTGCGCCACGAAGATAACGTATGATTTTTTCAGCGCGATGTTCGGCGGCGAGACGCGGCTGGATAAGCTCGTGCGCGTCGTAAACGCCGTGGATATCTGGCTGAAGGAGCAGAGCGAGTTTGAGCTCGGCAAGGTCTGCCTCGGCATGGTCTCGGGCGCAAAAGAGATCAATAAAATTATGTTTGAGCGAGAGAGCAGGGATTATATCTTTTTCCTGTTAGAAAAAATTTTTAAATTTCAAGACGAGGTGGACGCACACATAGCGCTAGATAGCGCGTTGCACGGCATAAAAAAGGAATTTTTTAAAGGCGAGCGCGACGATACGCTAAGCAATCTCGTCTCGCATTTCGTAGTCGATCGCCTAAGCACGCAAAAGCAGCGCTTTGAGATCAGCTACCTCGATAAAAAAGGCATTTTGACCTACAATATCGGCAACGTAAGCGTCATCGGCAACGACTTTTTGACGCAAAACCCTGATGTCGATTTTTTCATCGACGTAACGAGCAAGAAAACACTCAGCTTCCGCGCCGACGGCAAGATCGACGTAAGCGAAATGGCAAAGCTGCTCCTCGGCGGCGGCGGACACGTAAATGCGAGCGGCGGGATGTTTGCGGGCTTTAAGGACGCGAGCTCGTACGAAGCCGTAAAGGCGCAAATCGTGGATCTAATCGAGAAAAAAACTCAAATTTCAAAGGAAGAAGATGAAAAATAATGACGAAAAAATCGCCGAGCAGGACCTCATCTACGAGATTAATATCCTGCTTGACGCGATGCTGCTTTATGCGGGCGTGAAGCGCGAGCGGCTCGCCGATGCGGCGCAGCTCTACATCGAAAATATCGACACGGTGCTTGCGAACTCTGACGCTAGCGGCGCGGACGAGGTGATCGCCGTGGTCGAGTTTTTGCGTAGCAAACACGCGGAACTATTCGAAAATAAGGGCTAGCTTGCGAAATTTTAAGCGAAATTTTGCGAGCTAGAATTTTACGAAGCGCAAACTATGCGGAGTAAAATTTCATTTAGCGCGGAAATTTATAGAGCGAGAGATCCGCGAGATAAAATTTTACTAAATAGAATTTCAAAAACGCAAAATACGGAATTTTGCGGGTTTAGATTTAAAATTTTAAAATTTAAAAAGTATGTTTTGCAAATAAAATTTTAAGGCATGGCAGTTGCAGAATTTAATTTTAAAATTTTATGCTGTCGAACAAGAGTAAAATTTCAAGGCTTAGAATTTACGCTAAGAAAATTCCGCGCAATAGCAAATTTAAAATTTTAAGTGCATTTTGCGGCACGGAATTTTGCAAAAAATTTTAGACAACGCGGGATGGCTCTGCGTAAAATTTTAATCTAGACTTCGCGCGGAATTTCAAAAACTCCGCGCGGAATTTTGCGCTCAACTAAGGCGCAAAATTTAAATATAAAGGCTAAATCTTTGCTTGCCAGTGTGGCGCGAAGATTGTGCAGATTGCGGAATTTTAAATTTAAAAGCACGATTCTGCCGTCTAAGATCAAAAAATGGCGTAGCGTCTAAGCTTGCCGATAATGACAAAGCTCGCTTTGAAAGAAAAAGAGAATTTTATCTGCAAAGGCGCAAAGATAGCATTTTAAGATACTTTTGTTGTTTCTAAGCAAAATAGGTCTGCTGCCAGAGGTTTTTAAATAAGCGCGCTTGATAAAATATTATCGCTAGATATGATGCAGGTGTAAGTAAGTACGCCCGAATGCGGCGAAATAAAACTAACGTGGCGCTCTATCGTCGCAAAGCCAGGCATTGTAAAATAAAAAAGCTTGGGCAGGGCGCTAAGAAGTAAAATGTCGCGAAATAAGACGTCTGCAAAGCAAGGTGTCTATAAGATGAAGCGTCGTAAAATAGAATAGAAAGCAACGTGTCGATAAAATAGATACCGCGAAGCAGAATTTCGTAGCAGTAACGCAGGACGCGATTAAATTTTAAGCCGACGGCGCGCTAAATTTTGAAATTTTATGAATTTAAAACTTTATGAAAGGATATAAATGAAAAAGATTTTTTTGTTTGCATGTCTCATGCTTTTGGGCTCGCAGCTTTTCGGCGACGATAAGGTATATCGCCTAAGACTTGCTAGTACGTGGGAGGCGACTACGCCCGTTTTGGGCGCTGCCGCCGAGGATTTTAAAAACTATGCCGAAAGCCTTAGCGGTGGTAGGCTTCAGATCCGCATCGATACGCCGAGCAAGCACAAGGCAAGCTTTGGCATATTCGACTTCGTCAAAAGCGGTCAATACGATCTAGGATATACTTCGCTTTATTATTATAAAGGCAAAGACGCCAAAACTATGCTCTGGACGGCAGTGCCTTTCGGTATGACTACTGATGAGCAGCACGCGTGGTATTACTATGGTGGTGGGCGAGAGCTTAATGATAAGATGTTCGCACAATACGGCATGAAGACCTTTTTGATGGGATCTACCGGCATGCAAATGGGTGGCTGGTTTAAAAAAGAGATCAACTCGGTTGCAGATTTGCAAGGGCTTAAATTCCGCATACCAGGGCTAGGCGGAGAGGTGATGAGCAAGCTAGGTGCTACTATAAACACGGTGCCTACGGGCGAGCTATTTATGGCGTTAGAGATGGGTACGATCGATGCGGTCGAGTGGGTAAGCCCTGTCTATGATATGCCACTTGGATTTCACAAAGTGGCTAAATACTACTACACAGGCTGGCAAGAGCCTATGGGAGACTGCCAACTGCTGGTAAATCAAAAGGCGCTAGAGAAGCTGCCTGCGGATCTTCAAGCGATCTTAGAGGCTGCAGCAAGACTTGCCGGAGAGAACTTCCAAAATAAGGGCTTTTACGAAAACGCTCGCATTTGGGCGGAGCTAAAAGCGCAGTTTCCGGATGTGCAGGTGCGCGACTTTCCTGCGGACGTGATAGCCGCGCTTAAAAAAGCAACGAATGAAATCTTAGACGAGGAAGCGGCGAAAGATCCAATGTTTAAAGAGATCCTAGACAGCCAGCGCGCATTTTTGAAAATCGGCAGAGAATGGAATAAAATAAGCACCGTAGCCTACATAAATAACGTAAGCAGTATCGCAGGCGAAAGTGCAGCAAACCCAATCTCCGCAAGCCCTAGCGGTACGACAAACTCAGATTCTGAAAACAGCGAAAATCACGGCGCTGCGAGCAATTCTAATGCGACGGACGGCAAAAATTTAGGAGCGACAAAGTAAAGTAGGTGCTGCTAGCGATAAAAATTAAAGCGAGACGAACAGACCGGCACAATAAGTAGCTCAGGAGCGACAAGCGGCAGAAATTTTAACTATTTTTGCATAAAGTAAATGGAATTCTGCCGCAGCAGCTTTGGCGCAATAGCTTCAATATCAGAGCCTAGCTTCATAAATCTCGTCCGCAAGCAGGCAGAAGCTTTGGCGCAATAGCTTTAACATCGCAAGCGGCGTGATCTGGCGCAGCAAAGGGCTCCCGCGTGAAAATAGAACGCCAAAAACACGCGATAAAATAAAATTATAAAAATTCCGAGCTCCAAGCACGGCGGAATTCGGAATTTTAAATCTAAAATTTTAAAATCA
This sequence comes from uncultured Campylobacter sp., assembly GCF_938030685.1. Lineage (GTDB taxonomy): Bacteria > Campylobacterota > Campylobacteria > Campylobacterales > Campylobacteraceae > Campylobacter_B. Next base: position 9,917 of record NZ_CALHHX010000014.1, on the reverse strand, counting down.
AAATTTATGGATTTCAGACGGAGCGCGAAACTACTCCGGTTATGCTAGAAACCGGTATTTGCAACTATTAAGACTAAAAAAGCCGCGTCTAGCATTTTAAAAAAGCCTATAAGCCTTTTGCATTCATCTATCAAAATCACAAAAATTGCATTTGCGTTATTAAAATTGCAGCGCTACTTGGCAATATAGGCTAATTCGCATAAAATCAGCCTACGCGCGTTAAAATTTAATCAATAATGTAATTTGGTAAGATTTGTTGCGATAAAATGGCCTTATTATCATGCTTATCTTTAAAATTTACTCCATTGCGCCGCTCTTATAGAGACTACATTTATTAGGATTTGTTAAATCACGAACGGCTGATCTCTTGCCGCCACATCTATTAACGCAATAGCAGATAAATTTCAACTGCCCTCTTATTCGATAGTGCGACTACGCAAAAAGACGTATTTGAAGTACCGCAGAATTTATTGAATTTTTTAAATTTTTGATCTTTAAAATACTGCAAGACGGCTAGATCGCCAAAATTTCATATTATTTGAATTGATTGTTAAAAAGTAGATTCGGAAGCATAGCCCCCGAATCTACGGATAAGATTAAATTCTTAGAATTTAATCGGATGGTGGTGGAAGTCGTCGTAAACAACTTTATTGGTTTGAAATTTAATGCGCTTAAGCTCGCGGATACGCAAGAATTCCGCCTCGTCGATCTTTTTAATCTGAATCGCCGCCTTAAACGTAGGAGTTTTGGCGATTAGATCCCAGCCGCCGCTGGTTAGCTCGTTGCAGCAGCTCTCCCAGTAGTGATAAGACATCTGAATGATACCATCCATTATACACTCGGTGATGTCCGCCTTGATCGCGATATAGCCGTAGCGGCTCCACGCGACGATGAAATCGCCCTGCGAAATTCCATATCGCTCGGCGAGTTTCGGATTCATTTCCGCAATCGGTCCTATCGCGTCGCCGCCCTGCTCTACGGTCTTAGAGCGCCTAGTCATCGCGCCTCCTGCGTACTCGTAAACCTTACGCGTAGTTAGAAGCTGGATTGGGAACTCTGCATCGGTCTTCTCGTCCACGGAGCCTGCCATTACAGGATAATCTTTCGGCATATTCATACGCTTTGCGAATTCCTCTTTGGCGCTTTCGATCTTGCTCTTATCATCCACAAATAGAACTGGGACGAAATTTCCTTTACCGTCCGGGGTAAAGAATTTTTTATCAAGGTACAATGCAGGTCCGCCCATAGAATTCTCATCAGGGCACGGCCAGTGAAGTCCGTGGTATTTTTTGATGCGGTAATAGCTCATTCCGCCGTAGTTGTGCGGAGCTACCCTGCGCACCTCTTCCCAAATCTGCTCTGGAGATTGAAATGTGAAATAATCCCCTAGACCTAGGCGTCTGGCAAGCTCGCAGATGATAGCCCAGTCTTGTCTAGCTTGTCCCGGAGGGGCAACTACAATTTCGCTATGCTGTACGCGGCGCTCGGCGTTAGCATAAGTACCCTCCTTCTCGCCGCTGCAAGCTCCAGGAAGCACAACATCTGCTTTGCGGCTCGTCTCGGTTAAGAAAATATCTTGGATCACATACATCTCTACCTGCGAAATCGCGCGCAAGAAGTGGTTTGCGTTCGGATCGGTCATAACCGGGTTTTCACCCATCGTCCAGAAGAATTTTACCCTACCATCAAGAATTGCGTCAGGCACTTCGGTTTTATGAATGCCGATCTTGCCATTTAGATGACCTTTCGGCAAATTCCACTGGCGCTCAAACCAATCACGGGCACTCTCGTCGGTTACAGCTTTATAGCCGGTAAATACGTTAGGAAGCATTCCCATATCGCAGCAGCCTTGAACGTTTTCTTGTCCGCGGATCGGTAGATCGCCGCTTCCAAGCTCGCCCACATTGCCCGTTACGAGCATTAAATTTGAAATGTCGCAGACCGCGCCCACGCCGTGGTTGAAGTGAGTTACGCCCATGCCGTGCGTGATAACCGCAGGTCGCGTAGTAGCGTAAATTCTAGCCGCTTTTCTAATATCTTCAGCGTTTAACCTTGTGTATTTAGCTACGGCCTCAGGCGAATAATCCTTAACCGCCTCTTTTACATATTCAAAACCCTTGGTGTATTTCTCAACGAATTCTTGATTTACCAAATTCTCGTCGATAATAGCATGGATTAAAGCGTTTATAACCGGGATATTGTGCTCCGGCTCAAGCTGGAGGTGGATATCTGCGCGATTTGCAAATTCCGTCTTAACTGGGTCAATGACGATGAGTTTGGCGCCTCTATTTAGCGCTCTTTGAACGTGCATAGCTACGATCGGGTGGCCGTTTTCAGGGTTTGAGCCGATCATCATAATGCAGTTGCTGTGAGTTCCGATCTCTGTGAAGCTATTTGTAGCTGCTCCGTTACCGATTGTTTTGGCAAGACCTGCCACAGTCGGAGCGTGTCAAATGCGCGCGCAGTGATCGATATTATTCGTGCCTAAAATTCTAAGTAGCTTCTGCGCTACGTAGTTATCCTCATGCGTACAGCGTGCGGAATAGTTTCCAGCTATCGCGTCAGCGCCGTATTTTTCTTTAACCTCGAGCATCTTTTTAGCAACCAAATCAAGCGCTTCGTCCCAACTAGCCTCGACCAAATCGCCGTCTTTACTAAATTTGCCATTCTTTTTACGAATTAGCGGAGTAGTAAGCCTATCTCTAGAGCCTACGTAATTCCATCCGTAATAACCTTTCAAACATAAACAACCTTGATTTACGGGGTTGTCGCTTACGCCGGTTGCGGATTTGATATAATTGTCTTCCGCAGTCAGCTCGATTTGACAGCCTGTGCCACAATAAGGGCATATGACCTTGCCTTTATTCGCCATATTTTCTCCTTTCGAAAATACTAAACATGCAAAATTACCATATATGCAATTTCGGCACAATTATATAAATTCTTACCTAAAATAAAATTGAAATTTTGCCTTAAGCTAAAAGAATTTTTTCAATTATAATTAGGAGTAAGTTGGGGTAATTTAAGTAGTAATTTAAATTTTAAAATATACTTTAATACTGATATACTAGACTTTTAAAGCAAATAATCAACGAACTGGTTTAAAAAAGAAATTAGTTTTCAAATTTAAGCTTTGAAAGCAAATTTATCAAATAAATTCCAAATATCGTCAGATAAATGACGGAATTTTTTTACGGACTTAAATATAATTACACCAAAATTTTTAGTAAAAAATTTTTAAAATTCCTTAAGTCAAGGAGAAAGGTATGAAACAACATAAATTTGTAATCTGCGATTACAAACGATGTATCGGTTGCACGACGTGCATGGCGGCCTGTTACTCAAGTGCCTACGAGCGCGGCAAGCTTGCTAAATCGCGACTTACCGTGCTTAGACAGGCTTACGGCGTTATGCCTACGCAGTGCAGGCAGTGCGATGACGGACCATGCGCAAATGTCTGCCCTACCGGTGCGCTTCGCTTCGATAATAACTATATCGAATTACACGAAGAAATTTGCATCGGATGTAAGATGTGTACGCTCGCCTGTCCTTATGGCGCGATCAGCTCGAATGCCGAGCTTATGCCGTCAGTAAATTATGCGGTCGAGCCGAAGTATTATCTCGAGATCGAAAGCCAAGCGGGTGCCAAAAGCACCGCCATCAAATGCGATCTATGCAACGGACGCGAGAACGGTCCTGCATGCGTCGAGGTTTGCCCAACTAGCGCTATCATTATGATAGATCCTAAAGAAGGTAAGCATAAATTGGGCTTTGCGATAGACTACGATGCGGCTAATGCTTTTGCAAAAGACGTGTTAAACGGCGAAATCAGTTGCGTCGCCAAAAAAGAAGGAGGCGCAAAATGATAAGCGTCTATACTTTATTTATCGTCAGTGCAGTAATTAGTATCCTTTTATACTGCGCTCCAAAAACTGCCGTTAAGGTGGGATTTGGATTAGGTGCTATCAGCTGTTTTTACGCGATGTGTCATTTCGTAGCCAATATGGGCGTAAGCGATAGCTTCGTTTTGGGCGGCACTTTCTTATATGCGCCAAAATTTGCTTTAAGCCCGCTTGGAAATTTCTTCAGCTTCGTAGTCGTTTTTATAGGCTTTGCAAGCAGCGTTTACGGTATGAGCTACGCCGAGGAATATATCGGAAAGGCAAATATCGGCGTTTTTGCATGTTTATTTAATACCTTCATCTTATCTATGCTTTTAGTCATCAGTGCGGATAATGTATTTTGCTTCGCTGTTTTATGGGAGCTTATGACACTAATCTCGTCATTTCTAATCATAGTAAACGATGGCAAAGGCACGCTCAAAGCCGTTATGGTATATCTAGGTATAGCACAGATCGGTGCATTTTGTATCACCTGTGGATTACTTATCATTGCAAACTACGCAGGAAGCTTCGAATTTGCGGAGTGGGGAAAAGTAAATATGCCGATGGGCGCTTCCGTGGCTGCTTTCGTGCTATTTTTGGTCGGCTTCGGCTCAAAAGCGGGAATGTGGCCTTTTCACGTCTGGCTACCACAAGCTCACCCTGCGGCTCCGTCAAACGTATCTGCGCTGATGAGCGGCGTTATGATTAAAGTAGCGCTCTTTACGCTCGTTAAATTTACACTATTTTTACCGCTAAGCATCTATTTCGGACTTGCAATCTTGATCCTTGGAGCCGCAAGCTCGCTTTTCGGCGTTTTATACGCTTTGTGTCAGCACGATTTCAAAGCGCTTCTTGCGTACCACTCGGTTGAAAATATCGGCATCATTTTGCTAGGTCTTGGCACCGGAATTTACGGCGTCGCAGCGGGCAATGTAACGCTAGCAGCAGTCGGATTTTTGGCGGGCTGCTACCACGTAGTAAACCACGCGATATTCAAAGGTCTTTTATTCCTATGCGCAGGCTCGGTAATCCACGCTACTCATACGCAGAATATGGACATTTTAGGCGGTCTAGCTAAAAAAATGCCTCTAACTGCAGTCGGTATGTTTATCGGTATCATGGGTATCGCAGCGCTTCCTCCGGTAAACGGCTTCGTTTCAGAGTGGTTTACCTATCAAGGAATGCTTCAAGGCGCTAAAGAGAGCGGAATTTTCATTAGATACGCTTTTTCTTTGGCAGTCGTCGCACTTGCGCTTACGGGCGTTTTGGTCGGTATGCACTTAAAACTCTACGCGGTCATCTTTGCAGGCACCCCAAGAGATGAAAAAATTTGGGAAAACGCAAAAGAAAGCCCACTCGGAATGGTTTTAGGAATGATCATTTTGATGATAGGCTGCGTGGGATTTGGCGTAGGCGCACACTTCATAGTGGGTTACATTATGGAGGCGGTCAATTCCATCACGCAAAACACCCAATATATCGCAAGCATCGGTGCTACGTCGATTACTTCGCCTTTGGGAAGTATCGTTTCGACTCCGCTCATCGCGGTCATTTTATGCTCGACGATGTTCCTTCCGTTTATAATCCTCGCGGTTATGAAGGCAAATCGCAGTAAACCGAGAGAAACCGATCCTTGGGCGTGCGGCTTTAAATATAGCTCTCGCATGCAGATGACGGGCGGTCCTTTCACCGGCGATCTAAGAAAGATTATGGATTGGCTCTTTAGAGGTCATAAACGCAGAATCGAGCAAAACGGCTACTTCGGACCGATCGAATACCACAACCATCCACAAGATATTTGGTGGGGTATGTTTTATCAGCCGGTCATTAACTGGAGTATGAAAATCGCTGATAAAATAGGAATTTTCCAAAGCGGCTATACAAACGTCTATACGCTTTATATTATGATCTATCTTTGCGCGATACTCGGCGTCGGCTATTTCTTGATCTAGGGGGAGATGATGCAAACTATACAAACTATATTTTTGATGATATTTCAAGTCGCAGTTATCGTCTTGATCGCCCCGCTATTTGACGGAATGGCGAGAAAACTTCGCGCCAAACTTCAATCAAAACAAGGAAGCGATTTTTTCCAGACTTACCGCGATATTATTAAGCTTTTCAAGCGCGGCAGGACCGTTCCTGCATGCAGCCACTGGGTATTTAGGTGGGCTCCGTTTTTCTTATTCGCTACTTCGGCGGCGATCTTGGCGGCTATTCCTATCACTTACAGCGATCCGACCACCGATAAAATTTTCGGAGCATATTCGGATATCTTTGTTATCTTATATCTAGGCGCGCTTCTGCGCTTCGTATTCGGTGCGGCTTCGATAGATAGCGGCAATCCGTTTGCCGCAACTGGCGGCGGACGCGAGCAGATGCTTGCAGTTTATGTTGAGCCGGTAATGATGATGTGCCTCATCGCAGTTATGCTCGCGGCAGGTACTTCAAATTTAGTCGTGATTCAGGGTATGGTGCGAAGCGGAGAGATAGGCTATCAAATTCCAAGCTTTGCCGTCGCATCGATCGCATTTTTATGGTGCATGTATGTAGAGACCGGCAGAAAGCCATTTGATCTTGCCGAAGCCGAGCAAGAGCTTCAGGAAGGCTTACTTGGCGAATATGCAGGTAGCGATCTTGGCTTAGTACAAGCGGCGCTTATTTTGAAACAATTTGCGATGATCGGTCTATTTTTAACGATATTTGAGCCGTGGAATTTTAGCAATCCGTTCTTGGCGATCATAATCTTCGTGATAAAAACGGGTGTATTCTACGTCGCCGCAGTATTTATCGACAACTTCGGACCGCGCTTCAAAATGACTTCAAGCATGCGTAAAATTTCATGCGGCGCTCTTGCCATCGCTTTTGCGGCATTAACGCTTTACGTAGTAGGATTTTAAGATGACTAGTATCGATATTTTAGCAATCTGTATGATAGTAACGTCGCTAGCGGTATTCGGACTTAGAAATTTAAAACTTTCCATCGGAATTTACGCAGTTCAGACGCTACTTTTGGTAAGCATATTTTTTATGCTGTCTTCTACCTTCAATGCGCCGCAGCTTAAAATTTGGGCTGTAGTGGCCTTTTTTACGAAGGTTATTTTTGTGCCGGGAATTATATTCTTCCTAATCAAAAAACTTGGCGTAATCAGCGAGGATGAGCCGGTGGGCGGCTTTTTCGTAAGCCCCGTTATCGCTATGGGATTTTCTTTGGCGATTGCAATGACGATAAGCCCTATTCTTTTGAAATTCTCGCTAATTGAGGAAAGAATCACGCTAATTGCGGCGGTAACCGTATTTATGATGGGAATTTTCGGCTTCATGCTTAGAAATTCTTTCATCAAGCAAATTTTGGCCTACTGCCTCTTTGAAAACGGCATCCATCTAAGCCTTGCGCTTATGGCTTACAATTCGCACGAGCTAGTCGAGCTTGGAATTTTAACCGACGCCATTTTTGCGGTCATCATAATGAGCGTCTTGGCGGTTAGATTTTACAAAGCTTACGATGGGCTTGATACGTCCAAAGCTTCAAATTTAAAGGGATAAAGATGAATAGTTTACTTTTTATATTGATTCTTCCTTTGGTCGGCGCGTTGATACTGTTTTTATGTCCTAAAAATTTCAAACTGCTTAGCACGCTGCACGTTTTGATCTCTGCAGCTACCTCGGCAGCACTGCTTTGCAATGTGGGCAAACTTATCAGCGGAAACTGGGAGCCTTTTTACGAATACAATAAATTTCTATTTTTAGATAGCCTCGGCTGTGTATTTTTAGTGCTGATTGCAGTAACGGGCTTTTTGGTAAATTTATACTCCACCACCTATATGAAATGGGAGATACAGGGCGGTCATTTAGATCTTAGCGATCTTAGAAAATACTATGCGCTCTGCCACGTTTTCGTTTTTACAATGACGCTTAGCGTTATCTGCAACAACGTGGCGTTTATGTGGGCTGCGGTAGAGGCTACTACGTTAGCTTCGGTATTTTTGGTTGCTATTCATAAAGATAAAAAATCTACCGAGAGCGGTTACAAATATATCGTTATCTGCTCGATCGGCTTAGCGTTTGCGCTTTATGCTACCGTTTTACTATATGCGGCTACTTTCAAAATCACAGGCGACGGCGAAGCTTCAATGCTTTGGACTAGCATTATAGATCATGCTAAAGACTTGAACCACGATGCCATCAAACTTATCTTTATCTTTGCATTGATCGGCTTTGGAACCAAAGCAGGACTTGCTCCTACTCACACTTGGCTTCCGGACGTACACGCAGAAGGACCGGCTCCGATTTCGGCCTTGCTTTCTGGCGTACTTTTAAAATGCGCTATGCTTGCGCTATTTAGATACTATGCCGTGACCGCTCAGGCGGTAGGATCAGGCTTTGTTTGCCAAGTAATGTTGATCTCAGGAACGATCACGCTATTTGTCGCAGGAATTTTCCTCGTCCGTCAGCACGACGTAAAGAGAATGTTTGCTTACCACTCGGTCGTTCATATGGGCGTTATCGCGTTTGCGCTGGGTGTCGGCGGTAAATTTGGACTATTCGCAGCGATCTTTCACTGCCTAGCTCACAGCTTTACTAAGGCTCTTGCATTCTGCTCTACCGGTAATATAGCTAGAATTTACGGTCATAAAAATATGACTAAGATGGGCGGTATGATAAAGATCGCTCCGATTACTACCGTGATGTTCGGCGCTGCGGTCTGCTCGCTCGTAGGCGTGCCTGCGTTCGCGATCTTTGTGAGCGAATTTAATGTATTTCACGGCGCTATCGAAAACGGTCAATATTTTGCGGTAGCATTATTTGCGATCGCGCTCGTAATTATTTTCGTTGCGGACTTCGCGCACTTCAATATGGCAAGCTTCGGTCAGCCTAAAGGCGAAGTGGTTTACGCAAAAGAGATGAGCTTGTTTGAAAATTTACCGTTAATTCTGCTTTGCGCTTTAATTATAATTTTTGGCGTATGGCATGTAGGCGATTTTTGGGTGCTCGTCGAAAACGGCGTTAGAATAATGATGAGAGGTTAAAAATGAGAGGCGATAAATTTATAGAAATTTTAAAGACCAAAGTCAAGGTCTTAGAAGTTACCCGCCAAGCCGAGGATCAAATCACCGTTTTAGTGGATAGAAATGATCTGCCGCTTGCGGTTAAGACGCTATATTATGACATCGGCGGTTTTATTAGCACGATGATCCCTAACGATGAGCGCGAGCTAAACGGAAATTTCGCGCTTTACTATGCGATATCTATGGAAGGTGGCAAAATGACCGAAGCGGAGGATTTCGCCGCAGAGGATAAATGCTTCATCACCGTTAGGACGCTAATTCCTGGATCGGATCCGACATTCCCGTCGGTTACTCCTTTAGTGCCTGCTTGCGTATGGTACGAAAGAGAAGCTTTTGATATGTTCGGCTTAATCGCCGAAGGCTTGCCTGATAAACGTCGTTTGGTGTTAAGCGACGATTGGCCGGATGGACTTCATCCGCTTCGCAAAGACGCAATGGACTATCGCTATAGGCCCGATCCTGTAGATCATAAAGACGAGCCTAATGCAGAGTTTTTATTTCCTAGCGGTGATGGCGTAGTAGATGTTCCACTTGGACCTCTTCACGTAACGAGCGATGAGCCGGGACACTTTAGACTATTTTGCGACGGCGATGAGATTATCGATGCAGACTACCGCTTGTTTTATCAACACCGCGGTATGGAGAAACTAGCTGAAAACCGAATGAATTACGATCAGATGGGCTATTTAGCAGAGCGCGTCTGTGGAATTTGCGGCTACGCTCACGCGATTGCATGTATTGAAGCAGCAGAGAAAGCTATCAAGCTTGAAATTCCGCTTCGTGCGCAAGCCATCCGCGTCATCTGCCTTGAGATCGAGCGCCTTCACAGCCATCTTTTAAATATCGGTCTAGCCTGCGAGGTAACAGGTAACTACAACGCCTTTATGCATATCTTTAGGGTGCGCGAATACTCCATGGAGCTAGCTCAGCTCGTAACCGGCGGCCGCAAGACCTACGGCAATGT
>NZ_CALHHX010000013.1 GCF_938030685.1 uncultured Campylobacter sp. | reverse complement strand
ATGCTGATGTCGCCAAGCTCCTTAAGGCGCGCTCTGATCTGCCCGCTAAAGGGCGCTTTTAGCACGCTTTGCGTCTCGATTTGGTAATTCAGATATTTCAGATTTTCCTCGCAGCTTGCCAAATTTGCGCGGGCGGCGCCGACATCCTCGCCGCGATAGCCGCTTTGAAGCTGGCGTAGATTAGCCTGCGCGCTTTGCAGCTGGGCTTGCGTGCGCTTCATCGAGTAAAACGCCTCGTCGATCTGCTGCTTGGACGCGGAGTTGCTTTTGCCTAGGCTCTTGAGGCGCTCGTTCGTCAAAGTAGCGAGCTGTAGGGCGTTTTGCAGCGCGCTTACGTTCGCCGCCGCCATCTCGATCTCCTCGCTACGAAAGCCGCTTTGCAGCTTTTGCAAGCTAAATTTAAGCCCGTCGCACCTCGCGATCTGAATACGTCTTTGAAAACTCAGATCCGCCGTATCCAGAGCCGCTAAGACGTCGCCAGCCTGCACGAAATCGCCTTCGTCGCGATAAAGCGCGCTAATGCGGCCGCTGCGCTCAAAGCTAAGCGAACTCTGCCTGATGTCGATTATGCCGTAGGCCTTGTGCGCGACCTCTTCGCGCCTATCGAGATTGAAGTAGATCGCCGCGGCGAGAGCGGCCAGCGCAAAAATGACGAAAATTAGAAGCCTTTTCATAGATCGCCTTAAATTTTGATATGCGGTTATTATAAAATAACTTTTCTAATGCGGCGCTGATATTTGAGGTTTGGGCGGAGATTTTGTAAATTGATCGCATAAAATTGCCGTATTGAATTGACCGTCACGAGCGGGCTAGATTTTGAGCTTGGGAGGATAAAATTTAGCCTATCCGCGCGATTTTAAGCGGCACGGCTTGTAAAACACAGCGACTTTCTGAGCTAAAATTTTAAAATTTTAATGCGGAAGCTCCGCTTTCAAGCGGAGCGTGGAATTTTGACGTACACTCGCCGCGCTAGTATTGCGAGCGGAATTTTGTCGCGAGAGCGAAATTTTATCGCACCGGCAGTATTGCAAGTATCACGGGCGGAATTTATCGTTTATTGCACGAATAGTGCGCAAGTTACCGCGAACTAAATTTTATCGCGGCACCTATAGCTATCTGCGCGGCGAGTTGGAATTTACGGCTCCCGCTAGCGATAAAATTTACGCAGCATGAGCAGGCGGCGCTTGAATGCGGCGGAAATTCTAACGCTGTGGCGAGTAAAATTTAAGAGGGCTTCGCTTTCAAGCGGAGCGTGAAATTTAATGGGGAAATTTAACGAGCTTTAGGCTCGATGAGCCCAAAACTCGCTCGGTCGCGCAAAAGCTGAAATATTTAAAACTCGCCTTTAACCGCGGCGATCCATTTATCAGCCCTCGCCTGCCAGTGCTCGTCGCCCTTAAAATCGATCGTAAGACCCACGAATTTGCCGTTTATGAAGGCGCGCGAATGTTTAAATTTATATCCCTCTGCGCCCCAAGCGCCGATGAGATCGGCCTTTTTAAGCACCGGCAAAAACGCACTCATACCGCTGCAAAAATCGCTGCCGTGGCGCTCGACGTTACCGACGCCTATGAGCGCGACCTTGCGTCCGTCAAAATCAGTTTTGTTTAAAAGCTCCAATTTGTCGTCAAATTTGGCCTGGATCTGTCCGTCGCCGTGCGTCGAAGCCGCAAAAATAAACGCGCCCGCTCCCGCCAAATCCTCTTCATTTAGCTCTTTGGCCTCCTTGATCTCAAAGCCGAGCTTTGAAGCGATGTATTCGCTCACGACCTTCGTGTCGCCGCCTTTGGTGGCGTAAACTAGTAGTTTTTTCATTTTTTCTCCTTTAAAATAAGAATGATTCTAACAAAATAAGATAAATTTTGAGTGAAATAAAAATTTTATAAGGCGCCTAGATACGGCGCAATGCCTCGTATCAAGCTAATTTTAAGCAGCAGTGAGCCGATAAAATTTTAAAACTACTACTTAACCGCTCGTATAAAAATCCATAGTATAATGCCGCCCGTAGCTCATTACAAAGGAGAAAACATGAAGAATTTCACATTATGTTTGATCGCAGCGATAGCGCTTTGCGGCTGCGCGACCCCGCAGGATCGATATGGTGGAGATATTTATGACGCGAGCGAAACAAACCGCATGAGGCAGAGCGATCGGATCGAGATCGTCGATGTCCTGCCCGCCAAAATCAACGTAGAGCGCTCCGAGGGCAATACTGGTAAAATTTTAGGCGGCGTCGCAGGCGGAACTACGGGCGCGGTCATTGGGCATAAGCTCGGCAAACATAGCAGCAGCAGGCGCTTAGCCGAAACTGTGGGGCTCGTGGGCGGCGCGGTAGTGGGCGCGGTCGCCGGAGATGCGATCCAAAACTCCCAAAAGACGGTGCAAGGCTCCAACATCATCTACAAGCTAAACGGCAAGGAATACTCATCCGTGCAAGCCGATCCGCCGTGCAGATTTAGACGCGGCAAGGCTCTGCTGATCCACACGGGCAGCGAAACGCGGGTGCAGCCAAACTCGGGATGTTAACAGAACTCGGTATGTTAAATTTAAAGCCGCCCAAAGCTTGCGGTGGGATTTTAAAATTTCACCGCGACGTTTAAAAATTTAAAAGTGGCGTTTTAAATCCCGAAGCGGCGCGACTTTTGAAAACGGCGCCGCTAAATTTAGCAGGCGATCAAAATTTTAACTCTGCAAAATTTTAAGAGCCCGCTAAAATATTTTAATATATAATCGCCACTTAAAAACAGGGAGCGGCGATGAAAAAATTCTATCTTAAAATTTGGCTACTCGCGTTTATAGCGGCATTTGCAGCGATCCCTGCTGCGGCAGCGGAAGGCTTGGATTATTTATTAAAAACCAAAGAGGAAAAAGATTTAGCGATCTCTTGCGATAGCGGCGACGGAAAATACAGCGCATGCACGAAACTCGTCGAAATTTTATCTAATAAATGCGACGGCGGAGATTATGAAAGCTGCGGGGCTGTCGGAATAATATTTACGGATTTGGGTCAATATGAATTCTCATCCGCTCCTTTGATTAAGGCATGTGAAGCGAAACATCATGTCTTACTGCTCCTATCTTGCCATTAGCGATATACTTTTTACGGGAAATCTTGAAAGAGCCGCTAAGGTTTTTGACAAAATTTGCGAACAGGGAATTTCGGAAGATAAAAGGCTTGCTTGCAGCATCAAGAAAGAGATTGAAGACTGCTCTAAAGATGCAAAGTGCGATCCGCTAATGAAAGCCAAAGAGACTATTAAAGGACTATAACTATGAGAAAAATTTTGTCATTAGCGCTACTTTTATCTATGCCTTTGCTGGCAAAAAACGATATAGACATTGATATCTCTGCCGCAATAAACGATACAAACTTAAAAAATTTAGCGAATAAATGCGATTGGAACAAAGGCGATTATGAAGCTTGCTCGATATTAAAAGATACTTTATCGGCAAAATGCGACGAAAAAAATTTTGAGAGCTGCGGTGCATTGGGAATTTTATTAATATATTTGCGCAGAGAAGAAGACGCAACAAAAGCGCTAAATAAAGCTTGCGATGCCGGATTATTAAATTTTTGCCTAAACGCAGGGATGCACGATTTGTACTATACGGGCAATATAAAAAGAGCATTTGTAAATCTTAAAAAGGTATGCGATGCGGCGATAGAGCCTTCGAAGAAAAAATTGGCCTGCAAGATGAGCTATGGTTTGAAGCCGTGTTTAAATGATAATGAATGCAATCCGGTGAAAAAAGCTAAAGAACTTTTGGAATAAGATTAATTTAACAGGATAAAAAAACGGCAATAATTTTATAAAGTTTGAAAAGATAAAAGGTCGCGGCAGGCAATTTGAATTAGTACAACCCATCAAAAAATAATGTAAGCAGTTGGCTATATAATTTTGAAATTCTAATCTAGAAACTTTATATCTTACCTATAAAAATTTTTAAATTTTACTCTTGCAGTTAATCATAAATTCTATATGAAGTCTTTAAATTTAATCTAAAACCCCTCTCGCGTATTTTATCCCCAAATCATACGCCTTTTCATTTAGCGCACGGGTTTTTTCAGGCACAGAACGGAGCATTTGCTCTTTTACTAGCCCTGAGTCCATACAGCGGCTAAGCTCTACTGCGATCGCTAGAGCCACAACACTTTGGGTGATGACATTTCCAACTTCGTATTTTGCGATGGTGATGATTGGAATTTCATAAATTTTAAAGCTTGCCCTATCCTCATCGCTCGGTGCTACTAAATTCGGCTCGATTACGATCACGCCGCCTTTTTTCACGCCATTTTTGAAAGCATCGTAGCTACTCTGCGCCGTTGCGAGCATGAAATCGATCTCGCCCTCACTCGCGTAAGGATATAGAATTTCTTCATCGCTTAAGATAATATCCACTTTCGTAGGTCCGCCGCGTACCTGAGAGGTATACGTAGATGCCTTGATTCCATAGCCGCCGTGTGCGATCTTTGCCGCAGCTAGAATTTCGCCTGCTAGGATTACGCCTTGACCGCCCACCCCCACAAATCTTAATTGATTCATCTTAGTCCTTCAAAATTTATCGCTTCGCCGCTTTGTGCCGCGTCTATCACCTTTTGATACGCCTTTGTGTATTCGGTGTGCTCATTATCTTCGTGTAAAACTCCAAGCGGAAATAGCCCTGCTCGCTCATCCTCGCTAAGAGCGTCAAATTTTGCTTTAGAGACCGTGCGCGAATCAAGCCACTTTAGCATTTGCACTGCCTCGCTCATTTTATTTTTACGACCCAAATTTACGTGGCAATTGCTAAAAATATCAAAAAAACTATAACCATCGTGCTCAAAGCCCTTGGCTAGAAGTCGCTCGATTTTTTCGGGATTTGTCACGCTCTCGCGTCCGACAAAAGTTGCTCCGGCAGCGATCGCAAGTTTCGCCGCATCAAAGCTGGGATCGACATTGCCATATTGTGCCGTAACCGTCCAAAACCCACGCGGTGTCGTAGGACTCGTCTGCGAGTTCGTAAGCCCGTAGATGAAATTGTTTACTAAGATATGATTTAGATCGATATTGCGGCGGCATCCATGGATCGTGTGATTGCCCCCTATCGCAAGCCCATCGCCATCGCCAGTGACTACTATTACGTGTTTGCCTGGATTTGCAAGCTTGATACCCGTAGCATAAGCTATCGCGCGTCCGTGCGTCGTATGGACGGTATTGCAGTCTATGTAACTCGACATCCTGCCACTACAGCCGATACCGCTTACCACACACACATCGTCCATACTCCAGCCTATGCGGTCAATCGCGCGGATGATCGCTTTTAAGATCACTCCGTCGCCGCAGCCCCAGCACCAAAGCGTAGGCATCTTGTCCGTTCTTAGATATTTGTCGTAATCAAACGCCATTTAAAGCTCCTTTACTTTCTCGATAATCTCGCTAGGGCTGATCGGTCTGCCGTTTGCCTTAAGAAGCGTCTTAAAATCATCCCTCAAGCAAGCGCGCTGCACCTCTAGCAGATACTGCCCTAAATTTAGCTCGGCGATTAAAATTTTATTAAATCTCTCCCCTAGCTCCCTTAGCTTGCGCGCAGGGCTTGGCCATAGCGTAATCGGGCGGAAAAGCCCCACACGCACGCCTTGTCCTCGTAGCTTTAAAATCGCGTCTTTTGCGGCTAGACTAACGCTGCCATAGGCGATGATGCAAGCATCAGCGTCATCTAGCATAAATTCCTCATATTGCACGATCTCATCTTCATGCGCCGAAATTTTATTAAAAAGCCTTTTTATAGAGCGATCTACGATCTGCTCATTTTCGGTCGGAAAGCCCTTCGCGCCGTGATGAAGCCCCGTTATGTGATAGTGGTATCCCCTAAAAAAGGGATTTAGCACCGCAGGCTTATCGGGCGCAGCATCGTAAGGCTCATAATCTTTCGGACTACCTTTAAATTCCACCCTGCGTTCGATTTTTAAATCCGAAATTTCAGGGAGCATCGCCTTAGCCTGCATATGCCCAAGCGTCTCATCAAGTAGCAAAAATACCGGCGTCATAAACCGCTCGGCTAGATTGAAGGCGCGCACGGTTTGCGTATAAGCCTCATTTAGTGAGCCCGGGCATAGCACGATGCTTTGAAAATCGCCGTGAGTGGGGTTACGAGCTTGCAAAATATCGCCCTGCGCCACTCGCGTAGGAAGCCCGGTGCTAGGACCTCCGCGCATAACATTTACGATTAAAAGCGGAATTTCAGCGATGAAGCCAAGTCCAATCTGCTCTGATTTTAGCGAAATCCCAGGACCGGAGCTTGCCGTCATCGCCTTTGCACCGCTCATCGACGCGCCCAAAGCTACAGAAATGCCCGAAATTTCATCTTCCATCTGGATAAATTTACCTCCGACCTTAGGTAGTAAGCGACTCATCTCGTGCGCGATCTCGCTGCTCGGCGTGATCGGGTAGCCGCCGAAAAAATTACAGCCACAATCAATCGCCGCACGCGCAATTAAGGCGTTACCTGTGGAAATTACCTCTCTCATTATGCGTCCTTGGGTTTCATAAAATTATTGTTTTTGATTTTTTCAGCCATCTCTCTAGCCTGAGAGCTTAGACGAGCGAATTTAAAGCCCTTGGGCGCGACGAAAATTGCAAAATCCGGGCAGTGCAACTCGCACTCCCTACAGCCGATACAGGCGCCCTCATCCACCACGTCGATCATCATGCCCTGCACGGCGCCCTCGTCCTGTCTCATCGCGATCGCGCCGCTAGGACAGACGCTTACGCAGATGTTGCACGCCTTACAGCGGCCCTCATCCGTCCAGACGGCGCGCTGGCTCTCATTTTCGCTCATATTTTCTCCTTAATTTATCAAAATCCGCACTAAATCCCGCTTCGCGATTTAAAATTTGAAATTTTGCGGCGCGAGTCTGTTTTGATCGCATTAAATTTCTCTCGTTTTTAAATTTTGCAGAGTTTAAATTTTAAAATTTTGTGGCTTTTAAAAATTTTACGTCACGCAAAATTCTGAGCCAAAGTAAAATTTTAATCTATGAAATTTCACAGCGGGCAAAATTGTGCAAATTTTAAAATTCCGCAGCGAATGAAATTTTACGCTACAAAATTCCGCGAGCTTAAATTTCTTGCCAAAGTGAAATTTGATGCTGCAAATTCTATCACAAGAATTCTGCGCTTTAAAATTTTAGCTCTGTAAATTCCACGTCGCGTCGAATTCGCTTTATTTCCACTAAAACTTCAGCCCCGCTACGCTTTCTCGCATTCGCTCAAGCGCGGCGTAAAACTCGCCCGAGTAGGCGAAATTTCTCTCTATCGCGCCCATTTTGCCAACGCTTACGAAGCGCCCCAAAGGCACTCCCGATCTATCCGCTACGCAGCAAGCGAGCGTGCCGCAGGTATCAAAAAGGATATATTTTATGATCTTTACGATGCCCGCAGCGGGCGCCAAATACGCCGACGTGCCCAGCAGCTCGCCGATCTGCGCGCCGGCGCGTTTGGTATTTTGCACCGCGCGCGCGAAAATTTCATCCGAAATTTCAAATCCCAACTCGTTTTTAAGCGCAATCATCTCTTCGCTATGCGGGCCCACGATCGCGCTTCTCATCGCTGAAATTTCCTTGCCGCTCGCTCGCGCGAGTTCAAATTTAAGCCGCGCGCCGTCCAGCTCGCCCGCCATGCCGATGACTCGCTCTTTTGCAAACCCGCTAGCCTGCAGCGCCGCATAAACCATCATATCAAGCGGATTGGTAACGACGACGATAATAGAGCTAGGCGCATATTTTGCGGCATCTCGCGCACATTGCGCGACTATGGCGGCGTTGCTGCCAAACAACTCCTCCCTGCTCTGTCCCGCCTTTCTTGCGCGCCCCGCGGTGATCACGACGATGCCTGCGTCCGCTATGTCGCCGGGCTCTGTGCTGCCGCTTATGCGCAGGTCGCGCTCGTAAACAGCCGCTGCATGGGCAAGATCGAGTGCTTTGCCGCGCGCGATCCGCTCTACCGCATCCACAAGCGCGATGCTATCTATCTTTTGGCTCAAAGAATCGCTTACGATAAGATCGTTTGCTACCGCTGCGCCGATGTTTCCGGCGCCGAATATCGCTATTTTCATTGTTATCTCCCAAATATCGGCCCGCATTTTTATGATTGCGGGGTTTAAATTTTAAAATTTAAAGACGAAATCTCGTTTTTTAAATTTAATGCCGAAACGGCCTTAAATTTTACCTCTGCGCCTTTACGTTGCGCTCGTGCTCGGCTTGCGTGCGCGCAAAATCGTGAAGCCCCGTCTTTTTATTTCGCATAAAATACAGATACTCGCTCTTTGCGGGCGCGAAAACGGCGCGTATCGCATCGCGAGAGACCACGCACACGGGCTCTTTCGGAAGTCCGTCGTTGAGGTAGGTATTGTAGTGGCTGGTGTCGGTGCGGATGCGCTGCGGAGTGATCTTGACGTGCGAAAACTCGCCGTAATTCAGCGTGCCGTCCATCTGAAGGCGCATATTTTTGGCTAAGCGGTTGTCGATGACGGAGGCTACGAGGGGCATCTCATCTGCGTTTGCGGCCTCTTTTTGAATGACCGAGGCCTTGATCAGCACCTGCTTCCACGCCGTGGCGTTATAGTCGCCGCTAAGCTCGCGCGACAATCCTTCGTGGAATTTTTGTGCGCTTGAGATGAGGTGGTCGATGATATTTTTTTCGCTTTCGTTTTTGCTAATTTTGTAGGTTTCAGGCACCAAAAAGCCCTCGTAAAACGGCGCCGTAGCGTTGTATTCGCGCTCAAGCTCGCTAAAGCTTAGCCCGCGATCTTTCGCAAGCTGTTTTAAAAACACGATCGTAGTCTCGCCCGGGATCAGCTTAATCTCGTTCATCACGGGCTTTGCGACGCTTAGCTCATATAAAAATTGATATTTGGGCAAATTTTCGCCGCTAAGCTCCAGCTCGCCGGTTTTTGCGCCGCCGTAAAAAGAAAGCAGCCTCGCGTCGAATTTGCTAAATTTAGGATAGCTCTTTGAGAGTTCGGATAAAATTTTCGTTGAGCTGCCTTGTCCTATCTGCACGGTTGCCGCGTTGCCGACGCGCTCGTGTAGATCAAAGCCCACGGCCAAAAGGACGATAGCCGCAAGCTCGATACAAATGCACGCCGCTTTGATGAGCTTTATAAAGAATTTCATGCGTTCCTTTCAAAATTTAGCTGAAATTATAGGCAAATAAGCCAAAATTTTGAATAAATTTCATATTATAAGCGCAGTTTTTCGGCACGCCCGATTTGGTTTTGGGGCGGAGTTTTTTAATGAGGCGATGATGTTTAGAACTTTGGCTAGATTTTTTTTGTGCATAACCATACTTTTTATAATCTGTGCGGTAGGCCTAAAACACGGTATAACGATTTCGCAGATGGACGTGGGCTTTGCAAAGCTTGAGGGGTTTTATCTAAAGCTAAATAAAAGCCTCGTGCTGCGTATCAAAAATCTTGAAATTACGCAAAATAATACACAAAATTTAGAGCAAAATTCCACCGATCTGCGCACGCAGAGTGAAAAAATTTTAGAATTTAGCAAAAAAATCTCGCTCATCAACTCCTTTTTTGAAGAGATCGACGTGCAAAATTTAAAGATCAAGGGCGAAAGTCTAAAGCTAAAATACAAAAGCGACGTTTTTTACGCCGACACGCGGTTTTTTAGGCTAAACTCAAAGATCACGCCGAGCGCAAACGGGCTGAACTTCGATCCGATCGAGCTTGAACTAAATGATTTTAATCTCACTTTGCACGGCACGGCGCGAGCAAATTTCAGAGCTGATACGTATGATTTTAACGGCACCTTCGCTTCGCACGAGATCGCAGGCGAGCTTGACGTGCATAACATCGGCTCGGAGCTAAATATCGAGATAAACCGCGCCTCGGCCTTGAGCCTGAAAAATTTTATGAATGAGCTGGGCGCACTTACGGGGCTAAATCCTCTTGCGAAAGAGTGGATCTACGGCAAGGCGGTCGCGCAAAACTACTATATCGAAAACCTCCACGCCAAAATCGATCTGAAAGATCCGCGCCCGATCGCCGAAAATGTTAGCGCCACGGCTTACGCGCAGGATCTTACGATAAAATTTCAACCGCAAATCGAAGCCGTAACGGTAAAAGACGCCAATATCACGCTCAAAAACGATTTTCTAAATTTCACGCTAAATGAGCCTAAATTTAAAGGTAAAAGCCTGGAGGGAAGCAGCGTGCGTATCGGCGGGCTCTTTGAAGAGAGGCCGGTCGTATATCTGGATCTGCGAACTAAAGAGAGTTTGGGCAAAGACCTTGTAGATATTTTGCAAAGCTACGGCATAAATGAGCCCGTATATCCGCTAGGCGGCGGGATCAATGCGCGCGTGCTGATAGACGTGGACGTAGAAAAGGAAAGCGCCAAGGTCGATGCGAACGTGACGCTAAAAGATGCCGATCTGATGATCTCTAAAGCGAAATTTCACTCCAAAGCCGCGCGGGTGCATATCACAGAAAAAAAGATCGACATCAAAGACGCGAATCTGCAAAATGAAATTTTTAACGCCACGGCAAGCGGCAGTATCGATATCGCGACGCGCAAAGCCAAATTTAACGGCGTTATTCATAGCTTCAATCTCTCCCCGAACGGCAAAGAAATTTTAAAATTTGGCGACGCGCGAGATAATATAAGCCTTGATTTTAGCGGCAAAGCGCCGGTGCTGAGCTCGCAATTTTTAGGCGCGAAGATGAGCTTCGGCGAGCGGATCGAGATTAGCTCGCCCGATATTAGCGGAATTTTGCCCTTTTCTAAGACGCTTAAAAACGCGGGTATTAGCGGCGGAGACCTTAAAATTTTAACTAGCGATTTTACAAATTTGGATATCAGCAGCAGCAATCTCATCTTTGATTTCGGTCTGCTGAACAAGGACGGAAGCCATTATAAAAACGACTCTTTCGCGCTTCGAGTGCGCGGCGGCGATCTGGACGGCTCTAGCGGAAGCGGTAAAATTTCTCTTAAAATCAACAAAGGCGGCAACTTCGTTTCTTTAAAAGACGTGGATGTCGCGATCAATACGAGCGTGCAAACCAGCGAGTTTAATAGCGGCACGAAGGAGCGCTCGCCGATAAATTTCAGCGGGCAAAACTCTTCCATAGTGCTATCCGATCTTAATAAGACGCTTAAATTTACGCACTTTAACGGCGTGCTGGACGGCAAAAATATGAATTTAAACGCAAGCTTTAAACGCGGCGACGTGAAATTGATCTTTAAAAAGAGCTTGCTTCAAATTTTTGCGCAAAACATCAGCGGCGAGGCACTTAATCAATTTCTGGGCTCGCAGAGCTTCGACGGAGGAGTATTTACGCTAAAAGCAAGCGGCATCGATCCGCGCAACTATCGCGGCGAGATCAACGTGCAAAACACCTATCTGAAGGACTACATCATCTATCAAAGGCTGCTTAGCTTTATAAACTCCGTGCCGTCGCTGCTTACGTTTAAGACGCCCGATTTCAACGATCGCGGCTTTAGCGTGCAGAGGGGCAAAATTTACTTTCGCCGCAGCGGCGATAAAATTTATATAAACGCGATGAACTTTACCGGCAGTAGCGCCGATATCGCGGGCAACGGCGAAGTGGATATGAAAAGCGGTGCGCTGAATATCGATCTGGAGCTTAAATACCTCAAAGACGCAAGCTCGATAATCTCAAAAATCCCGCTGCTAAATCATATCATCTTGGGCGAAAACAACACGATCTCCACGATCATCGAGATTCGCGGCACGACGAAAAAGCCCACCTACTCGACCGGCGTTGCGACCGACGTGCTAAAAACGCCGTATAATCTTATCAAAAACACGCTGATGCTGCCTTTTGTAATCTTCGGCGACAGCGAGGAGAGCAAATGAAATTCCCGCTCGATTATAAGGATAGCTTTGAAAAATCGCTGCTGTTTTGGCTCGTAAAATTCGTGCGCTACAAGCTAAGCGCGCTATCGAATAAGGAGCTGAAAAACGACGCGCTGTTTCGCCGCGCGAGCCTGGCGCTAAATCACGAGGTAGCAAGTATCGGCGAACTCGAGCGGCTCGCAAAAGATGCGCGAAATGCGGGACTTACCGGCATCAATACCTATTTTAACCCGCTTAAAAAATTTTACGAAGCGATCATGCAGTACGGCCTTGAGAGTATGAAAAATATCGATGAGGAGCTTTTGAGCGAAATTTTAGCCTCGATTACGGGCGGGCTGAGCGATGCGAGCAAAAAAAACTACCGCATCGCCGTGATAAATTTTTTCGGCTTCATCGACCGCCAAAATGAACAGGACGGCACCTCGCACAACTACGGCATAGAGCTTAAGCACTGGGGCGGTATTAGCGGCAGCCGCGGCACGAAGCTTCCGGAGTTTATGAGCGAGGAGGAGCTGAAGCGGTTTTTGGACGCGATAAATCTAAGCGAGTTTCCCTCCTTTGCTCACCGCAACCGCCTGATCGTAAAAATCATCGTCTACACCGGCATCCGCGTGGGCGAGGCGATAAATTTAAAGCGCAAAGATATCGCGCCCGAGGGCGATCTTTTCGTCATCCGAATCCGCGGCAAGGGCAACAAATACCGCATCGTAATGATCAAGCGCCACCTAATTGAGGAGCATCTAAACGCGCTGGAGACGAACTTTGCCAACAAAGAGGGCTATCTTTTCGTCACCAAAAATGGCGCACCGCTTACCCAGGCCTACGTCAGCGGCATCGTGGAGAAAATTTTAATGAGCGCGGGCATCCGCAAGGAAAAAAACGGCGCCCACATGCTGCGCCACACCTTCGCGACGATGCTTTACAAAAAGCAAAAGGACCTCGTGCTCGTCCAAGAAGCCCTCGGTCACGCGAGCCTAAATACTTCGCGCATCTACACCCACTTCGATAGCGACAAACTGCGCCTTGCGGCGAAGGTCGCGGAGGAATTCGAGGAGTGAAATTTTAAAATTTGAGGTAGCGAGAGGCTTGCTTGAGCGAGATTTTTTAAATCTCGTTTTGATGCGGCTTTGAAATCGTTTTTTATGGAATTTATTTTCTAAAAAATTTGGAATTTTGTTTTGAAAAATTCTGAAATTTGTTTTTCATACTCGAATAACAAGACCAAAAATCCTGCCTTTCGCATTTTAGAATTTAACTCATTAACTCGGCAAAATTTTAAATTAACGCGCGAGCCTTAGAGCTTGATTACAAAAAATCTAAAATTTTACTCTTTTGGAATATAGAATAATTTACTTTTTAGATTTTCTCATGCGATTTTGCCTAAAATTCCAGATAAATTTAGTATAAAATTTCATTTAAATTTTGACGATACGGGATTTCATCCAAGGATTTTATAAGCAAAAGATAATCGACATATTAAAAGGTAGCGGATATAAAATTTATCTGCAAATTCCGCAAGGATAGAATTTCTGATTTAAAATTTAAACCCTCAAAATTTTATAGTTTGATTTACTTCCAAATTCTCATCGCACCGTATTCGCCTTAAAATTTAAAAATGCAGAAGATTTGCCACCAAAGTTTGCTGCGAAATTTACCGGCGCGAAACTTGCTTCGTAAACAGCGCAAGAATCATATAGGAATTTATACTAAAAATTTAAAGATACAAAATCCATCGGCATGACTATTTTTAGATTTATTTTACGACAGAAATCCCGCTCTTGCGAGCAGGATTTCATTTCTTAGGGGGATAAGAAAAGGAGTTTAGGCTAAATAAATTTAGCCCGAGATTTCGTCTAGCCACGGAGTCCCGCGGCAAAAAGGAGCAAAAAGACGAAATCTCGCGCAAAATTTTAAGCCAAGATTTAAGCGATCGGCTCGCGACAATAAACGAGATTTGCGACGGCTTCAAAAGCTATCGCAAAAACGCCGTGCCGCAAGCATCAAATCAGACAAGCCTTTGTTTTTTGAAATACTCACGCGGAGCCTTACAGAGCGGACAGGCGCCAGGAGCTTTCTTGCCGCGATGGACGTGGCCGCAGACCTCGCACACCCAAACTTCCTCGTCAAAACTCTCGAAAAAGCCCTCCTCTAGCAGGATCTTTTGAAGCTCGTTGTATTCGCGCTCGTGCTCCTCCTCGACCTTGCCGATGGCGTTAAAAAGGCGCGCAACCTCTTTTTTGCCCTCTTCGGTCGCGATTTTAGCGAAGCTCGGATACATGCTCTCGTGCTCGTAGCGCTCGCCGGCAGCAGCATCAAGCAGATTTTTATCCATCTTATCAAGCGGAATGCCTGCGGCTGCATGATGCGCCTTTAGCTCGGCTCTAGCGTGCCATTTTTCATTTTCGGCGGCCTCGTAAAAATGTCGCGCAATGGCGTGAAAGCCCGCCTCTTTGGCCAAATCGCCGTAAAGATCGTATTTGTTGCGCGCCTGGGACTCGCCTGCAAACGCCTTCATCAAATTTACCTGCGTCAGATCCTCGGTGATGCATTTCATCGGCTCGCCACAACAGCTAAGCGTGCCGTCGCCTACTTTTTGCACCTCGACCTCCGCGCCGCATTTGTCGCATCTGTAAGTTTCGTACTGTCTCATTTTAATTCCCTATCAAAATTTTTAGGGAATGATACCACAGCTACTATTAAATTTTACTTAATAAATTTTATTCTTCTCAATAAATTTATGTTTTTGAGAAAATTTTGGCACGAAATTTTCATCCGCAAAATCTAAACTTAAGATTTTTCAAAGCAAATGAAATTTCAAGCAAAAGCGCTAACGCTCGATTATCTAAAAATATGAAATTTAGTTTTTTGACTCATTTAGTCTGCAATTTTCAAGGCTAGTCACATCATTGGAAATTTTTTAAAATTTAAAGTTATCTCAAAAATAATTTGCTATTTTGCCATATGGTCTTATTTTACGAGTATATGACAATGCTTGGCAAAAATTAGCCTTATGCACTAACGAGCCGTCCGATTGTAATTATGAAGCGTTAAAAGCTTAATTAAGGGCACTGTAGCATTACCATTTTGCCGCTATGATCGGTAATATCTGAGAATTTATGAACGTCAAATTCTAAGCCGTAAATCGAGCAAGGAGGAAATTTATCGACTTCCTTCTCGCCTAAAAGCGAGCAAATTGCGCCTATTGCCGGATTATGTCCAACGATAAATACGCATTCCGCGCTAGCTGCATTAAAATTTTGCACAATATCTGCGCTAGAAATTTCTACATTGTTGCAAGATATCGCATTATTTTCGCTAATGCTAGCGAGAATTTTAGTGCTCTTAAAAGTAGAATTTTCAGCGTTTGCGTCGCGATGTTTTTCGCTACTCAGACCGACCGCATTGTATTTTTCTACATTCACACCGCACCCAAAAAATCGTTTCTCATCCAAGCTGCGAACAAACCTTGCCAAATCCCATAAGCTTGCGTCGTATAACTCTCGCAATGGCACTACCCTTTTCGTCACGTCCAGCGCATTAGCGATAATTTGCGCCGTATGGAGTGCGCGTATAGCCGGGCTTGTAATAATTAAATCAGGCGCAAGTCCCAAGCTGCGCAGCTTTTCTCCGAGTTTAATTGCGCAAAGTTCGCCCACTTGGCTTAATGCCCGCTCAAAATCGCTTCCGTTGCCGCTTTGCGCCTCGGCATGTCTTATAAAATATATCCGTTTCATCTGCATCCTTTCATAAAATTTTTTGTATAATTTAGCGTTAAATTCTACAAAATTCTAAATTTTTTCTGGATCATTCCAAAGCCATAACCGACCACAAATCCCGCTATGTGCGCATACCATGCCACATTTACGCCCATTAACATCGGCGCAAAGCTCATTATCAAAATCGCGACAAAAATCCCGCCCGCATTGCGTTCATCAAAATAAGCAATCACGCCTAAAAGCACGCAAATAGCGCCGCTAGCGCCTACGATATTGACGATTTCTCCCATGTTCATGGCATAACGGATATAAATCAGGCACAAAGCGCCGCTCAGCAGCCCGCCTACGATGTAAAGTAGCGTAAATTTTATCCCACCGAACGCTCGCTCTAAAATCCCGCCGAATTGATATAAAACTGCCATATTCATCGCTAGATGCATCACTCCGCCGTGCATAAAAAATGAACTTAGTAGCTGCCACGGCATCCCCTCGAAAAAATATGGATTGAGCCCGAAAAATAGGTAAGACTTAAAGCCGAAAAAATATTCCAATGCGAATGAAATCACGAAAAATAGGATATTCGCCGCGATGATCGCGAGAGTAAATTTGCCTGTTTGCATGAAACTCCTTAAATTTTTCACGCATAGTAGCAAAATTTTGATTAAATTAAAGGCGTCGCGTGTTTTTATGGGTTAGAGAAAAATTATAGATAAGTTCTAGCATCAAAATTTTGACAATGGTTTTAATTGCAAGCGCCTTATCAAAATAGCTGCGTTAAAGTTAAAATTTAGATATAGCGGCTTTAAAGTAAAATTTTCATGATGAAATTTAGACCGTAAATCTTTTTTGAAAGTTTTACGTAATTTATAAAGTTTATCTGACGTAAATTAAAAAACAAACATGCCGTTAAATTTAATAACGATAAAATTTCAGTTATATGAAGCCATTTTGTAGAATTTTATATAAAATTATAAGTATAATTTTATTAAGAATAACAAAAATTTGAGTTCAAATTAATTTCAAAATAAATTTTTAGAGTAATATTTTATTAAATGCTTGTTATATATAATTACGCGTTAAAAATGCTAATTTAATTTACCGCGATAGCATCAAAATGAGTTTTTATTCATAAGTTTTTACTACAGGAGTTTAAAAGCCATAAAATTCTAAAATTTGATTAGAATTTTAGGAATTTAATAAATTCTGCAAAGCTAAGTCATAGCTAGAATTCCAAGCGAAATTATTTGCAAAATTTTGCTTGGAATTTTAGAGCATAAATCAAACCGCCGCGAATTTTTAAACCGCCGCGAATTTTTAAAAGGTCTAACGAAATTTCATAAAATCTAATAAATTCCAAAAGTTATAAGAAATTTTTCAAAAAATACGGGCGAAAGAATTTTCAAAATTCTAGTTATTCACCCGTCCGTATCCTGCGAAGCGGTTCGACGCTAGGCAGCTTATGCGATCTTTGCCGCAGCGGACGATATAGCTATTTTCCATCTTTTGTCCCGCGATGTGGACGTTCTTTTTATTTAAATTTACAAAATCCGCTTGATTTCTGCCGCGGGTATTATGGACGAATTTTACTCGCCCATCGGCGTAAATCTCGCGCACGATGCCGATATGGCTGATCTCGTTGCTGATCTTGCCTTTATTGGAGCGCAAAGTGTTTTGGAAAAACACCAAATCCCCCACGCGCGGCGTATTGCTTAATAAATTCCTGCGGCTGTAATAGTTGTAGATCGCTTGAGATTTGCGTCCGTTCGTAAAATATTTCGGCAGATCCTTTGAGTTAAAAAACAGCTCGTCGTGCTTGCTGTTTAGCACGGTGATAAATCCGCTGCAATCTCCTCCTGCGCGAGTTCCGGTATAGCCGTCCACCGACGCGATTAGCGGGCGATTAAACTCGCTTCCGGGTATGGAGGTTATCCCCTCTTCGCGATCGTTTAAGACATAAGCCTGCTGGCTGCCGGCGGATGGGGCTTTTGAGGAGCAGCCGAGCAGCAAAAACGCACCCAAAGCGCAGATAATTAATTGTTTCATATAAATCCTTAAATAAAATTATGCGACGATTTGAACGTACGGCGCAATTTTAGCGCCTGGCGGTAACAAAATGGTAACTTTAAAGCTAAATTCTGTATAATTATTTAAATTTTACACGGAGAAATCATGCATTATCTACGAATTAACGGGGGCAAAAAACTAAGCGGTAGCGTCAAAATAAGCGGCGCAAAAAACGCCGCACTGCCGCTCATAGCTCTATCTATCCTTTCAAAAAACGAAGTCGTAATTAAAAATTTACCTGCAGTTTCCGATATCCACACGCTAATTCAGCTGCTTTCAAATTTAGGTGCAAAGTGCGAGTTTCTTGACGCTAATACCGCCAAAATCGATCCGCGCGAGGTAAACTCGACCAAGGCGATCTACGACATAGTGCGTAAAATGCGAGCTTCGATCTTGGTGCTAGGGCCGCTTTTAGCGCGGTTTAGACACTGCGAGGTAAGTCTTCCCGGAGGCTGCGCGATCGGTGCCAGACCGATTGATCTGCATCTTAGCGCGCTTGAAAAAATGGGCGCAGAGGTTAAGATCGAGCAGGGTTACGTCGTTTGCACCGCAAAAAAGGGGCTTAAGGGCGCGACTATAAATTTTGACAAAATTACCGTCACCGGCACCGAAAATATCGTAATGGCGGCAGCCTTAGCAAGCGGCACCACTCATATCATAAACGCGGCAAAAGAGCCCGAAGTGATCGCCGTTTGCAACGCATTAAAAAGTGCAGGCATCGACATAGAGGGCATCGGCACGAACGAGATCCTCATCAAAGGAAGTGGCGGCGAGCTTTTAAATTTGAACGAAATTTCGATCATTCCCGATCGCATCGAAGCAGGCACCTATCTGTGCGCAGGCGCAATCACAGGCTCTCATATCACGATCACGCACGCTTGCGCGGCTCATCTTGGCGCCGTACTTGCAAAATTTGAAGATATGGGCTTTAAATTTGAAATTTCAAACGGCGGTGAGGAAATAACGATCCTACCTGCTTCAAAGATCAAACCCGTAGAGATCATCACGAGCGAATATCCAGGCTTTCCTACCGATATGCAGGCGCAGTTTATGGCGCTGGCGTGTGTAGCCACGGGCGTCAGCACCATCGACGAGAGGCTTTTTGAAAACCGCTTCATGCACGTTAGCGAACTCTCAAGAATGGGTGCAGATATCCGTTTAAACGGACACATCGCGACTATCAGCGGCGGCAAGCTAAACGGTGCGGACGTTATGGCGACCGATCTGCGCGCCAGCTCAGCTCTCGTTTTAGCCGCCCTTGCGGCGCGCGGCGAGAGCAAAATACATAGAATTTACCACCTAGATCGCGGATATGAGAGGCTGGAAGCTAAGCTTGGTGCGCTCGGCGCAGACATACATAGGCTGGAGGAATGAGGACTTCGAAATAAAAAAACTTGTGCAAGCAAGCGATGCGGAATTTTACGCGAAACGCGTTTTAAAATGCCATGCTACGTAAGAGCCACGTAAATTCTACAACAGCAATGCATTAATCGCTAAAGCTAAGTGTGGCGAAATTTTAAAGGCAAATCTTGGTAGAATTTCAAGGATGAGTCTCTTAAGAATTTAAGTGGTGAGCTTTGGTAAAATTTAATGAACGAACCGTAGTGGAATTCTTTAAGCACATGCGAGCGGAATTCCTAGGGCAAAGCGGAATTTTACGAGTGATATGCTTTGAAATTTTAAGTAACACTAGCATTAAAATAAGGCAATTGAGCCCGTGAAATTTTGCGCACTCATTTGGATAAAATTTTGCTTTGCAAGCTCCGGCAAAACATAGAATTTAATACTATGTGAGGTCTTAACTGCGCGAATTTAAAATGTAAAAAATGATAAAAAGGACTTAAAATGATAGGAATAAATGAGGCCATAGATTTGGCTATGATTAAAATCACATCAAGCAGGCGGAGCGAAATGGTGCCTCTTCCCGGTACCCTAGGTCGCATCCTTTCTAGCGATATTTCTGCGATTAAAAACCTACCCTGCTTCGATAATTCGGCGCTTGACGGCTATGCCTACGCGGCGGACTTCAAAGACGAAGAGCTAAAAATCGTAGAGCCTACGATTTTTGCGGGAGATGAGAAATTCTACGAAATCAAGGCTGCGCAAGCGCAAAAGATAATGACCGGCGCGCCAATGCCTGCGGGCGCGGACTCTGTTGCGAGGCTAGAGGATGTAGACGTGCAAGGTGGAACTCTAAAAATCCCTGCTTCCGTTCATGCCCACGACGGCTTTCGTAAAAAAGGCGAGGAGGTGCGCGTGGGCGAGCTTTTATTGCGCCGTGGCGAAATTTTAAACCCTGCTAAAATCATGCTTCTTGCCGCGCAAGGAATTTACGAAGTAAGCGCTTACGCGCGTCCTAAAATCGCTATATTTTCGAGCGGCAACGAGCTAAAAGAGCCGTGGCAGAGCGCAAGTGAGCGCGAAATTTATAACGCCAACTCTAGTGGCATTGCTGCATTGCTGCAAAAATACGGCTTTGAAAACGAGTATTTAGGGATTTTAAAGGATGATTTTAGCGAGGTGTGCGAGGCGCTAGATACTGCTACGCGTAAATTTGACGTGCTAATTACCAGCGGTGGAGCAAGTGCTGGGGAGGCGGATTTTATGCAAAGCGCTATGAGTGAACTTGGATTTTTGCAGGTTTTCGATCACATCGATATCAAGCCCGGCCGCCCCAGCAAGTGCTTCGCAAAAGACGGAAAATTCGTCTTTGCAATGGCAGGCAATCCGATGGCTGCTTTCGTGCTTACGCGCGCAGTCATACTACCGATACTATTTAAGCTTAGCGGCGCAAGTGAGGCTTTTAGCGCAGAAGCGGCGATATATGCCAAGCTCGCAAGCGATCTAAAGCTAAAAAGCGGTAGAGTAAATTTAACCGTAGGCGCATATGAAGGCGGAGTTTTTACGCCTATGCCGTCGCCTTCGGGACGCATCAGGCCGCTGGCTGCGGCATCGCATTTTTTCTTGGCTGATCCTGAATGCGACAAAGTTCGCGCTGGAGAAATCGTAAAAATTTATGAAATTTAAGCGAGAAATTATTGACAAATGAAAATTTATAGGCTACAATCGCGCTTTATTTTTACCGCATGCGGGAATAGCTCAGTGGTAGAGCGCAACCTTGCCATGGTTGATGTCGCGAGTTCGACTCTCGTTTCCCGCTCCATTT
>NZ_CALHHX010000012.1 GCF_938030685.1 uncultured Campylobacter sp. | reverse complement strand
AGTCCGCTCATCAGGCTGTTTTTGATCTTACCCGCTTTATAATCTTTGAGGCTTGCTAAAATTTGATCCTTGCTCTTGCCGCCGATCGGCGGAGCGATCTTGCCGCGTCCGTCATCGCCGTGGCAGGGCGCGCAGCTTACCAGATAAGAGCTACTAACCTTAAAATCGCGCTCTTTGACGCTTTGCTGCAAAATTTTAATATTTTTTACGTCCTTATCGTCGATGAGATCGACGCTCTTGCTCTGCGGCGCCGGTTTTGCTTGCACCTGCGGCTTGACTTCTTGCTGCGGCGCGCTAGAATCGTCCGAACTAGCCATAAAGATCATCAGCGCGATCAGTGCTACACCCAAAATCAAAGCTAAAATTTTGCCCGGTTTCATTTCTGCTCCTTAAATTGTTTGTTGAACTCGTAAATTTCTTTCGCCATCGTCTCTATCTGCTGCTCGCTCATGCCGTTTACGAGCTGCACCATAAGAGGATTAGGCTTTTCTTTGAATTTATACTTTTTAATCATATCCACGATCTGCGCGTCGGTTTTATCCAGAAGCGACGGACCTATGATGCCGTTGGCGTAGTCGTCGTGGCACGCTGAACAGCGCAGGATAAAATCATGCCCAAGACGCTTTTTCATCAGATCAAAATTTAGCTTTTCGTATTGGTTTTTGATGCTCGAATACGCCACGATATTTTTGGTCGTTTCGTTCACGTCGCCGTTTAGATTAAAATTTACCTTTCGCTCGCCGTAAAAATCGTAGCTTACGAACTTATCGTCCTTCTTGGGCGCTTCGCCGCTTTTAACGCTGATGCGAGGCTTTGCAGTATGATTTTGTTCCGCGCTCTGCGATGCGGAATTTACACTCGCGGAATTCTGATCCGCAGAATTTTGCCCTGCGGGGCCTTGCGAAACGGAATTCTGCCCTGCAGAATTTGCGGCGGCGGAGCTTGAATTGCCGTCATCTCCGCAGCCGCACAGTAAAAGCGCCGCAGCTAGCGAGCAGAGGCGGAATTTAATAGAGTTTTTCATTGTTTTCCTTCATAGATTGATTTGTAATCCGCCCGCGGGATTATCTCGATGATACGCGCCGGGCAGAGCTCTGCGCACGCGCCGCAGCCGACGCAAGCACTACGGATCTGCGGGGCGAAATGTTCATTCGCCTTTATCATTGCAATAGCTTCAAGCGGCTGCGGGTAAGGGCACAGCGACGCGCATAGATCGCAGGACTTGCCCTCTTTCGCCGCCAGCGCAGAATTTAGCTCGCGCTCTTGCTCGGTCTTGGCGGGCTTTAGGCGCAGATCGCTAGATTTTAAAACCTGCCCGCGATACGCCAAACAGGCGTCTAAATTTTTAATCACGGCGATACCCATTTTAACCTTTTTAGGCTCGTTCGTCTCGTGGCTGAGCGCGCCGCTTGGACAGGCAAGCACGCAAGGAAGCGCGCCGCAAAGATAGCAGCCTCGCTCTTTCGCGTCGATGACGGGCGTGCCGATGTCAAAAAGATGGGTAATATCCAGCAGATAGATGCTGTGATAGGGGCAGACCTGCACGCATTGGCCGCACTTGATACAGCTACTGCGGAAGCCGCGCTCCGCCAGCGCTCCGGGTGGGCGCAGATATAAAGAGGCGGAATCCCCGCTAGAATTTTTTGCGAAATTTTGCTTTATGGAATTCGGCACGGAATTTTGCCCTGCAGAATTTACGGAATTTGACGCGTCGGAATTCTGCGCTTTGCCGCCCGTAAAATTTACGGAATTTGTGGAATTCTCATCCGCAAATAAGCTCGCTACCCCTAGAGTCCCAAGCGCTCCGCCGAGTAGTTTTATCGCTTCGCGTCTATTCTTTATCATTGCTTCATCCTAGGTTTTGTATCTTTTAGCAGTAGCTCGGGCTCTGAAAACGGAGCGAGCTTGGAAATGAAATTTAAAAGCGCGATCCCGCTGGAGCCGTAAAAAAACCGCACGCTCGGTTTATGTGCCCAAAGTCTGTCGGCATAAGCATATGAGCTGTAGCTAACGTCGCCGTAGCCGTCGCCATCGCGATCAAATCCGTCGTAATCGTCGAAATAGTTGCCACTCCATTCGTTTTGCAAGAGCTTGGATTGGGGCGTATCGTTTAGCACGATCTCCATATTGCCTTTAAATTTATTGTTTTTAAATACGCTTTTTAGCTGCGTGGCGTGGAATTGCACGCCGATGCTGTTATATTCGATATCGTTGTTTTCAAAAACGTTAAGTGAGCCCGGCTGGTAGGGGGATTGATCCAGATAAAATCCGCGGGCATTGTAAACGACTTTATTATCTGTAACCCTGAAATTTGAGCTATCCTTCATACCGATGCCTACGCCGTAAGCGCCGTCTGCATTGCGCACTACGTTACGCCTGGCTATATTATCGCTTGAAAACATAAAAAATAATCCCACGCTATTGCCGTCGTAGTAGTTATCCTCCACGACGTTATGTCCGGAGTTCATAAAGTGCAGCGAATAGCGGCAGCTGTGGCCTTTATTGCCTGCGACGAGATTGCCGTTTGAGAAGTAAAAAACGGTGTCGCGGACGTTATGGACGTCGTTATTTAAAATTTTATTGGCATTGGAGTACCAAAGCTTGATGCCGTCGCCTTTGAAACTCGTGCGGTAGGTATTGCTTGAAATTTCGTTGCCCTCGATCGTTACGTCGTTTGCCTTGCTTAGCACGACGCCGTAGAGCACGTCTTTGATGAGATTATTTTTTATGATTACGTTGTTTACGTCGCTTACGTTGATGCCCGCATCCTCGCTAAGATGCTCGAAGCCTCCGTTTTGAATTGTTAAATTCTTGATTATAACATGCGGAGAGCGGACGCGGATGACCGTTCCGTTGCGATCGCCTATGATCACGGCGGAGCGGTCTAGTCCGTCGATAGTAAGGGGTTTATCGATTAAAATATTGCCGTGGTACTCGCCCGCGGCTAGTTCGATAATATCGCCCGCTTTTGCGCTATCGATCGCGTCTTGAAGCTCGCCCGCGCCTAAGCTTAGCGCGAACGAGAATGCTAGAAGCAAAAGCCTCATCTATGCTCTCGTAGAAATTTTTTCTTAGATAGCAGTGCTAACGCCGATAGTAGCGACAGAGCTAGCATCAGCCAAAAGCCAAGAGCCGGATATGAATGGGTAGTAAAATGCGCCACACTGCCGTCGCCAAATGCTGTAGGCATAAAAGGCTTTATTTTAAACGCGCCCCAGTCTTGCAGGTTGTGCCCGAACCAATACAGCCAACCCACGTAGCAGCCGATGAAGATAAGCGGCGCAATGATCGGCAGGATCATAAGCAGAGTCTGCCCCTTGCCGTCGTAGTACAAAAACGCAAGCATACCGATCGTAGCGATTATGAGATAATACGGCGATAGCGAGTGCTCAAGCGTGCCTCCGCGCCATACTGGATACATTCCGATATAGTGGTTTAGGGTATTCATCTCGCTGATATCGCCGCTAAAACCGTCTACGTGGACGTAAAGTGGAATTCCGTCGGGGAAAGCCTCTTTAGGGTAGTTCGGCGCTTCAAGTGAAATTTTCCACACCGGTATGCTAGGAACTCCCACTTCAAATTTATGCTCTAGCATCGCGCCTAGATCGTTTTTAACATCACTAGGAATTAGGTGATTTTTATACGATGCTTTCGTATAAAAATTCCATATCGGTGCGGAGTATGCGGGCAGCTGCGAGACGCTGCTAACCTGCCCCGATACGATTTTGCCTTGGACTTTGAAAAATCCGAGCGTAGGGATGGTAAAAGCGACCGTCATAATAAGCAGCGCTAAAATCGCGTAAATTTTATATTTTGGCATTTCATCTCCTTTAAATTCTCCCCCTCGCGGGGGAGAGTGGGGCTAGTTAAGACCCGCGTTCTCATCGACCCATTTTAGGTATTCGATGATATCTTTGATCTCTTCATCTTTCATATGCTGATTTGGCATGCGAAGGTTGAAGTAATTTATCATTGCCTTAACGTAGTCGTCTTCGTAAAATTTAGCCGGATCTTTGATGAAATCG
Source organism: uncultured Campylobacter sp. (assembly GCF_938030685.1). Classification (GTDB taxonomy): domain Bacteria; phylum Campylobacterota; class Campylobacteria; order Campylobacterales; family Campylobacteraceae; genus Campylobacter_B. Next base: position 3,920 of record NZ_CALHHX010000012.1, on the reverse strand, counting down.
GCTACCCATTTCTCGCCGTTTTCGTGGCGAAGTAGGACGCCCGTTAGATCAGGACCGGAGCTTACTTGACCGATGACGTGGCAGCCGTTGCAGCCTCCGCGTAGGTAAGCCTTCTCGCCGTTAGATGCAGCCTCGCTCATAGGAGTGGAGAGCTCGCGGATCAGGTTGTTTTTAGCGCGAAGTCCAACATCTGCGGTTTTTACTAGATACTGCCAAACTTGACCTTCCCAAAGTATTGCGCCATTCATATCGCCTGCTTTTACCGCGGCGTCTGCCTTGGCTTTGGTTTCAGGAATTTTGCCATATTGATCCAGCGCGTCATCGACTAAAGCCTTGACCTTAGGATATTTCTCGTAGTTTTTCTCTTTTAAGAATTTAACGACTGATTGAATAACGTCGTCGGTGGCTTTATTCGTAGCTACTACCTTGTCGTATTCGGCCTTTAGAGCCTCTGGGCTAAGAGCTTTTAGCATAGAAGCTTTAGCTGAAGTGTATTTTTTATTCGGATCTTTTACATATAGATATCCAAACATCTCAAGGTGTAGCGCAGAGCAGAATTCCGTGCAGTAGAAAGGAAATACGCCCTCTTTATCTGCGATGAAATTTACGCTCGCAGTCTTACCCGGCTCAAGTGACATATGCAGATCGTAATCATCAACCGTAAAGCCGTGAGTTTCGTCCTCGGCACGCTCTAAATTTGTCATATAGATCGTTACGTTATCGTCCTTATTAACCTCGATGTGCTCAGGATTAATATGGCTGCGGATCGCTGTAGCATAGACTTTTACGTTTTTGCCGTCGCGCTCGATGCGCTCCTGACCTGCTAGCGTCATAGCAGGGTGCTGCTTGCCGGTACGAGAGTTTGTTCCCATAGTATAGGTAGGTTTCGTATGAAGCTTACTGGCTGCGATAGAAACTACGTCGTGCGGCTCGCCAAGACCGATAGGAAGATCGTAGAGCATCTCCATTTTAGGTCCTGTAATGTCGATAAGCTGGTGATTTTGCGGATGAAGCGGTCCGATAGGATTAAATCTATCGATCGAAAGCTTATCCAGCGCGATTACGTATTTGCCGACAGGCTTTGAGGATTTGCCCTCCATAGAATCAAGGTGACCGATATTGTAGTGGACGTTGATCCTATCTAAAACCTTTAGCGTCTTGTAGTTCCATTTTACGATCTGGCTATCAACGTAAAGCGATGTATAGATTACGCCATCTTGCGAATCGAAGGTGTTATGCAAAGGTCCAAGACCAAGCTCTGCTTGTCCGTGAAGCGTCTTTTGCATATCTAGGATCGGAATTCCGTATGGATCCTTGCCTGCGTATTCTTTTTTATCAATTAGCTCTTTGATCTTTTTAAAATCGTAAACGCTAGCGTGAGTATCTAGTTTACCGCCGATGATGATATAGCGACCATCAGGGCTAACGTCAACGCCGTGAGGGGATTTGGCTTCAGGGATCAAAAATAGCGCTCCCGCTTTTACGGCGGCGTCTATCGTAACGATTCTGTGTCCGTTTACGACCTTATAGTTTTTGCTATCTTGAGCAAGCTTTTCTAGAATTTGCCAGTTATAAACGTGCAAGTAGTCGGTATCGTTGCGGCTCATACCGGCTTCCATAGGAGGCAGACCCTTTTCGATGCCGCCCGTGTACATTTCGGAGTTGAAGCTGTTAGTAAACGCCCAGCCGAAGCTTTCGCCCTTACCTGCGTCACTTAGATCTTGCATATATGGAGGAAGCTCTAGAGAAAAGGATTTATTTACGTCGATTTTACCTTTATCGTAGTCAAATTTCCATAGTGTTACTGCACCGCGATAGACTGCTTGATACTCCTCGATTGGGTGCCAGTCGTTATCAAAAGGGGCTGCGTATTGGCTGGTTTCGATGACGTATTCGGTATTAGGCGTTACGAAAGAGCCGCCGTGATCGCTTTTGATTACCGGATTTACGACTATTTGAGTGGTTTCGAAATCTGATAAATTTATAACCGCGATTCTTGGGTTTGCCTTATCGTTAATAAAGAGATAATCGCCCACATACTCGCCGTTTTTTTCGCTGAAATTTGGGTGGTGAGTATCGCCCCAGTTGATCTCTTTGCCGTTAATGGAGCCCGATCTTAAGACCGCCTTGCTCTCCTCGTCAAAGCCGTATCCCTGCCAAGGCTCCGGGGTAAATACGCCGATATATTTGTAGATCCTCATCGACGGCACGCCGTAAACGATCACCTGCCCGCTTTGACCGCCGGAAGAGAAGACCATATAATCGTCCTTCCTACCGGTCGGCTGATAGGTCTTAGCCGCCGCTAAAACGTCTTTTTCGCTTAAATTTCGTTCTTTCATCACGCGCTCTAGGTCGCTATCCGCGGCACACAGGGCGCTTGCGGCGAACAAAACCGAGCCCAAAAGCACGGGTTTGAAACTTTTTAACATACTAATCCTTTCTTAGAATTTTAAAATTTTACCTGATTTGCTGACTACGAGGATCGCTTCCCCGTCTGCGTACATCGCTAAAAATTCGCTTTTTAAATCCACAACCTCCTTTAATCCTGCTTTTTGATTTTCGTAAATTTTATCTTTAGTAGCGATAAACTGCGTGCCGCGGGCGCATACGATGGATTTGATCCAAGAGCCCACGCTTTTGCGCTCGCCACTTTTTAAATTTATAAAATTCCCCTCTATATCGCCTGTAAATAGCGTCCCATCGCAGTCTGCAAGTGCAGTGGCGATAGAGCCGCTTAAATTTTTATCGCCAGCTTCGGCTGAAATTTCGCTTTGAGTTTTAAGCCCCTCGTCTTGAAATTTTGCGCCTTTGAATTCTGAGCCTTGAAATTCCGCGCTCTTCGTGCCGCTAGCTTTTATTTCGTTTGGCTCGGAGCCTTGCGCGCTTTTCGCATTATTAAATTCTGCATCTTTAAATTTCACACTACCAAGCTCTCCCTGCGCGGCTCGATTAGGCGCTGTATCGATGCCGCTAAATTTAGTCGCAAAAAGATCTGCGCTAAAACAGGCTACGCCGCTCCAGCTTGCGACGCAAAGTCCGTTAGCGCCCAGGCTAACGGCATTGATCCTGCCGTAATGAAACGAAATTCCGCGCAGCCCGTCGGGGATGGAATTTCTATTTAAAGATTGCCCGTTCGCGGTGGAATTTTCACCCAAGGCGTAGCCGCCGTCCGCGCTGTTATCAGGGTCCTCGTCTAATCTTATTAGTTGATTCTTATCCACTACCGCGTAAATCGTGTCTTTTGCGGCATAGATCGCATCTATTTGGGCTGTGCCGCTACGCCCCGTCTTAAGCGTGCGTAAAAACTTTAATCTATCGTTTAGCACCGCGATTTCGGCTCCGCCCCAAGCTAGATAAATTTTGCCGTTTTTAAAATTTAGAGCCGTAATTTCGTTATCGCTGTATTTTTGCGCGAACTCCACATCCCATTTAGCAGTATCAAACATCCTAAGCTCGCCGCCACTGCCGCATAAAAGCAGTCGGTGCGAGCTTGCGTCGAATGCGCCCAGACGCAGCGTAGAGTTTAGATCAAAGCTACCTGCTGCTGCCATCTGCGATAAACAAATCAAAAAGGCAATACAAAATTTTTTAAAATTCATCTTAATCTACTCTTTGCGAAATGATACTATCCCAAGGCTTAAAAATCGGTTTAAAGCTTGAGCTATAATGGAATTCTAAGTTTTCTTAAAAGTTGCGAAATTCTATGATATAAAAACAGCTCTAAGTGAAATTTTATTTTTCACATTTCGCTATAAATTCTGCTTTAAAATTATAATTTCAGTAAATTTTTATTTTGATAGATTTTTACAATTCGTAACGCTCCTTTAATTTTGTTTAAATAAAAAGTTAGTATAATCGCCAAAGTTTGTTTTAAATTTTACTGAAGGAGAAACTATGGAGTTTCTGACAAGTTTGTCTGA
>NZ_CALHHX010000011.1 GCF_938030685.1 uncultured Campylobacter sp. | reverse complement strand
AGCGCTTCGCGGAAATGCTTCGGCGCCTTGCTCTCGACCCTGCCGCGCACGCCGTTAAAGCCCTCGTTTAGAAGCACGCGCAAGCTCCAGCCTGCGCAATACGCCGTAAGGCAGTCCAGATCGTGAATATGGTAGTCTCCGTTTCGGTGCGCTGCGCCCTCCTCTCGAGAGTAAATTTTATCGAGCCAGTAGTTTGCGATGACCTTGCCGGCAGTGTTGTTTATCAGGCCTGCGTTTGAGTAGCTGGTATTGGAATTTGCTAAAATTCGCCAATCCTGCTTGCTGATGTATTCATTGACCGTCTGGGTGCAGTTGATATAAGTCGTATCCTCCTCAAGCCCCAAAATATGCTCACGCTGCATCTTATGCGTGTGGCGGTAGATCATGAAGCTTTTCAAAACGTCGAAATCGCCCGCTTCGAAGAGTTTTTTCTCGATGATATCCTGAATATCTTCGACGCTTAATTTATCTTTAAAAACGATCGCGCCCATTACGTTATCGAAGACTTTTTCGTCAAACTCGCTACCCGCGCTTTTGTAGGCTTTTTTGATAGCATCTTTTATTTTGTAGGATTGAAATTCTTGAAAACTTCCGTCTCTTTTAATGATTTTTTTCATAAGCACCCCGAGAATTTTCTGAATAAATTGGCAGAAAGTATATCAAGGAATCTTTAACTCAAAATTAAAGGAACGAGCGGAATATCCGTTACAAATTTTGCTTATAAAAAACGAAATTTAACCAAATCTCGCTATAATCGCGGAGTTTATTTTATAAAATTTGGAAATGCTATGAAAAATTTTAAAATAAGTTTTTTCGTGATCTTGCTGTGTGCCTTTTTAGCGGGCTGCGCTGCGCTTAAAGGCTCTAAAAGCACGGATAATTCGGCACTTGCAGGAGGCATCGATCACGCAGGATATCCAAACGCATATCTGGAGCGCATCGCAGGCGAAAGCATCGCTGATCTACTCTCAAAGCGTATCGTCGGCAAGAGAGGCGGTAGATTCAGCGTCGTCGGCATCGAACCGCTGGATGGAACGAACGCGCACGGCGTGGATGCGGAATTTTTGAGCAAAAAAATTAGAATTTCGCTGCTGCATTCAGGCAAAGCAGTCGTCACAGACGCCCCAAGTAAAGATGAACTCGTATTTAGCAACGATGGCGTAAGCCGTGACTATCACGCCGTAGAAAGCGGCTCGATCTACGCGCCGGATTACATCTTGGTAGGTAAAATTCTACCGCAAAGCCCTGCTGTGGCAAACGACGGTAAAGCAGGATCTAAAAAAGTAAAAAGCTTAAATTATGCAGCTAAAAAATCTACCGCGCAAGCAAGCGAAAGCCTGCTTTTAGAGCTTTCGATGATAGATACTCGCAACAACAAAAGCGTGTGGAAATACAAAAGAGAGCTTCAAAAGCAAATTTAAAGAATTTTTCGCTAAACTTACGACTTATTTTTTTGAAAGGCGGTGAGGAAAGTGCCTGGAGTAAAGGTATATCCGAACGAATCATTTGACGAAGCTTACAGACGCTTTAAGAAGCAGACCGATCGTAACCTAGTCGTTACCGAGGTGCGCGCGCGAAGATTTTTCGAGCCGATGACGGAAGTCCGCAAAAAGCAAAAAATTTCAGCTCGCAAAAAGATGCTTAAACGTCTTTACACGCTACGTCGCTACGAGTCACGCTTGTAGCAGTTTGCGCGGATTTGCGGATTTTAAATTTGCAGATCTGCGCGAAATTTTATCTCACATCTTTTTAAATTTACAGCCCGCTTAAAATTTTACCCGCCCCGGCAGCGCCGAAATTCCAATCTAAATTTTAAAATTTATCTCTTAAATTTACCCGCCTTTTTGCGGCGCCTGCTTTATACGACATATCCGCCCGCGCGCCACTAAATTTTGAAATTTATTTTTACCTATTCGTTTTTTAGATATACTTCTACATAAATTTCAAGGAGCAACCATGGACTTAAACGACTACCTGCACACTCAAGACCAGCAACCCTCAAACCCGCAAGAAAAAGAAGTAGCACTCATCAAATACACCTTCATCGCGGCCTGCGCCTTAAAAGCTATAGCCGAACTGGTGCTATTGCTATTAGGAATTTACGGCGGATTAGGAGTGCTACTAAGCGCAGCGGCATTCGTGCTTTTTATCTTTAGCATTTATAATATCTCTAAACTTACCGTAAGCCGCAGCCTTTTGCGCAACGTAGCCATTGCCTTTGCGGCGATATTTATAGGCGTATTGCTATTTATATTTTTAGCGGGCGGCATCATCGCTCAAATACTACTTGCATTGGGATTCATCGCATCGTTTCTGTTTTTTTATAGATTTTATCAGGAGCTTGCCGATACTAGCGGAGTTGCGATATTTTCATATTGCTTTATCGCGCTTGTACTTGCAGCTATTGCAAATGCGTTTTTGGCGCGTTTTTCGCTGCCTGCTACGGTGCTGCTCAGCTTAGCGGCTCTTGCGCTTAACGCTTTTGCTATATTCAGCGTAGAGGGTTTTTCTCGTTCGTATTATTCTTATGATCTTAGAGGCAAAAGATAAATTTTGATTGCTTGATCGGTTGTGAAAAGACCAGCAAAGAGCTAAATTTTTAAAATTTAAAATCAAGGAGCAAGCCGTGGTCTATTTCAAACACATATTTCTTGCGCTATTTTGCGGAGCGCTGTTTTGCGGCGTACTTTACGGCGAAAATCCAAATAAAATTTCAAAGCAAAATTCTAAATCCGACTTCATCTGGGGCGTTACGATCGACGACGGCTGGTACGAGGACGCGCAAGATGCCTCGGGCGCGAAACTACAGAGCATCGTGCGCGCCCTGCAAGCCCTACCCGTAAAACCCACCGTGCGCGTCGTTATGTCAAAAGATATCGCAGCGCGCGAGTATGAGCCTCTTTTTAGGCGGCTTAGCGAGGTTTCGTACGTGATGGCCTGCCCCGTGGACTCCTACGAGATGAGCTCGTACAAAAGCGTGAAAAGCTACGAAAAGAGGTTTGCGGACGCCTTCGCTGCTCTCGCGCCCTACGTCGCGATCTGGGAGATCGGCAACGAAATAAACGGCGAAGGCTGGCTGGGGGACGATGCGAATTTCATCGCCGCCAAGATGATCGCGGCCTTCGAGCTCATCCACAAAAAGGGCGCCAAAACGGCGCTTACGGCATATTATACACCGAGCGGAGCGCAGAAAACGCAGATGCGCGAGTGGCTGCAAAAATTCGTACCGCAAGATATGAAAGAGGGGCTGGATTATCTTTTCGTAAGCTACTACGAGGACGATAACGAGGGCTTTGCGCCTGATTGGAACGAAATTTTTACCGATCTGCAAAGCGCCTTCCCCGCTTCAAAGCTCGGCATCGGCGAGTCCGGAAACACGGCGTCGGACGCTACGCAGGCGAGCAAAAAGGCGATGATGAGGCGGTATTATACGATGCCGCGCTACGTGCAAAACTACGTGGGCGGGTATTTTTGGTGGTATTTCGTGCAAGACTGCGTAAAGGGCGCCGAAGCGGGCGCCTCAAACGGCAAAAATCGCGGCGCGCGCGATAAAGCGAAAGCCACAGACGAGCTACTAAAAAGCCTAAGAGAAGCAATAGGCGAAGCGTACAGATAATACGCGGAGGATTTCAAATTTAAAGCAAAATTTTATGCTTTTTAGGTGCAACGAGGTAAAATTTAGATATGAAAACTTTTATAAAAATTTTAAAAATTACCGCCTTGGTCGTGAGCGTTGCATGCGTGCTTTTTGTGCTGTATATATTTGTGATTTTAAATTTGCTTTTTTCATCCGATACGCCCGAGGGTTGCGATCCTAGTATGCCCACTAGCGCTTGCGATTATATCGATGAAAAATTTGAAAAAGAGCTGCAAAATTTGCCCCCGGTCGCCGCTCTGCCACCCTTAGACAAAAGGCCCGTATTTTGGCTAGGCGAGAAAAAATTCGCAGGAGGTGCAAAGTTTGATTATCTATACATTAAGGACGATTTTGGGGTCTGGCTTAGGTATAAAGACAGCGATAGCGACGACTTCTTGCTACAAAAAGATATGCCAGAGCGCTACTATGGATACGACGAGATCGATCGTTCGCCGGACGAAAGGTGGGTAAGTGGAGAGCTTGGATATTATAGCTACGGCATCTACGATATTTCGCTTTTTGAAAATGAAGCCAAGATATTTTCTCAAACGGCGTATAAGGTCGTGAGGAAATTTATCGGCTTCTTTAATCTACACTCTATGAGGGGCACCTCTTTTGCGGCTCCACAAGGCACCGAGGAAAATTTAAATGCTATAAGCGAGCTTCAAACTCCGCTTGCGGATTTTCCGCAAAAACCGAACTACTCTGCGCTTGGTTGGGCTGATAAACCAGAAGCCAGAGGCTATGTCGGAGATGAAATAGCCAAAAAACTCGCTCGCAACGTCTTTGAGATAGAGGGCGATGGGTGGCGACAGACCATCCGTATAAACAGTCGCGCTAAAGACATAAAGGTAATCTGCGGAGATGAAATTTGCCTCGCGCTTGCCTTTGATGAGAGCAAAATCAATAGCTGCGATAACGGCGCTGCATCTACGGCAATTTATACGCTAAATTTAAAGCAAAAATTTAATAATTTTCATACGCTTACTAGTAGGAATTTTAACTACGTAAAGCTCGGCGATAAGTATACTTTAGACGACGTGGAATCCTTTAAAATAGTTTTATCGAGATTCAGATATATTGAAGGGTATAACAAAGGTCGTGAAATCACGGACTACGAGGTTATCTTGCGAAATAGCGAGGGTGAGCAGGTTAATGAAATCTGCAGAAACGAAATTAAGAGGGCTCGCAGTCGCTTGCGATAAATCTAAGATAGCGCTGCAGGATTTGGCATATAAGATCGTGATTTCGGCGCGCTTTAATTTAGCTTTTAAAATTTATGCGAGAATTTTAAAATTCTAAGCTTCAGGCCTTAAAATTTGCCCGCGGAGCTTTTAAAATTTATCGCGCGACTTAGGTTTATTTTATCCGCGCCAAGACAGCGAAATTTTTAGGGCGTCGCGATAGCTAGGCGCAAGATAGCGAAATTTTACAAAGCTGCGGTAAACAAGATACGCAGAGAATGCACGCAAATTTCAAATTTATCTGGATTTTGCCAGCCTACCCGACGCCGAGCACAATTATTTAGCTACAATTCCTCTTGCTCGCTTTACTTTTCGCTTGTCTTGATAGCTATTGCACTTTGCGAAACTACTTGCTGCGCGCCCTTTCGCAAAACTGCACGGCGTGTGGGATTGTGCCCATCGCTCGCAGATTTTGCAGCACATGCGCGCAATAAAATTCTGTAGCACAGGCACTTTCAATAAATTTTGATTTAAAAGCGCAAACATAGAGGCGATTTAAATTTAAAGCTCATGTGCTCCACGGCTAGCCTGCAAGCGCTCTGCCTGCGAGCAGCCCAGCGTAGCAAAAAAGCATACAGACGCATACGCTTAAGACCGCGTTTAGCACACCGATAGCAAATTCTCGCGCCAGCAACAATTGCAGCGTATCGTAGCTGAACGTAGAAAATGTCGTAAAGCCGCCCAGCGCGCCTGCGACAAAAAATATCCGCAGGCTATGCGTTAAATTTAGTGCGAGTAAAAACCCTATCAGCAGGCTTCCCAGCGCATTCACGCAAAAAGTAGCGATCGGAAACGCACTCCAAAATCCGGCGCGATCCATTGCGCGCGCGATCGCTCCGCTTAGGCCTACTCGCGCCATCGCGCCTACACAGCCGCCTAGCCCCGCTAAAATCAAGTTCGTCAATCCAAGTCCTTTTAAAATTTGTAAATTTTATTTCGCTCTCTAGCCT
>NZ_CALHHX010000010.1 GCF_938030685.1 uncultured Campylobacter sp. | reverse complement strand
CTACAAATCGCCGAGGAGCTGAAATACGCGGACTTCGGCTACACCGATCATCACAACAGCACGGGCGATACGCAGCTCAAACTCGACGTAAAAAGCGACGCCATAATCGAGGCGGAATTTCGCAAAAATCCGCTCGTGCGCGCCCTAATCAGCGAGGAGAAAGATGAAATTTTAACGCTGCGAGAGGACGCGCGCCTAATCGTCGCTTACGATCCGCTCGACGGCTCGAGCTTGGTAGACGTAAATTTCGCCGTGGGCTCGATTTTCGGCATATACGAGGATGAAATTTCGCCCGCAAGCTTAAAGGCAGCGATCTATTGTATCTACGGGCCTCGCCTTGAGATGGTCGTTTGCGAGGATGCGCCGAAGCTCTACCGCCTAAATCGCGAGGGCAAATTTAGCTTCGTAAAAGACCTGCGCCTACAACAAAAAGGCAAACTAAACGCCACCGGTGCGACGCAAAAGGGCTGGAGCGAACCGCACCGAAAGCTCGTGCGCACGCTGTTTGATGAGGGCTACCGCCTGCGATACAGCGGCGCGATGGTAAGCGACCTGCATCAAATTTTATTAAAAGGCGGCGGACTTTTCAGCTACCCCGCTACTAGCGATCATCCGCGCGGCAAACTTCGCGTAACCTTCGAAGTGCTGCCGTTTGCGTTTATCTTCGAGCGCGCGGGAGGCGCCACTAGCGACGGCGAAAACGGCTCTCTTTTACAGCTTAAAATCGAGAAAATCCACCAAAGCAGCCCTTGCTTTTTCGGCTCGAAGTATGAGATCGCGAAAATGCATGAAATTTACGGCGAGAAAAACTGATGGCTGATACCGAGAGCAGCGCGCCGCGCGACGTTTACGACGAAATTTTGGATAAAAGCTTAGCCGCGCTGCAAGCGTGTCAGGCGGAGCACAACCTCACCAGCTGCCTGGAATGCGAGAAGCTGCTAGATTGCGCGGTGCGCGATAAGTACGTCAAGGCGGTTTATGAGAGCATGTCACACGGCGCGACGGGGGATTTTTCGTTTTAAAATGTACTTTTGCGGCGTGATGGGGATTTTTGACGGACTTTGGCATAAACGAACCCCAGCCGCCTTCCTCTTGCGGGCGCGTAATTTTTATGAAGCGGGCTTTGCGCGCAAGATCTCTGTAAACCAAGCTGCGGCGCGGAATTGCTCTACGGTGCAGATTTAATCCGGCGGCGCGCAGGCTCTTGCTTTGCAGTGTAAAATTTGCTCCGCTGCGAAACGATAAAATTTACGGCGCGATTTGGCATTGCGGCGGAGTTTGCTCTGCAGCGCATCTGTTTTACGGGTCAGGTTTTGGGGTGACCGATAAAATTTAAATTGCGAGTGCAGCCAAATTGCGGGCGCCCGGCTAAATTTAAAGCGGGCGTCCGATTAAATTTCAGACGCTGCGACTATATTTTAAAATTTGCGGATAAAATTTTAAAGTGCGAAATTTCGCTTCGCAAAATTTTATCTGCGATCATGAGCCGTTTATAAGCGCGGATACGCAAATGTCTGAAATTACGCAAAGCAAAATTTCGGGGGCTAAATTTTACCGCCGCGATCTTTAAATTACGCGACTAAAACTTACTGACTTGCGCGAGCCGCCGTTTACCGCCGATCTAAATTTTGCCTTGTTAAATTTAGCTCACGACTAGAGTGACGGCTCTGCTACCAGCGATGAAATTTAAATTTCGACTTGCGGAATTTAACTCGAAAACTTAGCGACGCAGGCGAAACGGCAAATTTTACCTCGCAAAATTCGAGCCGTAAATTTAAAACGCAAATTTAAACCGCGATCCGTACGTTAAAATTTAAAAGCTAAATTTGAAGTCTAGTGAGCGGGTCCGCCGCACGAATGCTCGTATAAATTTCAAGCACATAATGCTCATATTGAAATTTTGCGACTGAGCGTGTATGTGAAGCGCTCGTTAAATTTCAAAGTCGAGGCGCATGCAAGCGCACACGTTAAAAATTTTAGAGCCGAAGCATATGCGACCGCTCGCATTAAAATTTTAAAGCTTAAGGCGCATTGCGGCGGCGGTTGCGTTAAATTTAAAAACCGATCGGCTGGCGCGCGGAATTTTAGGATTGATCCATTCGCGAAGCTGTGCGTCATCGATCTATTCGCAAAGCCGCGTCCATAGATTTTTTCGCAGCGGCGTGTGCCGAAATTTTATAGCAGATTCGGGGAGTACAAGCAGAGGGATGCAACCGTTCGTACAAGGGGTTTTGATGGGGCTGGGCGTTAGCGTGCCGATCGGCCCGGTAAACGTGCTGATAATGTCCTACGCGCTGCGAAGCTACACCAAGGCGCTGTGCCTGGGCCTCGGCGCCATGAGCGCGGATATGCTCTATCTAGCGCTATCGGCGTTTGGCATATCGCAGTTAGCCAAAATACCGATCGTTTTTGCCTGCATATCAATATTTGGCGCGTGCTTTTTGCTCTACACGGCGCACGCGACCTGGCATGGCGCGACTCGCTCGGTGCAACCCGCAAGCGTCGAGGCTTGCTCGGGCGTGGCGCTTTATGGCAAAGGCTTTTTGATAAATTTACTAAATCCATACGTCATTATGTTTTGGCTCAGCGTATCTGCCGGCACCGCGCGAACAGATTTTGCGCTTGCTCTTGCGGGGCTTGTAAGCGGAATCTTAGCTTGGATCACGCTTTTTCCGCTTGTGATATATCTAGCTCGCAGCAAGCTTCCAAACATTGTAGTGCAGGCATTTGCATATATCTCGGCGTTTATTTTGACATTTTTTGCGCTAAAGCTTTTATACGCTATAATTTTCGCTAAAATTTAAATCAAAGGGAGGCTTATGAAACCGATTGAAATTCTAAAAGAGCTCATCAAATTCCGCTCGCTCACACCTAGCGACGACGGAGCTTTTAACTACGTCTCGATGCTGCTGGCAGACTTTAGCGAGGATAGATTCGAGCTAAACGGCGTAACTAACGCGATTTTTACCAAGCGCTTCGGACAGGGTCCGCATCTGTGCTTTGCCGGGCACATCGACGTCGTGCCGCCGGGCGAGGGCTGGGCGAGCGATCCGTTTAAGCCGGTGGAAGCGGAGGGTTTTTTATACGGGCGCGGCGCGCAGGATATGAAAAGTGGCATCGCAGCGGCGATCTGCGCGCTAGCGGCGGCACGCGATTTTAAGGGCACGCTGAGCCTACTACTAACCAGCGATGAGGAGGGTGACGGCATCTACGGCACGCGCGAAATGCTTTCTAAATTACGCGAGCAAGATGCCCTACCCGACTTCGCAATCGTTGCGGAGCCTACATGCGAAGTGCGCTTCGGCGATACCATTAAGATCGGTCGTCGCGGCTCGATTAACGGCGTCCTCACGCTCACGGGCATCGGCGGGCACGCAGCCTACCCAGATAAATGCATCAATCCAGTCCATATTTTAGCGCCGGTGCTTGCAAGTCTTGCGGGGCATGATCTGGACGCGGGTAGCGATGATTTCGCTCCAGCCAAGATAGTCATCACCGACATTCGCGGTGGCTCACAGGTCGTAAACGTAACACCCAAGGACGTGCGCGTGATGTTCAACGTCCGCGGCGGCGTAGGGCTGGGACTAGAAGACGTGCGAGACTACGTACTGAGATTATTTGAACTGGACGCAAAAGATGCGCTATGCAACGAAAGCGAATCCTGCGGCAAGCTAGAAATGAGCTGCACCGCACAGCTGCGAGCAGGCGCATCGCTACATCTCGCACTAAAAAGCTCCTCAAAGCCTTTTTTAACTCAGCGAAGCTCCAAAATCGTGCAAAAACTAAGCGCTAGCGTGCAGAAGATCTGCGGCGCAGCAGCCGAGCTAAACACCGCAGGCGGCACGAGCGATGCGAGATACTTCGCGGAATTTGGCGTGGAGACGGCGGAGTTTGGCGTGCGAAACGACACGATCCATCAGATCAATGAACGAGTAGAGATTAGCGATGTCGAAAATTTAGCTAAAATTTTTAGCGATCTGATAGAAAATTTCGACTAATTTAAGAATTTGGCAAAGCTACGTAGATTTGATAAAAATTCTGCGTTCTACCAAGCTTTGCTGAATTTGCCGGGGTTTTCGCTCGTAGTTGCTTGGCAAATTTTATCT
>NZ_CALHHX010000009.1 GCF_938030685.1 uncultured Campylobacter sp. | reverse complement strand
GCGGATCTGCAAAGCTGCATCGTAAAAAGCGACGAAGGCTCCTGCGAGCGCGTCGTGCGCGGTCTGAAAAGCGGCTGCGAACGAAAAGATCAGCTATTGTGCTTTTTCTACGCAGATGCGCTAGGGCGTGGCTTGGGCGTAGAGAAGGACGTAGTGGCGTCGTTTGAGCTTTTTCGCGAGCAGTGCGATGCCGGCAGCAGCGAAGCGTGCTACGAGCTGTCGGTCAAATATCTCCAAGGAATCGGCACCCCTCAAAGCTTTGAGCTCTCGGGGCAGGCGCTAGACAGGGCGTGCAAAATGTACAACAAGCGCGCCTGCACGGTGCTCGATCTACTGCCGAAAAATTAGCGCGGCAGAAGCGGCAAAATTCCAAGCTTCGATCTCAAATAGAGCGCGCGAGCCTTTAAAATTTTAGCGGGCTGTACGAGTGCAGTGCGCGATGAGCCGGTAAATTGAAGCGTGCGAGCGGATAAACGAAAAAGGAGCAAAGATGAAAGCTTTAAAGCTTGCGCTGGCTGCGGCGCTGGTGCTTAGTTTAGCAAACGCGGACGGCAAAGCCAAAGAGTTTAAATTTAGCGGTGCAAAAACTAGCGCGCTTTTAGCAAAGTGCAGCAAAAAGGACGCCGCTGCATGCTACGAAGCGGCGATGAGATACGAGCTGGGCGGTCGCGGCGTCGTGCGAAACCGCCTCAAAGCGCAGGGCTTTTTCGCAGACGCCTGCGAGCTCGCCACCCTCGCCGAGCGGAAGCAGGGAGATAAAATGAGCGGCGCGGGCGGGCGCGCGATGAGCGATCTGCGCGAGCGAGCCTGCCTGGGCAACGCGGCGGCGCTGGAGAGTTTCGCGAGCGGGCAGTGCCGCAGCCTCGTGATATACGACGAGCTTTGCGAGGGCGGATCACAGGAGGCGTGCGACAATCTAGCGCGGATGAAGCGCGATGGCTGGGCGCCCAAAGAGAGCTGCAACGAGGAGATAGTCGCGAAATTCGGCGACGGCAAGCCGCAGAGATGAAATTTTGCCCTATTTTGCGGCGATAGAATTTTAAAATTTTGCAAGTATAAAATTTGCCGAAATTTTATAAAGCTCGACCGAAAATGGTAACAAGGCGGACTAAATTTTAAATTCTAAAACGCGTTTAAATTTGCGTCGTAAGCGGCGTCGATTTTAGACTCAGCAGAAATTAGAATTTGTGCAACAAGGCTCTTTGAATTACAAATCGTGCGTGACGGCCAGGCTAAAATTTTAAGAACTAGAATTTAAACAAAATCTGCAATCTAGCCGCGGCGATGATATAATTTTTTAGAATTTCGCAAGCGTAAAATTTATCAAAATTTTACGTATCTACGTCGAGCCGCTCTAAAAAAGTGCGAAATTTGAAATTTTAAACTGCCATATTGTGCGAAGAGGCAAGAATTTCAGGCATAGGGATTTCAATTAATGCGGATTAAAATATAGGTGCGGCGGGCAAATGCGTGCATCGCAAGCGATGGAATTTCAAATATGGGCTCAAGGCTAGCAAGACGCAGAATTTAAACGTCACGAGCGATAAATTTCAAAACACCCATTTTAAAATTGCGAAGCGGGATTTAAATTTAAGTGTGGCGAGCGATTAAATTGCAAAAGGAAGCTTAAATTTAAATATCGCAGCTCACAAATTATGCGATGAAATTTTGCGCCTAAATTCCGCAAGATTTGGTGCGAGATAAGCGTTTAATGATATCGTAGCGAGACCATCAGACTAAGCTCTAATCACGCTTAAAACCCTATTTACCGAGCGCTCGCGCAAGCGGGTATTGCAAACCGCCGAAGTAAAAAAAGCCTAATCGGAAGCGTTTGGCGGCGTATATCTCAACCGACCGCGCCTCATATTTTACTTTATAGCCTAGCTCGCGCACGAAATTTTAGATTTTGAAATTTAGCGCAAAAATATTATAATTTCGCCCAAATCACGGCTAGGACAGAAAATGAACTCACGCGTGCAAAACGAATATCTAAAATCAAAAATTATGAGCGCCGAGAAAGCCTGCGAACTGATCCCAAATGGCGCATCGGTGGGCTTTAGCGGCTTTGTTGGGGCGGGCTGCGCACTAGCGCTACCGCAAGCTCTGGCGCAACGAGCGACAACGCTGCACGAAAAAGGCGAGCCCTATCAAATCAAAATTTTTACAGGTGCATCGACCGATCCGCTTTTAGACGGAGTTTTGGCAAAAGCAGGTGCCGTGAGCTTTCGCGTGCCGTTTTTTACGGATGCCGATATGCGCCGTGCGATAAATAGTGGCGCCGTGCGATACGCAGACGTGCATCTATCAAGCCTTGCCGTGCAGCTTAAAGCTGGCTTTTTTCCACATCTAAACTTTGCTGTGATCGAAGTAGTGGCGATTAAAGAAAGCGGCGTGCTCGTGCCGTCCACATCGCTAGGCAACAACCAAGCCTGGCTCGATATCGCCGATCGCGTGATTTTAGAAGTGAATTACTATCAGCCGCTTGAGCTGGAGGGCATTCACGACGTTACGGATCTGCGCCTGCCGCCGCATGCTATGGATCTGCCGATCAAGCACGTAGGCGATCGCGTAGGCAGTCCCTATATGCATGTAGATCCTGCCAAAGTAGTCGCTGTCATAGAGGCTAGGACGCATGATCGCGTCAATAATTTCACCGCCGTGGATGAAATTTCAAGTGCGATCGGGCGCAATGTCGTAAAATTCTTAAAAAACGAGGAAGCTTGTGGCAGACTTCCTGCAAAGAAGCTACTGCCGCTACAATCGGGCATCGGCAACGTCGCTAACGCCGTGCTTAGCTCGCTACAAAATGCTGGCTACCAAGGGCTGCAATGCTACTCCGAGGTGATTCAAGACGGCATGCTAGATCTCATCAAAAGAGGCGTCGTAGGCACTGCAAGTGCCACGGCGCTATCGCTTAGCCCCGCAGGTGTCGAGGAATTTCAAAAAAATATCGATTTCTACCGCAAGCACATCATACTGCGCTCACAAGACGTCTCCAACTCGCCAGCGCTTATCAGAAGACTTGGCGTCGTGTCGATGAATGGCATGCTAGAGGCAGATATCTACGGCAACGTAAACTCCACTAACGTCATGGGTTCGCAGATGAAAAATGGTATCGGCGGTAGCGGCGACTTCGCTCGCAACGGATATTTGTCGCTATTTTTGAGCCCGTCGCTAGCTAAAGGCGGTGCAATCAGCGCTATCGTGCCATTCGTGAGTCACGTCGATCATACCGAGCACGACACTCAAGTCATCATCACCGAATACGGCATCGCTGATCTGCGCGGTAAATGCCCTCGTGAGCGGGCTCGCGCGATGATAAGTATCGCGCATCCCACTTACCAAGACGCGCTGAGAGATTATTTCGAGCGGGCATGTGCGCAGCCCTGTGCGGGGCATACTCCACACATCTTAAGCGAGGCGCTGTCGTGGCATCAAAGATTTAAAGATACGGGGAGTATGAAGGCTTAGAGCGAATTTGCTTGAGCTAATGGGCTAAAGCCTAAAATTTAAGCTCATTCTCGCTGAAAGCAAGAAAGTTTGCACTGAAAAATTCTGCCCACATTTGAAAGCTCTATCGCTAATTAGAGTAAAGCTCGTTAAAATTTTTATTTTGTAAAGCTTGCGTGAAATGTTTATAAAACGAATGGATCGAAATTCGCGCCATAAAATTTTAAAATTTGCAGGCGGGTTTAAGGCGCGGAATTTAAAATTTTATCGCTACGGAATTTTAAAATTTAGCCCTAAATTTGCAGCTAGCGCATTTTAAATTTTAAAATTTTACGGCTTGGAATTTTAAAATTTTGAACTTCGCAAAATTTTATCTATAAATACGCTATTAAATTTTAAATTTAGCTTCCACTTCATTTGCCATGCGTAAGCTTTTACGGCAATCTTAGCTACAAGGCGCGCCATAAGTTCGCAATAAATTTCGCGTAGTATTTGCCAAGATAAATTTCGTATGAATTGAAGCAGCGGCTTGCTAAAACAGAATTTCTCGCCTTGCGAAGGCAATCTTTGGCTCGTAAATTTAAAAAGGCGGGCCATAAGGCTGCGGCGAGATGAGATTAGAATTTTATCCTCGAAGGCTCCATCGGCTTGCTGTAGA
>NZ_CALHHX010000008.1 GCF_938030685.1 uncultured Campylobacter sp. | reverse complement strand
GGAGCGAATATTTTCTGCTTCAAAAAAGCGATCTGAAGCTGCCGCTACGCAGGAAACAAAACACCAACAAGGGCGATTTCGGGCACACCTACGTAGTAAGCGGACAGATGAGCGGAGCGGCACAGATGGCGGCCCTAGCGGCTCACGCGATCGGCAGCGGGCTCGTTAGCGTCGTTAGCGATGAGCCGTTAAATCTAAGCCCGATTTTGATGCAAAAAAGCTCATTCGATGCCGCGCGGGTCGTAGTCTGCGGCTGCGGGCTGGGGGAGCGAAAGATCGATCTTGCCGCACTACGGGGCAAAAGCTGCGTCATCGACGCCGATCTGTGCTACGAACGCGAAATTTTAAGCCTGCTTAGCAATAACCCAGATTTAATCATAACGCCCCATCCGAAGGAGTTCTGCTCGCTTTTAAAGATCGCGGGTATCGCAGATATTAGCGTGAGCGAGCTGCAAGAGCGGCGCTTCGAGCTTGCGCGGGCATGGAGCGAGAAATTTAGCGGCGTGCTCGTGCTAAAGGGCGCAAACACGCTCATCGCCCAAGCGGGCGTCATCTACGTCTGCGACAAAGGTAGCGCCGCGCTCGCAAAGGGCGGCAGCGGCGACGTGCTCGCAGGGCTCATCGGCGGGCTGCTCGCGCAAGGCTACTCGCCTCTGCAAGCCTCAATCTGCGGCGTCCTAGCCCACGCGCTCGCCGCGCGAGCCTTCGCCAAAAACTCCTACGCGCTAAATCCGCTCGATCTCATCGAGGAGGTAAAATGGTTGTGAAAAAGCTCGCCGTGCTTTTTAGCGGCAGCGGCTCAAATTTAGAAGCGATTTTGCAGAAGCTGCACGGCAAAGTTTTTGGCCAAACCAAGATCGAAGTCGCGCTAACGCTAAGCAACAAAGCTAACGCGGGAGGCATAGCAAAGGCCGCGAAATTCGGTCTAAAAAGCGCGATCTTAAATCACAAAGAGTTCGCTAGCCGCGAGGAATTTGACGCCGCGCTCGTGCGCGAGATCGAAAAAAGCGGCGCGGAGCTTACGGTGCTTGCGGGCTTTATGAGGATTCTCACGCCCGTTTTTACGAGCAGGGTTCGCGCGATAAATTTGCACCCGTCGCTGCTGCCGCTTTTTAAGGGCGCGCATG
>NZ_CALHHX010000007.1 GCF_938030685.1 uncultured Campylobacter sp. | reverse complement strand
CCCGTGGCGTTCAGCGCGTTTGGTATAAACGTGCACTGGTACGGCATTATGTATGTTTTGGCGCTACTTACGGCACTATTTATTGCCAAGTATTTCGTGCGCAAAGACGGTCTTGGCTTTAGCGATAAGATGCTTGATCGCTACTTTATCTGGGTCGAAGTGGGCGTCATTTTGGGCGCGCGGCTTGGATACATCGCGATCTATTCGGGCGAGGCGGCGTGGTATTTCAGCCATCCGTGGCAAATTTTTAACCCCTTTCATAACGGCGAATTTGTGGGCATTCGCGGTATGAGCTATCACGGCGCGGTCGTCGGATTCGTGATTGCGACGGTTTGGTTTTGCAAAAAATTTAAAACCGATATGTGGGCGCTACTCGATCTCGTAGCACTTAGCGTGCCGCTTGGGTATTTTTTCGGACGCGTGGGAAATTTTTTAAATCAGGAGCTTTTCGGGCGCGAGACGAGCGAGCCGTGGGGGATTTTGGTAGGCGGCATGTTGCGTCACCCAAGCCAGCTTTACGAAGCGGTTTTGGAGGGACTCGTTATTTTTGTGATTTTATTTTTCTACCGTAAATTTAAGAAATTTAACGGCGAGCTGATATGTTTGTATGCGATGCTATATACGGCGTTTAGATTTTTTGTAGAATTTTTTAGGCAGCCGGATGATGGGCTCGGTTTTATATTTTTAAATTTATCGATGGGGCAAATTTTATCTTTAGTAATGTTTTTGATAGCAGTTTTCTTAAAGCAGTCTTTGAAGAAAAAACTAATTTGCAGAAATTAAATTAATCTAAAGTTAAAAAGTAATATAATCTCTTTACAAAAATGTAAATTTTCGTTTAGCGGGGATTTATAATCATCTTTTTTAAGGAGAACCTATGCTAGGTCGCATTGAAGGCTTTACGGGCAGATCCATAGACGGCAAAAAAAGCCGCATTATGGCTTTGCAAGATGTGGCGCAAAGCATCAGCGGGCTGATTTTGGCCTGTTTTATGCTGTGTCATATGATATTTACCGGCACGATTTTGATCGGTAAGGGCGCGTTTGAGGGCGTCGTACATTTCGCCGAACCGGGCGGAATTTATTTCGTCACAAACATCGTCGCTTTTGTAATTTTCGTGATTTTCGTGATTCACGCATTTTTGGCGATGAGAAAATTTCCGGCTAACTACGCCGCTTACAGGGCGTTTAAAGCGCATAAAATGCGAATGAAGCATTGCGACACGACGCTTTGGTGGTTTCAGTTTTGGACGGGGTTTTTCCTATTCTTCTTTGCGGCGGCTCATATTTTAATGATCGTATTCGGTCCGAAAATTACTGCAGATCTTGCTATCGCTCGCTTCGGACAGCTTCATTTATTTTATTTTGTTTTATTGATTTTCGTAGTAACTCACGCTAGTATTGGAATTTATAGGCTTTATATGAAATGGATTAGCATAGACGGCACGAAGGCGGAAATTCAAAGGAAAAGAGCCTTCATTAAAAAGGCGGTTTTTATCGTTTGGGGTGCATTTTTCCTGCTTTCGATAATCGCCGATTTCAAATGGTTAAGTTTAGAATAGGGAGCTTAGGATGAATGTAATATATTGCGATTCTTTAGTTATTGGCGGCGGTTTGGCGGGCTTAAGAGCTGCGATCGCTACCGG
>NZ_CALHHX010000006.1 GCF_938030685.1 uncultured Campylobacter sp. | reverse complement strand
GATCCTAGCAATAGCGATGTCGGCAAGAAAATTTTCGCCATCATTTCTCGCTACGCGCAGTCACACTATCCTAAAAATGCGCAACGTATGCGTAAAATCGGCGTCGTAGGCGTGCACTTTACCTATACGGCAAGCGGTGATGTTAAAGGTCTTCGCGTTACGTCTTCCTCGAATGTCGATTCGCTTGATGAGGGCGCGTTAAGCGCGGTCGAGCGCACAAAAGGCAGCTTTCCAAAGGTCGAGAAAGATATGGAATTTAACTTTAGCATAAAGTATACACTAAATTTTAACTAGCCTTAAAGATTCTACTAAAAACCCCTGCCTGGGCGGTGAAATTTTAAAATTTGCCGCCCTTACCGTTTTATCTTAGCTCGCAAAATTCCATATTGGCGAAGTAAAATTTTAAATTCGCTGCTTTTGCCGCATGAGCTTTTATAAACGGATTGGCGCCGTGAAATTTAAAATTTAAACGGAGAAAATTATGTCTTTTCAAATTTAGCTAAGCAAGCATCTTAAAGCGTTAAAATTTTAAATTAAAGCTGCGAAATTGCTAGGAAATTCCACTGATTTTAATGGAATTTTTACTATAATTTTGTATGAAATTTAAAAGATTAAAGGAAATTTATGATAGACGTTTACGACTTGGCGGTGATCGGCGGCGGTCCTTGCGGCATCGCTTCCGTAGTAGAAGCCAAAAGAAACGGGCTTGCGCATGTACTTCTGCTCGAAAAAGGCGACAACCACTCTCAAACGATTAGGCAGTTTTACAAAGATAAAAAGCGCGTCGATAAAGAATATAAGGGCTTTGACAGCGAGACGCGCGGCTCTATTTCGTTTGAAACCGGCACGAAAGAGAGCGTGCTAAATTATTTCGACGAGCTCTTAGATAGCGACGAAATCGATACGAATTTCAAAAGCGAGGTCGAAAAGATCGAAAAGCACGCAGATGAGTTTTATATCACGACTAGCTCGGCTGGATACCGCGCGCGCAACGTCATCGTCGCAATTGGCAGGATGGGCAAGCCCAATAAGCCTGTTTATAAAATTCCGCCTTCGATCACGCAACGAGTAAATTTCAATCTTGATAAATGCACGATTAATGAAAAAATTCTAGTCGTCGGAGGTGGTAACTCAGCTGCGGAGTACGCTATAGCGCTATGTAAAACCAATGTCGTGACGCTTTGCTATCGCAAGGCTAAATTTACCCGCCTAAACGAGACGAACGAAAGCGACGTAATGCGCGAGACCAAATACGGCAACATCATCTTGCGTTTAGGCATCGATATAGAGGCTCTTGAGAATGAAAACGGCAAGGTGCTGGTAAAATTTGATGATGGCACCGAGCTAGTATTTGACCGTGTGATATACGCGATCGGCGGCACGAGCCCGATCGATTTTCTTAAAAAATGCGGCATCGCTTACGATGAAAACGGCGTGCCGATCGTGGATGAAAATCTCCAAACCGCCACTAGTGGGCTTTACGTGGGTGGAGATCTCATCAGCAGAAGCGGCGGATCGATCGTGGTGGCGATAAATCACGCTCATACCATCATCAAAAATATCCGTAGATGAGGCTTTATCAGCCAAAAAAGGGTTATCGCTACACGAGCGATACGATTTTTTTGTGGAATTTTATAAGAAGCTCAGGCGTACGTCAAGCTGACGCAGCATCGCAAAATGGCTCTTTAGCGCTGGGCTGTGGCGCGGAATTTAAAGACGCGACAGATAGGAGCTTTAATGCGCAGTTTTGCGCTTCGGATTTCGCAGGCGGTGAGGCGGAATTTTGCGCCGAGGATTGCGCTTTTAGCAAAGAAGAGTCGTATGCCGCTAACCATAGCGTGGGGAATGATCGCGATTTTGGAAGTAAGGGCTGCGCTGAACTTAAGGCGGAATTTAAAAAGGAATTTCAAGCGGAATTTCAGGAGAAATTTCAAAGCGAGCGCTGCAAAAATTCCGATTTCCAAAGCGACGAAGCCCGGCATGCTTTAAAGCCTGATATCGCAAGCGGTAAAAATTTTAAATTTTGTGACGAGCAAATCGCGCAGTCTTTAGAATCTCAAAAGACGCACGATAAAGATTTCGCGAGCAAATTTAAAGACGCCAAAGCGCGCAAGGATTTTACTGCGGAGTGCTTGCGCGACGACTGGTTTGCAGTTTGCGATGAGCGTAGTTTAAAAAGCGCTCTAAATCCGCGAGCGATATACGGCGACGTGCTGGATGTGGGCGCAGGATGTGGAATTTTGGGATTTTTGCTAAAACGCGATTTTGAGAGCATCAATCTAAGTTTGCTAGAAATTCAAGAGCGAAATTTAGAAATCTTAAGGCTAAATTCTTTGCAAAACGATCTGCCTGCCGAGATTTTGCACGCGGATTTCGCGGAGTTTAAAAGCGAGAAACGCTTCGATTTTATCGTCTCAAATCCGCCATTTTATCGCGAGCACATTTCGCTTAGCAAAGAGCTTCACATGGCGTTTAGTAAGAGCGCAGTCAGCCTTAGCCTACGGGATTTTGTGCGATCTGCGAATGCTCATCTTAAGCCTGGCGGTACGCTTATTTTTTGCTACGAGGCGGGCAAGCTAGCTAAAATTTGCGAGCTTTTGGGCGAGTTTAGGCTAAATTTGACGAGGCTTGGTTTTGTCTATCCCGACATTTCAAAGCCCGCTAAGCTCGCGCTTTTGCAGGCTCGTAAGAACTCGCGCTCGCCCTGTGAGATCACCATTCCGATCTATGCTAGTGCGCACGGAAAGCGCACCGCACAAGCCCACGCGATCTACAAAAGCGCGGATCTGACGAGCGTGGATTATGAGTGAGTTTGGCTTTAGCTTCGATGCAAGCGCGTGCGAGCGCTGCGGCGGTAAGTGCTGCACGGGAGAGAGCGGCTACATCTGGATAGATGAGAGTGAGATCGCGGCGCTGGCGGTAAAATTTGAAATTTCGCCTGCAAGGCTTAAAGAAATTTATTTACAAAAAATAGGCGCTAAATTTAGTGTAAAAGAAAAGCCCTTTGAGGGCGGCCTGGCGTGCGTATTTTTTGACGAGACACAGCGCAACTGCGGGATTTATGAGTTGCGTCCGAAGCAGTGCCGAAGCTTTCCGTTTTGGGAATATTTTAAAACGCATACTAAAGAATTGGAGGAAGAATGTATCGGGGTAAGGTTTTAAGTGGAATTTTAATCGCGGCGATGATTTTAGCGCCACAGTATCTAAGTGCGGAGGGTAGGACGAATGCTGCAGTAGCGAAGCAGTCCGTTACGGATAAAAAGGCGTCTGATCGGAATTCCAGCATTGGCACAAAAAACGGTACAAAAGATGCAATTAAAAAGAGCTTGATAAATCGCGGCGTAAGCGCTAAAAGTATAACCAAAGAAAAGCTAAACCACGCGATGCGAGCGCAAGAAGACGCCGAGTTAAATTTCGATTTGCTTACAGCTTTGGAGCTACTGCATAAAGATCCCGTCGCATCGATGTTTTTATACGAAAAGGCATACAATAAAACAGGCTCGTCCGTTTATCTGCTAGAAGCGCTAAAGACTGCTTTTGCGATCAAAGATCGTAAAAATACGGCGCGCTATTTAAAGCTCGGCGAAAAAAGCCTAAACTCAGACTCCGAGTATCTGCGAGTAAAAATTGGCTACTACTTAGGCATTAAAGATAATCTAAATGCCAATACTGCTGCTCTTAAGCTAGTCACCGTAGATCCCGTTTCGCGTAGTTACGCAATCTTAGCGGCGACATATTATGCGATGGAGAATTTTACTTTAGCCAAAACCTACTTTGAAAAAGCCTATGAGCTAGACAAAACCGACGAAAATCTCATCAGATTATGCGACGTGCTGCTAAATAAACTCGATGATTCGGACGGAGCGATCCGCATTATAGAGACGCACAGGCGCATCTACGGCTGCGCCCAGGGTATGGCGTGCGAGCTGCTAGCTGATGTGTATCGCGCGAATAAACGCTATTTGGATGTCGCTAAGATCGATGAAGCGCTGTATGAAGCCAAGGGGGATAATAAATTCTTAGACGATATGATAGCGATTTATTACTACTCAAACGACTTTGATAAAATAATCGAGCTTTTGAAGAAATACGACTACAAGCGCGAGCTTCTAATCGATGCCTACGCGCATAAGAAAGACTATAAAACCGCGATTAAAATGGCACGCGATGAGTTTATGAAGACCAAAAATTACGACTTTTTGGCGATCGAGGCGATCTACGAATATGAAAGTGCGGGCAAAAGCGTGGACGCCAAGACCCTATCTAGTGTAGTGGCAAAATTTGAAAATATCGCGCCGCAACTTAAAGACCCCGTGCACCTAAACTACTACGGCTACATCTTAATAGATCACGATTTGGACGTTCGCAAGGGCATCGAGCTCGTCCGCCGCGCCCTGCAAAAAGACCCCGACTCGCCGTATTATCTGGACTCGCTTGCTTGGGGATACTACAAGCTTGGCGAGTGCGACAAGGCTAAAAATGAAATGGCTAAGATCAAAGACGCAGAATTTTTTAATTCCCCCGAAGGCAAAGAGCATTTGGAGGCGATCGATGCGTGCGCCGCTGGCACAGGCGTAGCGCCGCAGAATTCTATATCGCAAAACCCCGCTACGATAAAAGGCTCCGCGCCGAAAGATCAGGCGCCGCAAAGCCCGGCAATAAAAACTCCTTCGCCTAATTCCATAAAATCTACGGCGCCCGAAAGCTCTGTGTTAGATTCCGCGCGTCCAAGTCCCACCACAACGCAGAATTTGGCGCCAAAAGACTCCGCTTCGCAAAATTCTGCTGGGTCTGCAAATTCCGCGATTCAAAACCAGACACCAAATTCCGCGGCTTCTGAAAATTTTGCGACGCCTATAAATTCCGCCGCGCAGAATTCTGCCTCGTCAAGACAAAATTCCGTATCGAGGCAGGATTTTATGCCAGAGCAAAATTCTACGTCGAAAGAGCCCACCAGCTCTAAAATCCAGACACCAAAGCAGTAGCGATGATTTTAGACGAAATTTTAAAGCGCACTCGCGAGGATCTGGCGCTTCGTAAAGAAAGGCTGCCCGAGGATCTGCTCGGCCGCTCGCTAAGCGCTAATCCCTACGAGCCGCGCGACGTCATAAGCGCGCTTAGAAGCGATGAGAAGGACCCGCTTCGCATCATCGCCGAGATCAAAAAGGCAAGTCCGAGCAAGGGGATTATCCGCGAGGATTTTGAGCCGCTAAGCCTTGCCGTGGAGTACGAAAATGCAGGTGCGAGCGCCTTTTCGGTGCTTACTGAGCCACATTATTTCAGAGGCGATTTGGAGTTTATCCCGCAGATCCGCCGCTACACTCGCACGCCCATTTTGCGCAAGGATTTCATCGTCGATCGCTATCAGATTCTCGAGGCGCTGGTTTACGGCGCGGATTTTATCCTGCTGATCGCCAAAGCTCTGGAAGGCAAACAGCTAAGAGAGCTGCTCGAGTTTGCCCGCAGGCTGGGACTTCAGGCGCTGTGCGAGATCCACGATAAGGACGATCTTAAAAAGGCGATCTTCGCAGGTGCGGGTATTGTCGGTATCAACCATCGAAATTTAGAGACTTTCGAGGTCGATACGAGCCTGAGCGAGCGGCT
>NZ_CALHHX010000005.1 GCF_938030685.1 uncultured Campylobacter sp. | reverse complement strand
AGCTCATTTGGGAGTGCGTGAAGCAGCTCAAAGCAGGTCTTGGCGAATTTGCGCTTGATATGACAGATGATTTTACGATCACGGCTACCGATTGCGATCTTGGCGATCTACGGAAAAATTCCAAAGCCATAAATCCCGAGCTTGCAAGCACGTATAAGGGCAAAATTTAAAATTTCATCGTCGCGATTTTATCATTGCGCGCAGCGCTTGCCAGCCCGCACTGCCAATAAACATACCCTACGCCGAATGATGCTGCCGCCCTGCTCCGCCAAAAGCGCCGCCCTTTCCGTCTAGCGCTATCCGCTTCGCAAAGCACATATCCTACCATGTATATAATGGCGCCCTACCTCGCCCGATGTGCCATTCTATCCGCACGGCGCGCCGCCTTTATCGGCTGACGCCCTACTCCGCTCCGCTTGGTATGCGCTCCGTAAGCGCAAATTTACTCGCTCGCTGTTTATGCGACACATCCATTCGAGCGCTAAATTTTACCGCGAGCCGCACCACAAATAGCAAAAGCTGGGCAACAAAGCGCCCGATAAAATTTTACGCCGAAAGATCAAAAGCAGCTCGCACAAGCTCGCGCAAAAGCCCGATTTAGAGTCGAAATTTAGCGCCCGTCTGTTTAAAAAAGCCGCTATTTAGCTATAAGCTTGTAAAATAGCGCACAAATTTAAAGGCGAAAAATGTATGTAATATTCGAAGGTATCGACGGTGTGGGCAAAAGCACGCAGATAGCGCGGCTGGCGGCGGCTTTTCCGCAGGCGATCGTGACCAAGGAGCCCGGCGGCACGAAGCTCGGCGAGGCGGTGCGAAGCCTCGTTTTGGGCGAGGATTTTAAGTGGCGGCGCGGCAGCATAAATCTGCGCGAGGTCTGCGGCGAAATTTCAAAGCGTGCCGAGCTGCTTTTGTTTCTTGCAGACCGCGCCGAGCACTACGAGCGCGTGATAAAGGGCGGCGCGGACAGGCTCGTGCTAAGCGATCGCGGCTTCATCTCGGGGCTTGCTTATGCGCTGGCAAACGACGAAAACGCAGATCTTAGCGAACTTATCGCGCTTAATAAATTTGCGCTCGGGGGCAAATTTGCAGATAAAATCGTGCTGTTTTCGGCGGACGAACAACTCATCAGGCATCGGCTCAAAACGCGCGCTAGCAGCGATATAATCGAGGCTCGCGGGCTAAAATACCTAATGCGCGTGCAGGAGCTGATGGCGCAGGCATGCGCGGCGTGCGGCGTTGAGACCCTAAAAATAGACGCCGCACAATCCGAAGAGGCGATCTGCGATCAGATAAAAAATTTCATACTTTCTTAAAATTTTAAGGTGTGGAATTTTGCCGCGGTAGTTGATTTCTGAGCTCTGCCGTGAAATTTTAGCTATGAAATTCCGCCCATAAAATTTCAGCTCCAAATTTCGTTTATGGAATTTTACAGGCGCAGTTCTAGGGAAAATTTGATGGGCGGAATTCCGTTTTATAATTCAGTCGTAAAATTTCGCCACGGAATTCTGCCTTAAAATTTCGCCGTAAACCGAAAGGGCGCGAAATTTCATAAGTGAAATCCCGCGCGGAATTTTAATCCGCGGATTTGCAGGCGGAATTCCGCTTAAGCTTTAGATTGAAAGGATAGCGATGAAAACATTGAAGTTCGTTTTACATAAGGTTTTTAAATTTATATTTCTGTTTTGGGTGGTCATAAGCTCGCTTTTGGGTAGCTATGTTATCGCAGATAATTTTTTCGGCCGCACCGTCGTATCATGGACGCTCATCCGTGATTTTAGCAGCGCTTCACTAGATCTAGAGGATTTTAGCATC
>NZ_CALHHX010000004.1 GCF_938030685.1 uncultured Campylobacter sp. | reverse complement strand
AGTTATTAACTACTTAACAACTACTTAGTAATTAATAAATGTTAGTTAGTTGATACTAAAATATAAGTATAATTTAAGTAAATTAATACTATAATTCCATTAAATTATAAATTAAGTAGTAACTTATTGTAAGGAGTAAATTTATGATAATTACTTTTTCACATCCGAAAGGAGGGGTGGGGAAGACGATGCTTGCGTTTAATTACGCCGTGTATTGTCAAAACAAAGGTGAGGCAGTTACGATTGCTGATCTCGATGGCCAACACTCGATAACTAATTTCGGTAAAATAAGAGATTTAGATGGCGGTTTATCGAAACTGGATATATTAAAATTTGAGAAAGTTGAGGATTTTATCGCCTTTTTGCAAAATAGCGATAGTAGAAAAATCATTATCGACACTGGCGGTTTTGATAGTAGCTTCAATCGTATTGCTTTAGCATTTGCGAATATGGTAATCACGCCTGTAAGTGATAGCCCGGTTGAAGTTATGCGGCTACTTGATTTTGATAGAATTTTAGGGGAGATCTCCCGGGATGTAAATCATCAAATATTGACGCATATCGTGCTGAATAGGATTCATCCAAGCCTTAGGAATATGGAGCATGTCATCGAGCCATTAAAGGATAAACATAATTTTGTTTTACTCGATAGCGTTGTGCGCGACAGAACTAGATTCAAATTTTCAGTCGGGCAAGGTAGAAGCGTATACGAAGAGAATGAAGGTGTTCTAGACGATAAGGCCGTCAAAGAACTTAATAATTTATTCAAAGAGATCGATTCAATAATAAACGAAAGGATAAACAATGAAAAATAAAGGCATAGATCCAAAGGCCCTAGATGCCATAATGGCTAAAAGCGACGTAAAGGAGCAGGGTGCAGTAAGCCAAGCGGAAGAGCAAAACGTTGATACGGCTCCAGTGCAGGCCGTAATTAGGCGACGCAAAAGGACTGAATATAGAACATTTAGCGTCTCGCTTGAAATCAACGAATATAACAAATGGCAAATGTATCTGATCAACAACGATATAAAATCGGGGTCTGCTTTGATAAGAGATTTGTTAAAAGAAAAGGGCATTTTATAAAATGCCATTAAATTGCGGCTATCTTAATATATGTAGGGTAGTAGCCCTCAAGGAGAAAAGATGAAAACAAGAATAAAATTTTTAGGCGTTCACGAGTTTGACAAAAGATTCAATTGCGCAATCGAAATAAATGGCGAATTATATAGAACCGATTTATACAATATATGGGTTCCAAATACCGTTGGAGTGTTAAAAGGCTACGACATTCCGCTTGAAGGAGTAGAAATAGAAGCTGAAATAAAAGAATTCCCGCAAGGATATAACGGAAATACGTTCTTTTTTCCTGACGATGAAGCCGGCATTTTGCCCCTCATTGTAGGAGACCTAACCGAGTTGAAAAGAGCGACAAAAGCTCAAATAGCTGCCAATACCGAAGTAGTGTTGCAAGACGCACAAGCATATCGTGAAGCTATGCAAAATGCAAAGACTGAAAGCGAATGGAACAAAATTAGGCAGAACATAGAAAAGCGCCTGATTGAAGGACTATCGCCCTTTTTATTAGAAAAGGAAAAATATCGTCTTTTTTGGGAATACGCAGATGAGTTTTGCACTCAAAAATATGGTATTGGATGCCGCAAGTGGTTTTCTGGCACCCCGGAGGATAAGGAATGCGTAACATTACACTTCCCATATGGAATAATCAACCTAGAAAAAGAAATCGCAAAAAAAGCCGAATGGGACAGAATTTGCGCATCATATGAAATCACAAAATTTCACAAGAAAGTAGAGCCTCGCGGCGGCGAAGACGGTAGGGATGGTTATTATGAATTTGACGTCCTAGACAAAACCGACGGCAAAACCTATGCCTTTATTTGGCGTGATGTGTTCGATTTCGGAAGCTGGGGCTTTCCTTTTAGAAAGGGGATAGACC
Organism: uncultured Campylobacter sp.; assembly: GCF_938030685.1. Lineage (GTDB taxonomy): Bacteria > Campylobacterota > Campylobacteria > Campylobacterales > Campylobacteraceae > Campylobacter_B. The sequence goes on along the minus strand of NZ_CALHHX010000004.1, from coordinate 36,019 downwards.
AGTTTAAGGAAGAGACTTGGACAGAAAAGGAACGTGATATATACAAATTTGTCTGCTCGAAATTTCCGGGCGGGATAAGAATGTAATGAATATTTATGGACGGATCATTTTCGTCCATCAAAAATTTAAGATAATTTAAGCAATAGGAAAATATAATGCATTTCGTGAAGCGAAATTATTCCCATCCCACCGGGAATTGAAACTTGTGTTTTAACGATTTTTCAAAGTTTCGCTTCATTTTATCCCTTAGGGATTTGAAATTATTGCTTTAAAGGTTTCAAAGTCCTGTCTCATTTTATCCTCTTAGGAATTGAAATCTATACTTTAATATAATCCTTGTAGGATTTGTAAAATTTCTTTCTTGCCAAATCCATTCTTTTTTATCGATGGGGTTTGTAAAGTTTTAATTTTCGTAGGCTTTGTACATATCTTCTCTGATTATTTTGCTAAATTCTTTTTTGAATTTTTATTCGTATCGACGCTGGTCTTTTTTTCCGAATTCTTTGAAATTTCCGCCTTGATCTCTTCAACGGCGGAATAGTCTTCGACTTGGTTCTGGTAGCTATTAAAGGCCTCCATAAGTGGAGCAACGGAAGCCTCATAAAATGTTTGTCCTTTGTCATTGATTTGCCATTGATCTGAACCCAATAGTATCCTATCCTCAACATCGATCTGAAAAATTCGAAAACCCATTTTGCTGACTTTCTCTACATTTTCAGTTATAAATTTATCCATTTCAGTATCTTCCGATACATACATCACTTCCCGATCCGGCAACATACTGTCGGGTTCGTCATCGCTTACCGTCATTTCATATAGATCGTTCATATTTTCTTCGTTGTAATAAGCCTTTTTCATTAGCCACGTCGGCACCACATCAAAATGCTCATCTATAAAATTCTTTATATCGTTATAATATTTCTCATCCATAATATATCCTTTTATTGTCTTCTAGCTTGTCTATTGGCTTGCTCTTTTGTTTCTTTAAAATCTGGCTCTTCTTTCTTATCAAAATTGAATTTTTGAAAGTCTTGAGCCGCTTCATCGCTTTCCTGCATAATATCTTTAATATCATCTACCGATGAATAATCCACTATCTCGCCTTTTTTTAGAGTAGCGTTTATTTCATCTATATCGCTTTTATAATAAGATTGATAAATGCCCGCCATATCATAATGCTCTTGCCCGGGTTTAATTTCTCCATTTTGCGTTGCAGCCCTTATCGCCATTATGTATTCATAATCGAATTTAGTGCCGAACGTTCTATTCGTCAGATTCGCAAGCTCATCGAAATATACTCCGTTTAGATTGTCTTTGACACTATAAAACATAGCAAGCGTAGCTACTGCGGCGCTTTCTTTATCGGATCCAGATCTTTCTATTTTGCATGCTTCAAATTTACTCTTTAACGTCTCGTTTTGTTTATCGACGATTTCGTTCGATAGTTTGTTCACGTCCACTTTGTCATTAAACGTCTTGACCGCTTTTGCGACGTCACTAAATATATCTTTGAGATATACTTCTTTGCATTCCGTATCTCCATTTCTTAGATATATACCTGCGTGTTTTGTAGGCTCGGTCGGAATCCCTAGCTGATTGGATATTACAAAAGCAAAGCTCTCGGCCTCGCATAGGCGTCTTAGCTTATCAGGTTCTTTTTTAGCAAAAAAATCTTGTTTATTTAAAATTCTATCCCCGGCTTCATACAGCATGGCCTTAAGTTGCGCGTCTATAGGTATATTGGTATTGACGTGTATTTGGTTTCTACCGTCTTTAAACGTAGAGTAAGAGCTGCCGGAATCTCGCAACGGCCTAATGTGTATATCGACGTCTAAAGCTGCCGAAAGCGTATCCTTTACTTTTTCAAGCATTATTCGATCAATATTTAAGCCGGGCATACGAGTGTCTTTCCCTTTTTTCATTATGCCTTTTTCGTAAGCGTCCGTTTGATCTACACTATATACTTTACCGCTAAGCTCAAAACGCTTAGCAGTTTTAAATTTTCCATTCTCATCTCTTGCGGGTATTCTCTTACCATTGTCATCTAACTTATAAACACGCTTTGTGCTACCGTCTTCTCTTTTGATCATTTCTAGTTCGTATAACGGCACGTCCTTCGGCACTAATACGTAAAGCGGATCGTCTTTGACGGATACTGACATTTCGTTCCAATCTTTCTCAGATTTTATGACTTCTGAAAATTCTAAGCCACGATCTTTTAGTTGCGATGCTATAAGCATTAGGTTACTGGCCGAGTATTGATGTAGCGAACCAAAATGCCGGATAAACTCGTCATAATCTTCAAGAGCTTTATCTTGTGTTTTCGGATCTTTAAGCTTTTTTTCCAAATCCTCAAATTTGGCAGCAGCGCTATCTTTAATCTCTACTTGCTCTTTGGCCGGTTTATTGTCTGCCTGCTTATTCTCTTTAGCAGCTTCCGGTTGTCGCTCTTTTTGCTGGCGTTTGTCTTCTTGTTGGATTTTAAGATACTTACTTGCAGAATATAAATATCCCATTAGATTTTGTGCTTTAAGGCCTTTTTGAAGGCTATCGGCGAATTTGTCTTGAGCTTCTTTTGATTGTGTCTTGATGAACTCAAAAATTTGACCTACGGTGTATACCTCTTTAGCCCCGTTTTCGCGATTGAATGTGAATCTATCGTTTAGGTTGATTTGCTGCTCTATAGTGAAGTCGTCGAGCCATTGTGAGAAATTTTGCATTTTGCCACTCCTTGAAAAATATTTTAGTGGCAATTATACCAAAAGTTATGAGAAAATACATAACTTTTAAATAAAATTATATATTTTTATATAATTTTATTCGTTATATCTTTTGAAATTTCTATAGCTTTTTTCAAAATCTCTAATTCTTTGGATAGGTTTTCAATCTTTTGTTCTTTTTCGTGAATCTGTCGAAGCAATTTTATAATGTTAACATATAAAATCGGCATTTCTGCTTTAGAGCTATATGCAAAAAAAGTTCGTCGTTTGATATTGGCCAAATCACAAAATTCAGACAAGTCAACTCCCAACTCGTCAAGCGCCCGTATGAAGTCTTGTCTCTTCATCATATTTTGTTTTTTCATTGTATATTATTGATCTCTTCCAAATAAAATATGATATTGCGTTTTTGCTCTGCCTCTAGCATATAAGCCTTAAGAAGCTTTGCAAGCTCTTCGTTTTGCTTTTTAATATCCGCAATATTCTTTTCTACAGCAGGTATTAAATTTCCCTCAATCTCTGCTGTAGCACTATCTATAGTAGCCGAAATTTGACTCCTTGAGCCCACAAAACCGTTAACAATATCGATAGTGCACACACACGCTACGGCAGCAGCCGAAAAAAGACATAAACACAAAACTATCTTTTTCATCTCGTCGCCTCATTATCGAGAAGTAATTTTAGCTTTTTAAAGTTAAAATTAATATTTTTTTGCTCTAGAGTTCCATTTTTGAGCAACTCGCTTTGATTCTCCAGTAATCTTCGTTTCGTCTCGCAGTTCTTCGCAATCTCTTCCGCTTGAGCTAAAATGCGGTTATAATTTTGGATAATTTGATTATTCAATGCCCTAATCTTCGCATCGTATTCGGCAAAAGCTTGAGTTATGCCGTCTTGCGCGCTACTGCTCCATATTGCGCCGAACATCAAATTTGCGAATAGCAAGACGCTTAATACTATTTTTTTCAAATTTCACTCCTTTAAATTTGAAAATCGTCCGGGTATTTCGGCTCAAGCGGTCGATAGTTTTGATCCGCTTTTTTGCCACATTTATCGCACGTCATTTCAGGGATAACGTTGTGATGAAAATTTTTGTCGTCATATCCCCTTTTTTCGACTTTAAAGCCACAATGTTCACACTCGAAAATAGCTACGAAATCGCGCCTATATTGGCTTAGTATTTTGAAAATTCTCATTTCCCAAATCCCCTTGTAGCGTCTTTCGAATTTATGATGTCTTGCAGAGAATTGATCATATTTTGATTATATTGAATTTCCCTTTCTATCGTGCCTTGAAGCTGTAAAATTTTCTGCCCGGTCTCTAAAATATCCTTTGATTGAAGCTCTAAATTTTGATGCGCGGTATTAATTTTTGAAACGATCTCTTCAACTTTTGAAAAAGTTTCCGTATCGAGCTTTTGAAATTGCGCCAAAGACTTATTGCCGAGTTGCGCTCCCAATCCCCAATCTATGCAGCCGCCACAAGCTCCGCCCGGATTCGGGCCGACATTTATATCCTTATATCCGCCCGGATTATCCGGTTTTGTTTGGTTATTGCCGCCGTTTTGCTTCTCGGCTTCTTTTGCCTCTTTGTCTTTATTGACTTCTTTCTCCGGGTTGCACGTACCTGATTGTAATTGCTCCCGGCTGACCTTCAGAGCCTCTATAAGCGTCTCATAGCATATTGTAGAGGAGTCCGTGCCGTTTTCTGAGTAGTAGCTCGTATTGCAATTTGATGTGGCAACACCGCCTCGATATAGCGTCGTTCCCTTTTTAACGGGCATACTCGCCCATTCCTGCGCGGCCTGCAGGGCTGCCTTATCTATATCGCCCGCGCCATAAAAATAGCTATGCAGCGCGCTCCTCTTGTATTTTGTGAGATACTCGTCAAATATACGATCCTGAAGCTCTTTGTTGTAAATTTCAAGCGGATTAAGACTCAAATACTTGATCGATTCATTTAATACCGGAGCTTTTGTCGTATTGACAATCTGGTATGCGCCTACGGCATACATGGTTCCTTGCTTTTGCTCCTCGACTATGGCCGCGAGCGTCATATTGGTCAAATTTTTGCCGTCTCCGCTAACATGGCTTACTAGATACCTCTTTCCGGAAGAATTCGTTTTATATTCATTCCAAGCGCCATAATGACCGCCGGATTCTTTCTGTCGAATGAGATTTCCAAAAGGAGTGCGCGATACTTTACACGTTTCTTCCGCAAGGCATACGGAAAAAAACAGCAGCAAAGAGGCTAGCAAACATTTTTTAAAGCTCATCTGCCCTCCAAAATCCGGATAATCTCCTTATCCGCTCCGCTACTTTTTGCATACGCAAGTAAAGAATTCCACTGATGACCCCTACCGTCCTCGATCGGCTCGTTAAATTTGAAATCGGTTTGTTTTAACAATTTTAGACATTTCACAGCCTTATGATTTACTATATCGACGGCAAAATTATACATGTTATTTAAGCTGCTAAAATTCGTAAGATCCATATTTAATCTCTTCATTACTTCAAGCATCCCCGCAAATCCCTCCGCATCGTCCGCAGCTATAACGGCCGAAAAGGCTTCGGGAAGCGTCGACCACGCAAAATCCTTACTCATCTCTGCCGCTTCCGCGGCGCTACCAGCCGATTTGATGCTTTCTTCCATATTGCGGATCTCAACGAGATGCTTTTGGAAAATAGGCGAATTCGATTTGATACCGTCAAGTTTGCCGGCTCCGGCTACGCTCAAAACTATGGCGCACGCTGCCAAAACATTTAAAATTTTCATCTTATCTCCTTGTCATAAATTTTTAAGCCAAAATATCGTTAAGTCGCTCTTTAAGCTCGAATAGCTCGCTATTGTCTTTAGGCTCTTTTGCCTCATAGCCGGCTTTTATAAGTCGGTCAGCTTTCATCTCCTTATATTTATCCTTTGCTATCATTTCTATTGCTTTGATAGTATCTTGATCGAGCAGCGAAGCATCTGCTAACACATCCTTAAAATAGCCCTTATAAGCATCCAGCTCGTCTAGCACCGGCGGCAGCATACTAATTAAGTCTTCAGATACGGCGTCCTCGTCCTCTAAAGCCTGTTTGTAATCCTCCATTTCACTCACCAGCAGTTCAAATTTATTACCGCGCTTGCTTGGCGCTCGTTTATAAATATCGTTTATCGCGGCCATAACTAAAGGCCACTTTACCCTGCTTGCTTGAACTTCACCCTGCTTATTTTTAAAATCGCAGCTATCGGCTATCTCAAATTTGATCTTTTCGCTAAGATCCTTGAGGCGAATCTCTAAATCCGCCTTCTCTCCGTAAAGCCTTGTTAGGCGTTTAAGCAGGTCTTTTGCCTGCTCGATCTGATCGTTATTTAAATTTTCCATCGGAACTCCTTTTAAAAATTTTCATCTTCTTGTTTTGTTAATTTGATTGCTGAATTTGACTTTAGATTTTCTCTAAGCTTCTTATCGGTTTTAGCACTTAGCTCTGATAGAAATTTCAGCATAAAACTATCAAAGTGCCTTCCGTCTCTGGTAAGATTGAACACGAATTTGTAATATATCGTGATAGTGGCCATATAGATTAGAGCGGTGAAATCAAACGCAAGACCGCTCTTATGAATCAGATAGAATATCAATAGTGCAAGTATATTAAAACCCGTGCAAACAAGATACACTACACCCAATTTCAGCCGGTACTGCTCTTTATAGATTACGTTGAGTATTCGTTTTTTACGTAGTTCGTCATCTTCTTGCATGCTAAAAGTCCTTTTCGGCACGAATTAAAAAGCCGTTAAAAATTAGCTGTCGAAATTTATCCAGCTCGAAAGCTAAATTTATCCTGATCGACAGTAGATCTTTAATAAGTATTTTTTCCTTTATAATTGTCGCATATTGCGCCTCATGCGTAGGAAATACGTCCGTGTGTTCTCTAGTCAAATCTTTAAGCGCGGAGGGTGAATTTGCAAAAAGCCCGCTAGCAAAAACCAAAGCTAAAGCTATTTTTTTCATAATATTTACCTCATCTTTTGCTCCTTTGTTATTTTTTACTCACGTTACTATCTAAATTTTGCGCTTTAGTTTTTTTCTCAATCTGCCTAGCTTTTAGATCCTCAATTTTAGCCTTAGATAACTCGACGTCTCTATTAGCTTCCTCAAGCTTCCTTTCGGCCTCTTTAATCTTAGCTTCATCTCCGCTTTGTTTAGCTTTTTCAAGCTTCATTCGCGCCTCTTCCGCCCTCTTATAGGCTTTTTTATTGAGCTCCTTAGCCTTTATCATCTCATATTCCTCTTTGCTGACCTCTTTGAGTATCGGATCTACCTCCCCGGTTTCCGGATTTCGTCCTACAATTCTATCCATACTTACATAATCGCCACTATACAAACCAATATCGCTATACCAATCATTACCGCCTTCAGCCATTTTATGCCCAAACAAAAAATTTGCGGATCCCAAAAGCAAAAAACATACTAAAAACAATCTTTTCATCTCAAACCTTTCATTAAAATTTTATGGCGATTATACCATAATTTCATAGAAAAATACAATTTCATTGTAATATTTTACTATTAAATAGTATTTTATTACAATCTAATAGCATAGTTATATCACAACTGGAAGCTGTATTTCTCCAACTTTTGCCCCAGCTGCTCCGTAGCAAACCCCGCAGCAGCGCTATCATTTAGACCGACCATTTTAAATAGCCAAGCCGGCGCTTTCAATATAATACTCCACATAATATACATCGAGCCTATTGCTCCTACGATCTTCAATATCACTTGAAACGTAGTGATTACGGCGGTAAGCCAGAATTGGCTTTGCAGCTCTCTAAGTACATTGAGCTGTTCTACCGCATAGATCATAAATATATCATTGAAAAGCCCATAAATAAATATCGCAAAGTATAAAAATATTACGATCAATATAGGCTTTAGAAATAGCGCAATACCCGTTACCAAAAACTCCGCTATTTTATTGACCTTGCCAGTCGTAAGTGCAAATGCCGTTATAAACGGCGTAACATAGAAGTACTTTGCAAGCTCTATTATGTAGCCCAAAAACGCCAATGCTCCGGCTACGATCGCAACCGCCAAAGGCAATGAATTCAAAATATGGCTATATATCAAAGCTGTTAGAAACGTTGCTAGAATAAAAGAGCCTGCTTTTACCGCTTTCCCTGCAATTTTTCCCAATAGCGGCATCTTATCGGTAAACATCTTAATCGTATCGTCGCTTAGAGTAAGGCCACTTAGTAATTCGCCGGCTCCCGGTAACATCGTATAGCTTAAATTTCCCATTAGTCTACCGGCTATATCTCCTGCATCTACTAAATTATCGTCTATCCAGTTCGCAAGCGATTCGGGCATCCAGCTATCTTTGTTCCGCTCTATCTGATTTATTTTTGCTCGGTCTCTACTGGCCTTTTCTATATTATTTTTATTGTCTTCAATAATTTTATTCGCAACGGAATTCTCTTCTATTGCGGATATATTTTCAATTAAAATGACCATTCCGGGCAATATCGTCGAGTTGATCCAGCCGAGCTCGTTTTGTCTTCGGCCTATACTTTCATCTATCTGTCGAAGGTTGGTATTAAGCTCATTGTTCCTCAAATTTTTCTCAAGCGCTTCTAAAAATACTTGATTTTCTCGGTTAAGGCTATAAAAAGAGCTTAATCGATACTCTATGTATTGGCACCCTCGAAAAGTATATTTCTCGTTTTCAACTCCTTTTGAATTGAGGTCAAATTTCTGTGTACCCTCCGGCGTATTTAGAAAGCTTGAGATATTTCTAAACCTATCTTGGCACTCCTTATATCCCTTCTCATAAGCAGAGATGATATTTGCATAGTTCTTTTTATTCTCTCGGTAGAGCTTTTCCTTCTCCCAAGTATATGCACCTACGCTGCCGTAAAGCTTTTGCATGTAGCTTTCCGCGCCCACGGTTCCTAACTTATCAGCAAAAGTATTGCTCAAAGAGGCGCCGGCGCGCATAATCTTTTGAATAGGCGTAGCCGTCATTCCGCTATCTTCAGGAATCGGTGTAAAAAAAGCGGCAAACGCCAGCACTGGAACTAAAAGAGTGTTTAAAATTTTTTGTTTTTCGTTCGAGCTCTCCATCTTATTATTTGCGTTTCTAACGGCCATAACGGCAAAAAACCAACCGCCGATACAAACGAGTAGCATGTATTGCAGCGCGGTATATACCGCCGACATATTGGAAAAAAGCGTTGCATAATAGGCCAAATTTGCTTTATTGAGATTATTCGCCGTTGCGGTTAGCTCGCGCCTTCCTTGAACGTCTACCGTATTCGTTCCATATATGGCGCTAGGATCTTTGAGGTGTAAGATCCCGGTAGTTTTCGTTTGAGAAAAATCTACTACAGCCGGATCTAGGGTTACTACGCCAGCAAGGAAGCGAGTAAGCGTCATCTGTTCCGGCTTATAGCCTAAGCTTGACCTATATGGCTTAATATCGCTTGATAAAAAACCATCATTTATCGTTTGATTGGTTTCATCGATGCAGGTGGTATTCTTCGTATTGGCATTAATTCCTAGCGTATTGCTAAAATCATCTTTTGGAACGATGATACAAGAGGTAACTCCGCTTTGCGGATCAAATCCTACGACCAAAGCCTTAAATTTAGATTCGACCTGCCTACATTGTGGCTTACACTCACTTTTTATAACGTCGTCGTTTGCAACAAATAGCTCTTTTTCGTTAATTTCGCCTTGGCTTATGACTTCATCGGCGCAGGCGCAGGAGATTAACGCAAAAGCTAAAAATAAAAACATCCTCTTCATAAATCATCCTTTAGCGAATCAGTGCCTCTATCTCTTCTCGTGCGGCTCTTGCGTCAAATTTAGTATTCATAATGATCGCTTTTTCGGCTGTTAGAGCTATAAGATCCTTTTTCTTTTCGAGCTCTTCGCTCAAATCACTTAAAATTTTTGTCTCTACCCACATACGCTTATTGATCCTAAGAACGTTTTCGATCTTGACATCCTCTCTAAGAATATCTATATACTCTTTGGTAGGGGTAGCCAAAAACTCCCTGCTGAAAGCTAGTTTTAAAGCCAAATTTCCTCTATTGCGCATTTCATCTGTTAGATAACCTTGAACTTTTAAAACCTCCTGCTCCGCTATAGCCCTCATAGCGTTTATATCGGTAGTGTTTTTCAACCTATTGCTTAATATTGTGCTAAATTTATATGGGGAGAATTCTACGGAAGCTCTTGTTAAAGCCTCGATATTTAAAGACCTCATATTTTTAAACTCATCTATATTCGCAGGCGCTTTTGCTACTATATCATCGATAGTTACCGTATCGATATTCTTTCTGCCTAAACTTTCGGCGACCCCCTTTATAAAATTTAACTTCTCTTGATCGAATTGTAACAAGGCCGTATTCGCAGGGCTCTTAGCGGCGATGATTTTTTTGAAATCTCCGGGCTCTCCCGGTGCATCATAAGGCCTACCGCCCTTGCCTTTTTGACCCAAAATGAAAATATCGCTATCGCTGCCTCCTATACCGCCCATTCCCTCGTATTTGCTTCTATTGGCGCAATACTCTCTAATAAATTCGGTATTAGCCCAAATGGAGCTGCTCCTTCTATGAAGCCCCGGGATATTCGGAGCTAGCGAACAAACGTTCAACCCCGCCTCCAGATCCGGTACCAAACTACAAATATCGTAATTTCTTCCCGATAAATCGTAACATCTGCCTATAGGACTTTCTCTGATCTTCTCTATCGTCCTTTGTAGAGCATCTAGGCTATCGTTAATCTTATCTATCGTTCCGCCTATACCGCCCTTTTGCGTTTTACCCGGATTGACTCCTTCAAGCGGATTTGCGATTGCTACACTCAAGACTATGGCGCACGCTGCCAAAACATTTAAAATTTTCATCTCTCGCTCCTTCTCTCTAAATTTAGTGATTTCATTTTATGCCGCCTCCCTCTTTTCCTCATCAAGTCCTAGCTTTTTATATAACCTATACGCATCCATCAAAAACTGCTTTTTAGGGATATACTGCGTAATCGGTATAGGGCTATTCATTAATTTTAGCTCAAATGAGATCTTTTTGCCGTATTTGGCTAAGCTGCTCTCCGTAGTAGCCGTCGCCCGGTACATCTTTCCGTCGTTAAAGACCATCATCTCGCCGTTATTCATACCGATGACCTCCTCATGCTTAATTGCATCTTCCTTTTCAACCCTGTAATGGTCTTCTGCGCTTATTTGGCCTTTGATGCTTTCTCTTTTATCGACGTAATCCATATCAATAAAGCGCTTTTGCTTAATCATTTTATTGTAAAGTTCCGTGGTCTCCGGGTGAATATTTTTCATCAAAATATGTGTTCCCGTGGTATCAAAAATTTCACGTCTTTCCAAGCTCTCGCTGCCGACTATTTTTCCTACGGAATCTATTTGCGCCGGGGATTGAAATATCGGAATGATTGAAATTCCTAAGGCGCGTGATTTCGACATCAGACGACCGAAGCCCTCTATGATATACGACCCGATCTCATCGAACCAGCAAATAAAAGGAATTTTCGGCTCTACCGCCTTTTCGGCTTTTTCGGCCGCCACCCCTTTTATTAAGCCTAAAATGAGTTTTCCAAGCTGTTTTGGTGTAGTATCGCTTGCCATAGTAGGAAGAGTAACGAAGATAAATTTGTTTTTTTGCACGGCCTCCCACATTGAGATAGTAGGCGTTTGCGTATTAAAAACGCGACCGTAATCGCTTTTTAGACTGGTAATAATATCAATCCAAGCTTGAGCGGCCATACCGGCATCATAAGCCCCCTGCTCCCCGTTTGATAAAGCCTCTTGCATCCTTTTTCTAATCTCTTCGGGATCCGCTTTTAGAAATTTCTCAAATTGCATCGATAATGCCGTGCTGACATAGCTCACAAAATCATCCAACGCATTGCTTAGATAGACTTTATCACGGTAGAGTATGGCACTTTCGACTACAGCGGCGAAGGGAATAAGGCACGATAGCGCGGAAAAGTCTAACTTTAAATTTTCATTATCGCGCTGCCAAACAAGCAGCTTGAGGATATTTTTCATAAACCCTTTCTGTTTGGCCTTCCACTCATTTTCTTCGCCCTCAAGTAGCGCAATTAAAATTTCGTATAGCGCTTCGGCGCTGCCGCTTAAAAGCGGGTTGATGGTATGAGTATGATCCATATCCAAAAAATTGATATGAATAAAATCATCCTCTCTGCCTATGGCAACGAAAAGAGCGTAAATTTCCTTTGCAAATTCAGCGGTGCCCTTACCATCTACGCAGAGTCCTCCGCCATCGTTTAGAACGTGCTGCTCGATCATTCCTTTCATAAATACCGATTTGCCGGCGCCAATCGTGGCCATAATAAGCATGTGGCGCTTGAATTGCTCTGCACATAGCAGTAACGGCCGAACTATATTATTGGCTGCCCTGAACGATTTTAAAGCGCTGCCGTATAGGGTTTTGACCTCGTAGCCGATATTTATCAAGTAGTTTTTGCCCGGTTTGTTTTCGGTGATATTTTCGTTCTTTGCCTTGCGTACCTTATCTCTACCTATATATATCGTCAATGCAAGCATTACAGAGGATGCGGCCGTGGCCTTTGAAACAAAATTTAACGTAGGCGACGGATTGATAATCATAAAAACACTGGATATTATGCACGCAATAAAGACGGCATAGATAAAAAGCCGTATAGTCTCATCTTTTGCTATTAAGGACTTTAAATTTTCTCTATCAGGTTTAAAAAACCGTTCTTTAACGAATTCCACTTCAGCTGCCATTGCCGTTCCTTCTTTTTGAATTTTTATTCGTATCGACGTCGATCTTTTCTATGGAGCTCTTTGAAATTTCCGCCTTGATCTCTTCAACGGCGGAGTAGTCTTCGACGTCATCAAGCTTTTTAGACTCATAAAATTCCCGTACCGCCGGGTTTTTAAAAACCATTCTTGCATTAAGATTTCTATCAGAATAGAATGTTATAATAGTCTTATTGGGGAGGGATAGCGGCGTAATTAGACCCTCCTCCCCAGCTTGTCTTTTGCTATCCATAGTTACTCTAAATCTAATCCCGTCGGAATCTTGCCACTCAAATACTTTTCCGGTTTTAGTTTTATCTTCTAAAAACGGTTCCCCAAAAATTTTCATATATTTTCTTAGACTTCTACCTAAATTAAGTAACTCTTCTAGGCTAACCTCACCTATTGCTCCTTGTTTTAAATGATATTTCAGATGCTCTGCACCAATCCCCTTATCTCTTTTTATGTTATGCCAACCCTTAACATACATAACGACCGTATCTATGACCGCATTCTCAACCAAGGCAATATCTGGGTTGAGAGTTACGGGCGTAGCCCTTTTATCGTTAAAGGTAACGTTATAAATCCCCAGCTTTTCTTTGTCTTTCATTATAGATCCTCGTCCTCATTTAACATTGAATCATCCTTTGTTTCGTTTGCTTGAGCTTTTGCGTATATGATATGTAGGTGCGGCTCGTCTTGATTGAAGTGGTAGCCGCAAATAATCGCATCAAGCTCCAACGCGCCTATACAGAAATCAGCAAATTCCTTAAGCGCCTTAAAAATTTCCTTTTTTGTATCGATGCCCTCTAGCATACAAAGTTCTAAGATATTGTGGTATACGGTTATATTTTCCACTTTATCGAAACTGCTACGCTGGATCTCATCTAAAATTTGTACATTGAGTTTGCGCTCCACGGCCTCGCCTTGTAGCAATATCTCTTCGCCCGGCCTATAATAGGCGTTAATTTTAGTTCGTTCATTGATATTTTTTGGAGTTGTATTGAAAAAATAGCCTAAAAAGTTCTTCGCGTGTAGATCGCTGCTAAAAACGGCATGAGGCGTTACCGCGAATTTAAGTCTTTTGGCTTTAATTAGTTTTCCGAATTCAAAGCTCATCTGCGGCCTCTTTGTTTAGAATTTTCTCGTAAAAAGTAATGGATTCTTCGATGCTTTCCGCGCTCGGAGATTCCTTGTTTTCTCTGCTTAAAAGAAGCTGTTTAAGCTCTTTTTGTTCCTTAGTTTTTAAAAGCTCGGCCGCGTGCTTCTCCTCATCCAGCACCTCTTGCGGTATGAGATTTTTAAATAACGCATACTTAAAATATAAACCCGCGCCGTGCCTTTTTACGGAATTTAGATCCGCATTATCCAAGGCGCCGATCAATTCGCTTTGTGTGAAATTTCTTGCCAAAACTATCAAATTTGCGGTGCCTATATTGAAAGGCTTCGTAAATCTACACCATAGATCTATCAAAAAGTATTCCGCAATATTGTCGTTTTCCTTTAAAATTCCTTCATAATCTATCGACATCTCGATAGAATCGTTAAATTCTTTGATTTTTTCATAAATTTTATTGTATAAATTTATCTTACTTATCTCGGCTAAATTTGAAAGCCTAGTAAGCTCTAAATCCCTCATCTCGTGAAAAATATTACTCGTAAGGTATTTTTCATCATTGCCATAAACTCTATAAAATTCCTTCGACGGCTTATTCAGATGTGTCTCCACTCTATCGCTTTTGATCTCCCTTCGATAGTTAAAAAAGTCGATGATCTTTTGAGAGGATATATCCCAATAGCTCTCCTTCTTTGCTTTGATAAAATTTGGCGCCAAAGTCTCTTTCATAGAAATGCTACTTTGATTTTTTTTGACTACCTTCCGGACGTAGGAATAAAAATAGCCTGCCACAGCTATAAAAATGATATAAACCCAAGGGCTTGAATATTTTTCGTCATTTAGCAGGTAAGTGATCCAAATAATAATGATGCCTCCAAGCGCTATGGCTTTTGTAATTTTTGCCTCATCTTTTGCGGCCGAATTCCCACTACCGAGCCAAAAAATCAAGCATACAATCGTAGCAAATATCGCAAGCCCCATTATTTTTCTCCCAAAAAGTCTGCATTATTGGTTTTTTGAATATTATTCTCGCGGATTGATATACCCTTTTGTAACAAAAAATTTATCTTTTTTTCGCTCATCAATCCGTCGGATTTGAGCTTTTGAATCTTCTCGAGTAGCTCATTTTGCTCGGCCAAAGCGGCGTTATATTCGATATACTTCTGCTCCAACTGTCGTTGAGCTTGCATATTTCTTGCGTAACTACGCTCTATATCCGCAATGGCCTGAGTTTTATTTATAAAAATTATGGGCTGGCACGGAACTTTATAGCATTTTGCATCCAGAATAGAAACTAGCAAAAGGCTCAAAAATATTAGAATTTTCATAATATCCCTCCGTCAAAATAAGAAGCGTCTTAGAAGGCGCTTCTTATAGTTATTTCGCGCTTAATGCCGACTTCCAGTATTCCCATACTACCTGAAGTCCTTTCATACTATCGCCCATTAGTATTCTACCCAAAACAGCATCGGCTAAAATACCGACGAAAGCGCCCAATACGCTGGCTACAACGCACGCAATGACAATTTTATAGGTATCACCCTGCTGCTCGCTTTCCTTTTTGGATTGTTTAAAAGCTATGCCTAAACCCGTGAAAAATAAAATCACCGGAGCCCAAGCCATGGCAGCTCTCATACCGCTTCCAGATGTTGTTGAGACGGATGAGTCAAGGTTTTTAACTACATTGTCTACTCCGTCGAATTCCCCGGCTGCATAAGCTGCGCCTACTCCAAAAAGTAATAACGCAAAAAATATAATGCGTTTTTTCATTATAGATCCTTATCTTCCGGGCGCGGCGCGAATGTAATTCGCGTAAAAAACTCCGTATTTTCCAAATCAAGCTCTAGCGTATCGCCTTTGGCGTTCTTTAGCGTTTCTCCTTCAACGAGTTTTTTAATATCGTTTGCATTAAGCGTTCTACCAAAAGCTTTCTGATTATACGGAATGTGAAATTCGCACTCACCGCTATTGAACCAATCTTTACCTTCTTTCTTCGGTTTATAGCCGTCGCAATAAACCATTTTATCGCCTTTTTTCAATGTTCCTTTTTTGCAAAGCGGACATACAGTTGCCATTTTCTACTCCTTAAAAATTTATTTTAATAATTGCGATTGCCAATATTGGTGAATCGCAAAGAAAAGGTTTTTACCATCCGGCAAAAACAACGCCAAGCTAGCTATATACGCCCAAGCTACATATATAGTGCTTACGGCTATGAAGCTAACCATACTGAATACGATGACCCCGAGATAATCCTGCTTATAATTGTCCTTGTTGGCTTGGTAAACGCCGTAGCTAATCCCCAAGACGATCACCAAAATAGGCATATTATAAAGCACGATTCTGCCGATGGTCTGAATTAGCAAAAGGATTGAATACGCTCCTAGCGCGTCATTTGTTGCACCTCCTCCGGTTAGGGCAAATACGGCACTTCTGTCGCTAGCCCAAAAGATTCTAAAAATTTTATTTGTAATGTAATGATCCTCCTCTAAAATTGAAGTATAGGCAATATCAAGTATTTTGACGATTGCCATAAATAGAACACAGGCCATAAAATGCACTGCGAAAGCAAGCATTACCGACCCCAAAATACTAAAGCCGCTCGTAGTGCTTTCCCTCGCCTTCAAAAAAGCTCGTATCAGCACGATCCCAAAAGGAAAAATAGCAAAAGCAAGCGCCGCAGCGCCGAATACTGTAGCGGTAGAAATTAGGTGCGAACCTGCGCTAAAGCTATCGTTCATTCTTCCGCCTTTGCAACTTTCGTAGGATCGGTATTGAAAAGTTTTTCTTCAAATTTGCTTACTGGCAGCTTCAAATTAAAGACTCCTCTTGAATACCATACGCAGAGTTCATATTCATCGGTATCCTCAAGCCTATCGATGACATTTTGTCCGGGATTGAGAATTTTCTTCACCTCGTCGATGAATTCGCGCTTTTTGTCGGGCGCTAAAAGAAAAATTCTAGTATCTATGTTTCCGATTATACGCTCCGGAATATGCACCAATTTTTGGGCGATCGAGATGAAATGAACCCCGTATTTTCTAGCTTCAAGTGCCAATTTATCGAACATTATCTCAAAATACGGTACTCTAAAGTAATTTGCGATCTCTTCTACGACATAAACTTTTTTCGAAACACTTAATCCCTGATACATTCTCATAACTGCATAGGATCTATCCTTGAGGTATGTTTTTTGAAAGGTGCTAACAAAAATAGGCACAAATAGGCTATTTTCTTTGAAATTATTGAGCTCCATACTCAAGAAATTCGCATTTACCGTATCCTCTGTATCAAAATTTGAAAAGAGGTTAAGCTTGTCGACATCGACAAGCTTTTTATGTAGACCCTGAAAATTTTCCCTAATATCGTCCGGGATCTGTTGATTTTCGGACTGAATTTTTGCGTACTTAATAACATCAATCAAAAGAGGCTTTTTAAGAAATTCGAATTCATCTCCCAAATTTTTCAGATATTCATTTGCAGAAAAACCTCTTTTTAAAATTTTATCTTTTAAGTTTTGATTTTTTATATCTCGGACTCGATAATCCTGATACTCTGCCTTCCCCTCATAAATCAAACGTAAAATATCTTGGTAAAGGCTCATCTCGCCAATAGTCATGGTTTCTGCGTTAGCGGATTGAGATGAAAGTATCAAATTTATAAGATCCGCCGAAAAAATCAAGTCGGCTTCATATGTTTCCTTGCCGCTATCATCTAAATTTACAATGTTGTAACTAAAATTTGATAGATCGCTTTCCACGCGAGCTATGCTATTTTCTCCGTTTTCTTTAAGAAAATCGATCAGTCTTCTACTCGAAAATCCTATATCGTAGTATCTCACTATGACTTTATCTTTATTTAAATTTCTTGCCTTGCGGGTCTTATAGTCGATATCCAGCATCGACGATATAATTTTTTGGAGTGTAAAGCTCTTTCCTGCACCGGGATCGGCCACTATGACCGCGTGAGGGTTGTGATTTTCGGCTGCAAAAGAATAGTTTATGAAGCCTCCGTTTTTATCATATCCCCAAAAATCAGCGTTCTTTACATTCTTTTTGTGTACGCAGGCGATAAAGTTGCCAAGAAATTCTGCTGATGCCAAAAAGTCAAACTCGCTATCTCTAAACTTCAAAGGAGTCTTTTGCAAACTTTTAGTCTTAAAAATATTCTTCTTAATAAAATCCATCTTCAAAGATGTACCAAAATCTCCTATGATACTTTCATCGATGCTTTTAAAACAAGCTACGCTATTAACTATTACCAGCTGCTGATCTCCTAGATCATAAGCCTCTTTAAGAGCCGTAAAATGGGATTTATTTCCCGTCCAGCGGGCAAAGTTTATTAACCGCGAAATGTGATTTTCTATGCTCTTGCGGCTAAGGTTAAAATACGTCCAAATCGCACCGTTAAAATTCATTCTAAAAATGTTTTGAATATTTGTCTTTTGTGCTCCTTCAAGAGCTTTATAGGATTGATATAAATCCGTATGACATAGATTTTGATAGATATTTTCCCTCGCTAGCTTTGCGAAGGTTTGATAGTTGCTCTCTAATCTAGAGTTAAAATTTAGCGATACGGTTCTATGAATATCTTTGTCTTTAACAAAATATTGATTTTGCAAAAAAAGATCTAAAACCGCGTTTGCCAATTCGGCGCCGCTTAAAAAGGTCAATTTATACTTATTCGCTATCGATTTTAGTAAATTTTGATTGTAACCAAAGAGATACTGGCCGTGATAGTATCCGTTTTTTAAAATGACATACCAAAAAAAGGCATCTTTTGTGTTTTGATAGGTTCGAAAGATCTCTTTTACGCCGATTTCATCAAAATATATCGGCGTATTGCCGTTGCCTTCGAGTTTTATTCCGTATAAATTCTTATATGGAGTGTTGATCAGAATATGGTCGTTTAAAATATCATCGATTACCAACCCTTTGTTGGAGTAAAATTCATTAAAAAGCCCTTTTAGTGGCGCTAATACCTTTCCAAAAAGCGTTTTTTCGACCTCTTTTTGTGCCTTTTCATTTTTGTAGCCGGCATAAAGCCCCATACCGGCTAAGATGATCAAAAATAGCAACGCGGGATTCATTTGCCTTCTCCAAAAAAGCTATCGAAATAATTCATAAATCTAGCGTAATAATCATAGTTCTTTTTGGCCGCAAAACCTTTGTTATAACACTCGATAGCGTCTTTTGCCGAGCTATACCTACCGGCGCAAAGAGCTAAAATTTCTTTTGATTTGGAAACATTGTATTGCGGATCAAAGATGAACTCAAGCTCATCCTTTTTTAAATTTTGCTTGGAAATTTGCATCAGACCGAAGTCTATGTTAAAATCAAAATCCCAAAAGAATTTCGCAAGCTCCAGCATCGCTTCTTTACTATTGCTGGATATGCTCACGGCATATTTTGAGCTATTATATTTTGCGCTTCTAAAGCGGTATATGCTGCCTTTGAAACCCGCTCTTAGTTTTTTAATTAAACCCGTGTCGCTTGTTAAAAAGCTGATAATATATGGCTGAAAATCACTCTCCGTCTTTGCAATCGTATATAGCACCCTTACGTCTATATTGCTGCTTGTAGCGGCAGCCCATAAACTATCTGCTATATCCTGTCTTACGTCGGCATTTGACGTGCATGCGTAAAGCAAAAACGCTAAAAGAGCTCTTTTCATAGCTTATCGCCTTTCGTTACCATCTCTATTTCAAAGCTATCTATCCTCATACCGTAAGGATTCACATCGGAGCTGCGCTCTAAATCGAAATCGCCCGTAGCCTTGATCCTGACTTGCCCGCGTTCGTTTTGGTATCGTCCTTGCGATAGGATCCACGAATTCGTAGCCACTTTGATATATATGTCGATGCTATACTTATTTCCATTGTATTCAAAGGAATTTACGGTGTAATCGACAATATTGATGTATTCAGGGAGTTTATCGCGCGCAACCGCGTTGATCAGCCATTGGATATAGCTGATGAATTGACCTACGCTTCTTTTGCTCTCTTCGCTCTGCGACTTTGTGTCAAGAAAATATAAATATATATTGCCAAGGCTCTTGGACGCTTCCAAAACATCCTTATACGTAGTTATATTTGCCCTGCTAAAGCCCTCCGTTAACTCCGATCTTGAGACGATAAAATTATTGACAAATACGCTTATGGCATATTGTTTCAGATATTCGGCTTTGAGCGGAGTTTTGACAACTTTTATGGCCCTGCCGTCGGTAGTAGTTAGCACTACTTTGCCATTATTGTCGTAAATTGAGGCTTTTAGTTCCTCCATCTGCACGGTAATACTATGAAGTTCCCACGCTATTATGGCAATAGCTACTATCATTCCCCAGAATAGATATTTCCAATTTTTCCCAAAAAACATCTCACATTTGAAGGATAGTTTTTCTTCTTCCATTATAGGTATCCTTCTTGCTTTAGTTGCTCTTTTCTTCTAACAAGCCTTCGGATGTCCTCGTCAATCGTTTTTGCCTCAAGCTGTTTTTTATACATGCTTATGAGCCTATCGGATGAAGCCACTAGATCTTCAAGGATTTGTATTTTTTCGCGTAAATTTGAAATTTCAGTGGTTAATCTCTTTATCTCTTTACAAAAATTTTCAAACTCTCTTCGCGCCGCACGTTCAAATTGAATGAAATATTGCCTGATCTCCTTGCCCTTTGCATTTTTTTCAAGCATTGAAAATTCTTTTGCAAGATCTAGGGTAATAATATATTCCACTAGCGTAGTAGCTCCGACTTCTCGTCTCTCATTTTTATGAAATGACGTATAGTCAATATTTTCTAAGGCTTGAGTATCCTTTAGCCTTCGTTTTATCCAATCAGTGAATTGCTGTTTACTTTCTAAAATTTTATGTAGTTCTCTAGCATTTACGGAGTTGATCTCCTCATCTCCAATTTTGTATTGAAAAATTTTAACCATCTCTTGCATTTTTATCTCCTTAATCGCAAATTTGAAACTGATCGCAGAAATTCTGCTTTTCTGTTCTATTGAAGAACATTACTTTTAGCCTATTCTTTTCTTTGTCCACGCTATATACAAGATTCGCTTTTTTCAAAATTTCTTCGTTTTCACCGCTTTTTTCAATGCTGATGGTGATGATGTTTTGATTACTATCAGCCGATGCCGGCATAAACGTAGAAGCGTCTCTATTCGCCACATATACACTATTTCTGGCCTCCAAAGGATCTCCCTTGATCCTTTCCGGATAAGGATTAGTAGGAAGCGTATTAAATTTCGTGAAAATTTCCGAAATATTAAGCTGCTTTTCGATCTTGCTCGGTTGGATCTCAATCTTTACGTTTCCGTCGCTATCTACCCTTTGCCAAACCTTAGGATACGTGATATAGCCCTTTTGCATGAAGTATTTTCCTACTTCATAGGCTCTGATTTCGTTTTTATATTTGGCAAGAATCTTTTTTGCTTCTTCAAACGCATCCTTTACTCCCTGCTCATAGCCTTGAGCATAACCGGCGTCTAAACCTCTTTGATAAAAAAACTCCTC
This sequence comes from uncultured Campylobacter sp., assembly GCF_938030685.1. Classification (GTDB taxonomy): domain Bacteria; phylum Campylobacterota; class Campylobacteria; order Campylobacterales; family Campylobacteraceae; genus Campylobacter_B. Next base: position 14,874 of record NZ_CALHHX010000004.1, on the reverse strand, counting down.
GGCTTCATTGCTCGCAAAGCAGCCGTACGCAGTTAATGCTATTAAAATGACTTTTTTCATTGTATTTTTTCTCCTTTTTTGTCAATGACTAAATCGATATAAATTCTACTTCCGCCCACTATCTCATATAGGTACGGCAGATCCTTTTTGAAAATTTCTGCGGTATTTTTCACAATTCCAGCCGTAATATCAATTGCCGCCTTCGTCACATAATCCATCGCATTCGGTTTTTCTGTGTTTTGATTTTGGATAGGAGCGATATAGGAATTCGCACCATTTCCAACTGTTACGTATTCGGTGGTATTACGTCTTCTGCTCTCCTTGAGCTCCGATAGATAGTCGCTTGATTGCGTCTTTATTACATCTGCGCTATTGCTGGTAGCTGTCAGAGCAATCTCCGCGAGCTTTCGATCATTGACGTATGTGGCGATATTATAGGTTGTCTTGGCCTCATTAAGCACCCGGCTTCTTATTACTCTGTATCTCCAATTTTTAAATTCGATATACGCCGGATCATAAATTAGAGTTGAAGTCTCATTTACCGGGGTTAAATTTCCAAAAATTTCGAGCTGACCGATATTCGTATTGCATATAAATTTTCCAGCACCCGGTTGTTTGCCTACGAGTATGTCATCTCTAATCAAGCAATAGCCGGCTACGGTTAGATTGTTATCCATTCTTACGATCGACGGTGTGCTGCTGGCGCTTAAATTTTGATCTACTACGTCAATTAAAGATGCCTTCGCAGCCGTATATTCTGCGTTATTTTGAGCATTATTGTAAATAATAAAATTTAGGATAGCTTCCCTTCTAAAATGCTCTTTTGATTGATATTCACCTATGTCGTTATTAGGGCTTTCAGTTACTACTTTTTCGCCATAGGCGCTCCCTTCTACAATATTATCGCTCTCTCTTGCCGCAAAAGCCGAAACTGCCATTAATAGCAGAGCTAAAATTATCTTATTCATTTTTCGACCTTTGAATTTTGTTCGGCAATGTTTCTGCCTCTTTCCCAAATATTCATCGATCTAAGACTTTGCTTAGGAACGACCGTTTTCTGATAATTTTGCTCGACCTTAATATTTTCATCAAGTGTTTCTATGCTGTTTTCATCCGAATTCGGATTACTAAGCATCAATCTTGCGTAACGGTCGTATTCATCTATCACGGATCTTTGAATGCCTACTTTTTTAGCCTTTGCATAGCGAGAGGGTATTACAACTTCGCTTTGCTTTGGTAGCGGATTTGTCTGCACTCGTCCAGTGCATCCGGCAAAAAATATCACAAAAATAAAAACTAAATTTAGCCGTTTCATTGTCGCTACCTCGTAAATCTCACGTCTTTCATCCTGAAATATCTATTTGAACCACTAGCCTTAACATATTGTATGCCATCGGTATCAATGATCGTTTTTTCATATTTGAGCTTTTGAGTATCACTACTTTGCCCTATTCTCATCATTACCCCGTCCGATACATTGAAAACGTCGACTCCGCTTTTCGGTATGAAAAACTGATATGAGGCATTCGGCTTTGCTACTTGCTGTCGTTGCGCTTGATAATAGGTGTATTCGCTTCTTTTGATTGCGCCCTCTACTACGTTGCGCTTTTCGATATAGAAAGATCGATCGAGTATAGGCGTTACGACTCTAGCTCTGCCGCCGTTACTTTCTTTTTCAATTTTGTAGCCCAGTAAATTTTCAAGCTTCCGCTTTGCCATATCTCTATCGGCATCGCGAAGATAGCTACCAAAGTATAGTCTCTCACCGCTAAAGCCAAGATCGGTGAAGCCATTTGAAAATGCGATAAACTGCGATAGCAGTATCTCATTCGTGCTAAGATGAGAGGTATTGAGATAGAGCAGCTTATCACCCGTATAATTAAGCGTTCGATTTAAGTTTGAGCCGTTAATGAGCTCAAGCTTGACCGCTTCGACGGCCGTCTCAAAACCTTTTTTAAAATCTGCATCGTTTGCAAACGTTAAATTTGCAACTACCAAAGCTATCAAAGCCAATTTTTTCATTTTTTACTCCTAAAATTTAGATTGATAATTTTTCCGTCGTTTTCTTGCAAAACGACGTTTTCTTTCGTAATTTCCTTAATCTTATAGCCCAAAATGGTATCACCCTCATAAAAGTTCTCTCCATTTAAGCTAAAAAAATTTTTCTTCATTCTAATCTCATTTTTAAGCTTTTCTAGCTTACTTTCGCTCTGATCTTGAAGATCTAAAGGGTTTTGTTCGTCTGGAGCGCTGTTCGACGCTTTCGTCTCAACTCTCATCTCTTTTTCTTCCGGCATACTTATATCCGGCTTTTCTATTGCCGCCTTGATCGCCTGATCGTCAAAAAGAGAACTTAAATTTTCATCTTTTTTAACAACCTCTGTATCTCTCGTATCCGTAGAAACGCTTGGAACGGTCTGTATTGATACGACCTCGGAAGAAAGAAGCGGTGGAGCTAAAGCTTGAGTGTTTTCTTGAGTTAAATTTTTATCACTCGTCGCAGCGGTAGCGCTTAAATTTGCATCTGAATTTTGCGCGCTGCCGTCCTCTGAAAAAAGCCATAACACTATTAAAAGCGCTGCTATCGTAGCGGCAAATATCGCGATCAAACGCTTTGATGAGCTACCTTTAGGTGTAGCCTCGTTGCCCTTTTTACTGTCCTTTTCGTTTGGGACGAAATCAAAATTTAGCTGTGCCATGGTTCAAAACTTATTTCCGGTATCGACTCTATAGGTTTGTTCACCTATATGAAGTCCGCCGAATTTTGGATCTCTAATAATTCTATACGTTATGCCGTCAATATCTACATAGTTGTATTTCCTTTGTGGATACTTACCGTATAGCAAAACATAAGTATTAATGACTTCAAAATCATCCCTCTTGACTACATTATGGTAATTTAGCACTAAATTAAGCTTTTCATCGGTGTTTTCTCGTTGATAGCGCTCGATTAGGAAATTTCCTACGTAATTTTTCTTTTCAAGCGTATATATCACCGTCATATTAGCTATCCTAAAGTCTTTTTTTACCCTAAGTAGAATAGTGTTTTGTTCAAATTTAAGTGTTATGGGCTCTACGCTTATATCGACACTGCTTATTACGCTTCCTTGAGGCAGTAGGATCGTCGTCGTAAAATATGGATGCGTAGTAATCTTGTCGACCGTACTGATCGGTTTTTGTACGGGCTTATAGTTGACGATAGTCTCGTCAAATTCATCAAAGACCTCTTGTAAATTTTGATCCTTTTTCTGAACGTCCTTGATCTCTTCATTTCCCAGTCCAAGGTAAAAATGATTTACCTTTAAATCGTCATTGCCGCCTTGCAAAGCCTCTTGATCGTTTTGCGACCGAAAATTTTGCGGGCTTAGTGGATTATTGCCTGCAGTATCGGCCGCAAAGACAAAGATGGCCAAAGTTAGAAGTATTGCTACTTTTTTCATTTTTCTTGCTCCAAAATGATCTGTGCCACGATTTTATCATTCCTTTTAATAGAAAAAATACGCTTATTTTTATCGAAAAGGGCAGTAAAAAGGGCAACGAATAGAAAAAAATACTTAAGCACAAATGGCACGCTAGCGATATAAAAATACCCGCTAGCGAGGAATGCCACAAAAGATAGATAAATGAAAACTCTATTTGCAAAGAAGACTATTACGGCTAAAATCAAACCTATGCCATATTCAAGAATTTTTATTTTTAAAGCAAAATTAAGATCATTGGTATTGAATATGGCTGCAAATATTAGTGCAACCGGGAGATATTTGCAGCACATGTATACGAGCTTTGACATAGGCCTAAGCACAAACGTCTCATCGTTTGAATTTATTAATTTATTGCTCTCAAAATCTATCCTCACCTCGTTTTCGTTTTCTCTTAAAAACCAAAACAGATACGGAAAGCGGGTAAAAAGCAGTTTTTGTATTACTTCAGTCATATCACATCTCCACGAATAGCTCTTTTTGAGCCGTTATACGATCGATACCTGAAGTAGCGGATTTTACGATCGGTATTACAAGTTCCACGCTTTCTAATACATCTTTTTTGCTTATCTCGCCCTGCGCCAAATGCAAAAATCGAAGGCGCTTTAAAAAGGCTTCGATTTCAGCCGGCGTATATGGAAAACGATTGGGTTGATTTACGAAAGACTGGTATTGTTTTTCGATCTCCGCCATCAAATCATCTATAGAAAAAATTTGCCATAAAATGGCGAGGTCGTACTTATTTACATAAATTTGAAATATTTGCTGTGCACTTTCTCTTGAAGGAAGATTGACGAAAAATAGCTCATCAAAGCGGCCGCGTCTTAAGAAAGCGGGCTGATTTTTTATGATTGCCTCAAGGCTATTCGCGGTTGCAAAGAGCAAAATTTGAAGGTTAGGATATTCGCTACCGCGATCTCCAAGTGCAGAAAGTATCGTCATTAACCGCCCTGTAAGCGGATCATCTGCATTCCCGACCATTTTTTCTATCTCATCAAGCAAAAGTATGAATTTTTCATTCTGTGAATTTAGATACTCAAATGCTTGATTGAGCCTATTTATAGGCTCGCCGCTCTCTTTTAGAACCTCTAAATTTAGGATTACCAAAGGTCTATTCAACTCGCCCGCTAGACAAGTAGGAAAGAATGTCTTACCCGTGCCCGGAATACCTACAAGAAAGATACCCTTAGGGCGAAATCCGTTATTTTCGGCAATCGTAAGCCTTTTTACGTATTCCTTGAGTTTCTCTGCGCCTCCTACATCCGAAAGCCTGTATGGGCTCTCAACGACGCTTATGCCGAGTTTACTACTTAGCGCTTGTGCTTTGCTTATACCAAGCGCCTTTTCTTGCGAAGTCAAAACACCGCAGAAATTTTCAAGTTCGACCTCTAAAACAAAACCACGAATATCCGCAAAACAATGGTATGGCGCAAGGAAACAATAAGTTTTATCGGATTTTTGAAGAAGTTCTAATATTTGTGATTGAGTTGGAAAACAAACGACTTCGGAAAAGGTTATGTCCGCTATAATCGATATATTTTCATAATATATGCTATCGTCGGTCTTTAACCAGAGATTATAGGGTGCCCCCCCCCACTACAAATTTAATTTTATTTTTTAAGATTTCTTTTATAAAATCTTCGCTATTTCTTAGCTCGTTTGCCATTTTTATCCTCATCCCGCGGCTCTTCGTCGCTTAAAATATCGCTCATTCTAAGCTCTCCTAGAATTTCGCGTTTTCTTTCGTTGCTCGTCTTTTCATCATCGAGCATTTGTTTTAACTCCTCAATATCCTGTTTATTGGATATGGGTTGTTTTGACGATATTATACCATCTTTTTGCTGATTTTTGTCATCAGATTGTATTTTTTTCATATTTAATATATTTTTAAGCTCTGCAATCTCGGAATTTTGGGAATATGTTTTTTCAAGAAGTTCGCTATTCTTCTTTTCAAGAAGTTCGCTTTGAGATTTTAGCCTTACAATCAGTTCGTCTTGCTCTCCGATTTCTGCTTCTAGGGATTTTACCTTTTTGCCATAGCTTGCATCAAGCTCTTTAAATTTAGCCTCCGCTTTTTGCGTTAGAGCCGCCAACTCCTCTTGATGCTGCTCTTTTTGCAGATTAATCTCGTTGACCTTAGTTTGCACGGTACTTTTTAGGCTGGTAATAGTTTCCTCGCGCTTCGTGATCTCGGAATTTTTATTTTCTACCTCCATGCCGAGTTTTTGAATCTCGGAATTTTGGGAATCTATCGTATTTTTTAACAAATTTACCTCTAAAATGTCTTTTGTCAAAAAAGCGCTCGCCATATTGGCGGTATGCTCTTCGCGAAATTTTTGTTTTATATAATTGATACTTTCATATATAGTATATCCGGAATTGATCCTATCTTTCATCTCCTGATAAGCCACCATCGCCTCTTCTCTTGACTTTGCCAGCCGAATTTTGATCTTTTCAATCTCTTTTTGTTCATACAAAGATATGCTTTTTTCTACAACTTCGTCTAAATTTGTCTCTGACCCTCCCTTAACGGGTAATCTAATCTCTGTATTACCTTCTGCGAGGATCTCTTTTTCGCTACTATCCTCGCTTAAGCTCTGCCTAGTTTGGGAATTTTCCCGAATGATCTCCGCTTTGGCAACTTCTTTTATTATTCTCTCCTTTACCGCCTCCTCTTTCTTTTCCTCTTTTTTCTCGGCAAGGCCAAGTATTTTATCGGCCGCAATGGAATATTCCTTTGTAACTCCCTCCGTAGTAGTATATTCATACCTGAAATCCATACCGATTTTAGCGAGCTCGTGGCAAAGACCGCTTAAAATGAAGTTATTGTCTTTGGCTTGCTGAAAGTTATCACTCAAGGTGAGACTATTGCGCGCCTTGAGTATTGCAATACGTTCGTTTTCATCGAAGATCCCGCGACGATTGTAAATCAGAGTTAGTTCATTCTTATCAGGATCGAATTCCCTAAAGTCTATAAAGCTACGGCTATTAAAGCTTAAAAAGCTATTATAAGCATCCTTTGAAAGCTCTTCATCGCTTGAAAGGGTAATTTTCACATAATCGCCGGTTTCGATAGGCTTTAAATTTCGCTGCGTCAAAGCCGTGCTCAAACGAAAATCAAATTTGCCTATATCTCGCCTTACGGCCGCAGATAGATCCTGCAAAAATTTATCCGTTTTTTCACCTAACTCGCTAATATTAGAGACCTTGAAATCGTAGTCTATGCCATTTTTTTGCATATAGGCGTAAAACTCTTCCTCGCTGCCGTTCCAATACGGCAAAAAAGCCCTATAGGCTTTCTGCGAAAATTCTCTGATATTTAGATCCTCAAATTTAGCATCTTGCAAATTTACGGTTACCATTGTTTTTCTCCTTTTCTTCTGAATTCTTTGAAATTTCCGCCTTGATCTCTTCAACGGCGGAGTAGTCTTCACTCATATTTTTTAAAACATCTTCAAGCCACGATACTTTGCCAAGCGTGATAATCTGGCCGTTTTCTTTCTTGGCTATCAGACGCAGGTTCGAAAATTTCTGATCTTCCTCGTTTAAAATTTCTTTGCTATTGTCATAAAAATATATCTCCTCGCAAAACGGAATCACTTTAGCAAGGTTATCGAAGCTCTGCGAATATCTACGCTCCAATACTGCCTCCTCTATGCTATGGCCGTTCTTTTGTGTCCTAATGGCTACTCTTTGCTTTGACAGATCAACGCTTTCAAGACCCACATAAAAGAGCGTTATCCTATAACCGGACGCTTTTGCAGCACTTATAAATCTAGCTATGCCGCGGCCGCTTAGCGTAGTTTCTACGTTAAAATCTATCCCCCGGCGCAGGTAAGACTCTCTAAGCTTGAGCGCTATTTTGCCAGCTCTATTTTGATCCTTTTTATTTTTCCAGTCTCCAAATTCCTTAACGATTTCGTCAGAATTGATTCTAGTGCCGTAAAAATCATTATTATCTATCTGGTTGATATAAAATGTCGACTTACCAGCTCCATTTACTCCGGCAAAAATGTATAAATTTTTCATCCCTATCGCCTTCTAGTCCTATTTTTGGCCTTTTGCTCCCATTCATTCAGCATATCGGCCGTACTTTTGGTTCTATTTTCTCGAACTCTCTCTCTCGTCGTGGCCTCTTCCTTTAAACTCATAATATCGATAAAATCGGACTTAAGATCGTCTAGCGCGCCGATAAATTCCTTTATGTTCGATATAATCTCTTGCTTATGCTGTTCGCGCTGTGCAGCAATCTCTTGAATTTCGACCTCTCGATCAGTGCTATCTATGCGTAGATATCTACCTTCAACGCTTTGATAGGCTGGAATATAGTTGCTTTGTATAGCACTTTCCAAACTCTCCTCATAGCCGTGTCTTAGCACGAAATTTGCTATGATAGTTTGAGCTTCCTCCGCATTAGTACCCACATACTGAATATGGGGGGAGTTGATTTCTCTATCTTGCAGATGAAGTTCCACCACCCCTTCAAAATCGTGCTTTTGGAGCTCATGCTCTAAAGAGGCAAGAAATTCCTTTATCTCCGAATAAATTATGCCTCTACACCAAATGTTAGCGGTCTTCACGTCGCCTTTTTGGCTAAGATAGGATAATAAATTTGTTCGCAGATCCTTAGCACCCGTCATAAAAGATTCCGGGTCGCGCCTTTTTTCGATCATTTTACCGATAGCGTTTTCAAACCATCGCTTAGCGCTTTCGTCCTTTACCAACAATATCACCGTTTCCGCCTCTCTCAAGAGACTTCTGCTGCTAGAACTACGCGCCTTTTGTATCACCGAAACAACCTTATTGCTGTTTTAGCCTCATAGCGTTCTTAGAAACGTCTTTGGCGGTATTTGTATCGGATCTCTTTGCCGCACCTAAAATATGCTCTACATTGAGCTCTTTGCCTTGATTTTGAATAGCTTCTTTAAGCTCGTTCATATTATTTTCAAAATTTGCCGGATCAAATTTTTTTATTGCTTCCTTTACCGGATCTGTTTGCAAAATTTTAAGATCCAGTTCCTTGCCGACCTCTCTTTGCTTTTCTATCTCCTTAATAATCCCCACAGTAGAGCTGTATAATTCGCTTTTTTCATCAATTCCGGCACGCTTTAAAATATCGCCTAAACTACTTTCATCGGTATTGCCGCCGGATTTATTCTTTGAGCTCATAATATATCCCAGCATTGCTACCATAGCCTTAGTAGAGAGCATATCCCTATTATCTACGCGGAGATTTGAAAGGTTGCTATTCCTAGACGCCTTTCTTTCCTGTGCCTTCTTTTTGAAATTTTCATAGTCAAATTTCTCTTTTTCGCTCATCACATACTCCTTAGAAAATACCTAAAAATTTCTTTCTCGGTTTAGCTTTTACGCCACCTAACGCCTCATTCACTATTTGCTGCACTCGTTCGACCAGCTTATTATCCCTTTCTGTCATATCTTCAAAAATGGCTTTTAAAGCCGAATCGCTTACGTTGCCGCCTGCGCTACCACCACCAAAATTTAAAAGAGACGAAACGTCTTTTTGTATCTTTTCCACCTCTTCGGCCAAAGCCCCTATAGTATCGTCAAGATTTTGCGTATCTTCGATGATTTTCTCAATACTGCCTTTTAAATGAACGTTCTCATCCTTGAAATATTTCGCCATCGTATTGACGTCGATTCTAGTATCTTTGAGCTTTTGAGCAAGCGCTTTTACCAAAACACGGATCTCTTCCTCGAAAGGAACCTCATTGTCTGAATTTTGCAATTCTTCGCTCATATTATTTTTCCTCCACATTATAAATTTCTAAGATATATCGCCTTAAAAAGGGATCAAAAAACGTAAATTTAGCTTTGCCAACTTTATTTTTATATATCAAATTTTCCTTTTCTAAAATAGAAAGCCAAGCCGCTATATTCGATTTTACCACGCCGGTTTCATTTACCAAATCGTAAGGATTTTCGCCCTTAACTACTTTTAGAAGTATTGCCGAGCCGTGTTTCTTGCCTCGCAAAAATTTTAGCTGTAACATAAAAACTATCTTTTCTCTGCGATAAACTTCATCTATAGCGGCATTTAGATCCGCTTCCGTTACCTCTTGCCCTCGACGGCTCAAGATAAGCTCCCTGCATACACTTTTGACGTAAAAGGGCAAATTATTAGTTCTTCTAATAATTTCTCCTATCAAAGCGTGATCGATATTAAGATCTGCTTCGTTAAATTCGGTTACCAAGTACGATGCTGTCTCAATATTTGATAGCTTCGGTAAATTTAAAACCTCGGCAAAGCCGTATAAAGAGCTTTTAGGATTGCGAAACATATCGATTCCGAACGAATTCTTAATGCTTAAGCAAAATATAACATCTGGAAAAGGCATCCAGCTGTCACTAAATACATTATTTAGCTCAAGCTTAGAGCTTTGTATTTTTTCTATTTCATCGAATTCATCGATAAAAAAGTATATCGTGCGCTTTGCTTCTTCTGCAAGGCGCCCAAGCGCAATAAAAACATCTTTTAACTGCTCCGTAGCAGCAACATCGTTTTGAAAGCTATTGAATGAAATATTAAAAATTCTTTGTATTTCACGCCGCATAGCCTCAAAGAGATCTTCCGGGCTAAAAATACATTCAAGCTTTAAAAATACCGTAGTTTCACCGGCTTTTGCTAGCTCGTCATGCAAGGAATGCAAAAACGTGCTCTTACCGAAATATTTCGGCGCAAACACGGCAACGCTTTGCTTTTTTTGGAACTTCCTTAGAACCGATTTTTTAAACTCTTTTCTGCTGATCTCTTCCATATATATTTTTTCATAACCGTCTTTGAATTTTCGTTTGTGAAGTCTTGGCTTCATCGTTAAAGCCAAAGCTTTTAAATATATCTGCTTGCCGATCGCTTTCATCAAGAGCGCTGCGTATTTGGGATAGAACGTCACTAGCGCCTTGAGTATCTTGCATAGGCGGTTCAGTCGCTTCAAATGTATCTTGCTGTCGCGCGGATGTGGCTTTTATCGTATCGATCACATTATAAGTTTTACCGATATTCGTTACGTCAAATCTATTTACGCATTGACTTAGCCAAGGAAATTTTTGAGCAATCTTTTCAATATTACTCACTATTTCTTCTTGATCAAGCGCTTTTATCGATACATATCCACTCCATTGCCTATGTTCAAAGCCAATATTTTCCATAAAATTCTTAATCTCGCCGTATGCTGCGCGATAATCCTTGCCCGGATAGAATTCTTTTAAGGCTTTGGTATCTAGGTCAAAATTTATGGCTTTTCGGACGCGAATGCTCATTTAAAATATCCTTCGCGTTCAAATTCCCGTATACGATCTATAAGATTTTTCTCACCATCTTCACCATCAAGATCTTCACCATCAAGCCATTTCCATTCTTTCACATTATCACGAAAGAATTTTTGATTCAGTAAAAAAGCATGAGTAAATTTACCTAAATGAGGAAGATCCTGCTCGTCGTCTTCCTTGCAAAGATAGGTAAATTTATCCTTTTTTACGAGGTTACACTCCTGCGCAAATTTATCGATTATTTGATACACTCTAGCTAGATCACACCTACCTTCGCGTATAATTTTAGCCTCATCCATTACTATTTTAGTTCCAAGCATTTTTTATCCTTTCCTTTTATTCTTTTAAATATCGAATTATACCATAAGTTATGAAAAAAGATATAACTAAATTATCGTTATGTATATTTTTTCATAACTATCTTTGGATTTTCGTTTGTCGTAAAACAAATTTTGAAAATTTTTTTCGTCTTTGAGCATTTTTCTCAAAATTATAATCTTTGCTAATAAAAGCACGAAAAATAAAAAATTCTTCTATAGCAAAAAACACAAAAAGAGCAAAATATATTAAAGTCTTATATGCAAAACCGAAAAAAAGTTGTAGCGCTTCCTGCAAACCATGAAAGCTACTTGTTTCAAAACTAATGTCATAAATTCTATTAAACAATGATGCAAAATAGCAATAACTTGCCGGAAAGGCATAAAACATAACAAAATATACGATGACTAGCATAATAGCAAGTATCATTTGTTCTTTAAGAAATCGCTTAACTTTATAATTTTCCATCGTATTCTCCTTCATATAATCCCTTTATGATCTGTTTTACTTTTTCAACTTTTTCGGTTTGATCCTTTTCGTGATAAAGCCGAAAGGTCACGTCGCCTAAAAACAAATTATCGTAGGTCATCGTTTTGGAGCATTTAAATTTTCCATTCGTTGAAAGAGGTAATTTTATCCCGTAAATGGTTTTTTGGATATCTCCGAAAGGAAAGCTGTCGGCGATTAGACTTCTTGCAGCTACGGCAAACTCTTTTTCTATCTTGCGTTTTTTGATATTGATCTCCGTAAGCTCCCTTTGGAGCTCTTGTAACTCTGTTTTATAGCTCATTGATTTACTCCTTTAAAAAATACCAGCCAATGCGTTTCCGCCGCAGCAACAAACATCAAGTTTTTGATCCTTATTCATAAGTTCTAAAGTATAAAAAAAAACATGCCGCATAAGCCAAAACAGTAAAACCAATCATTGCAATTTGCATCACACCCTCCTTTTATAAAGTTATTTTATAATTTTTTATTTCATTTTCCATAATCTCATAATATCGTTGAAAAAAGATTCTTGTTCATCAAGCTGTATTTTTATCCAAAAAAGATCATTGATTTTTTCTTTACTGTCTAGAGTATCATATATTTTACCGTTAGATACAAATAAACATCTTTTAAAATTATCAAGCTTAATAATAAAATTACGAGCTTTATAAAAATCATCAAATTCCTTAAAACACTCAATTTCATTACCGGCTATAGTATAAAAGACCACATAGCCGTTTTCAATCATTTTCCTTTCAAGCAATGGCACATTATTCATTCTAAACATTATAAATCCTCCATTATTCCTTTCGACTTAAAGATTTTAACCCACCTATCATTCATTCTTGCTTCATATTCTGCATCCTCTTCATAAAATTTACTATGTGCATCCCAATCGTCATAACACTTTTTGCAGTACCAATAACCGCCAAGAACCGGCATTATATAGCCTATGTCAGAATGCTTATTGCAACTATCACATATACCAAAACCGCCTATAGCCCTTACTTCCGCAGCCGAAACTTCGAAAATCTTGAAGCCCTTAACATTTGTAAATCTACGCATTTATTCACTTCCTTAAAAAAATTCTCACAGATCCTCGTCATTCTTACCGGGCATAATCTCTTCATCATCAAACAAAGAAGGTTGAACTTTCTTGCCGCCATTAATGCTAGCAAGTTTGATCTGAAGCCTTAGCTTCTCGTTATCAGCCTCTTTGCTAGCTAGTTTGAGCCTTAAAATTTCAGCCTCCAGCTCAATATCGGATTTTTTAACTTCTTCTGCAGCTTTTACTTCTATAACATCATCAGAAGCATTAATATGATCTTTTTCTCCAATTTCTCCAATTAAAATTTCAGTTTCCTTCTTCTTCCCATCCGATGAAACCTCACTTGTAATCTGTTTAACCTCGTGTCTATTTAAATTTTGGGCTACTTCATCTAAGCCATTATAAGCATACGAAGATTCTATCTTTTTAATAGTTTCAAGAGTATCAAAATCAAAAGTTGTAGTGATCACGCGCCTTATTCTTGATAACTCTTTAAAAGAACCGCTACCTATAAGTTGTGGATTAACCAAATACTCTTTACCGGTATAAAAAGATACATTAAATTCTTCTGCATTATCAGCTTCTATCTTTATCAATACCTTTTTTTCGATTAATGCATTTATACCCTTAGAAACAGCCGGCTGAGATAAATTTAAAGCTATTTGTGTCGACTTCCTAATGGTTGAATTTATAGTTACAACATTATGATAATTCATTTCGTGCATAAGGACAAAAAAAATCCCTTTTTCGATAGGTTTTAAAGCTTCAATAACATAATCGAGATTATCAATAAAAATTTTAATAAATTTTTCTCTATTTTTTTCCTTTGTAACCTTTACATCTTCCCTAGATATTATCTCTCCCGTCTGGTAATCTATTATCTCTTTTTCATTTTTTAAAAGAGTAGTAGCATTCTTAGTATCGTTTATGTCCTTTATCTGCAACTTCCTGCTCACTTGTTATCCTTTCAAAATTTTTAAGAATAATACTACTTTTATTCTTAAAATAGAATTATTACAAAAACATAATAAAATCGAGCTACTAGAAAGAAATTTTATGCAAATTTATAAAACTCTTTAGAATATTCCACACAGAAACAATTTATTCCACACAGAAACAATTTATTCCACACAGAATATTCTAAAATCATAATAAACGGCTCTAAACTCCGATAATAAGGGCATTTAAGTAGATAAAAAATTTTCTAAAAAACGCTGTTTTTTCTAATCTATTCTTATTGTAAAAAAGTAGCAAGAAATGCTATAATCTACAAAAAACAAAGGGTCAAATATACTTAGAAGCTATAGCCAATATTAAAGAAGCTATCGAGTTATACGTTGAGAGTCTTAGAAAAAACAAATTTACTATTGCGCAAATAAAAACTAAATAACATTTAAAACATAATGACAATAAAATCAAACTACATTTTTAACTAATTAAAACTTTACTATAAAGTAAATAAACCTAAATTAAAAACTAAACTATAATTAATTAATACTTAAAAATAAATAATAAATTAGTAATAAATAATTTATCTATTACTAATTTATAAATAATTTATTACCTATAGATATCTTTTCTGTGTCCTACCCGGACAACTAAAATTATAAGCTCTTCTAAATTTTTCTTATAAATAACTCGATATGTTCGCAATCTCAATCGATAGCAACCATCCAAATTACCCTTGAGTCTTTTTATAATCCCACTTTTTAATAAAATTCTTTCCTGTTCATCTGAAAAATTATCAACAAAATCATTCAAGGACTTTAAAATTTTTTTAGCTTCCAAAAGATCTATTTGCCGAAAATCGCTCTTAACACTATTTTTAAATTTCAACCTCCATCTCATCTATAAATCTCTCCATTTCCTCGCTAGAAATAACATTATCAGATTCATCGTTAAGTCTCCTCTCGGCTATCACTAAATCTAAAAAATCAAGATAATACTCAAGAGCATCAGCTATAATTCTACTCCTAGTTTTACCAAGCTCCAACGAAATATTATCTACCTCTTTTCTTAAATAAGCATTCAAAGTAATGCTTACCTTTGTAACGCCCTGTTCCATAACTCTTCCTTTAATTTCCTTTAAACCATATTATACAAAAAAATAGGATAAAAGTCAATACTAATCAGAATACTTTTATCCATCCTAAATCATATCAACAAAATTAAATTTTATCTACAACCAAATAAATTATCAACTAACTAACATTTATTAATTACTAAGTAGTTGTTAAGTAGTTAATAACT
>NZ_CALHHX010000003.1 GCF_938030685.1 uncultured Campylobacter sp. | reverse complement strand
GACGGGCTGGGCGTCGGACACACGCTGCTGTGCTGCGAAAGGGCGCGCTGATGGACGCGCAAAACTTAAGCGCGCGGCTAAATAAGCCGATTAAAATTTTACTAGTGCTTTTTGGAATCGGAATTTTGGCAAATGTGGCGATGGAATTTTATGCAGAGAAAAAACGCGGCGAGCTAGAGCGAAATTTCTGCGAAAGCAAACAGGTGCGAGATGCGCTAGCGCAGATAAACGAGGGCGCGCCGCGTAGGATCGACGATGCTACGATTTTAAAAGGCGCCGCATGCGAAGAGAGTAGCTTCATATACGATTACGCGCTAAATAGTTCGCCGAATTTAGACCTCAGCGCACTGGATGCGGGCGATGCGGAAATTTTAAAAGAGATGCTGTTTGCCAAGGCGAAGGCTAGCTTTTGCAGCACGGATTTTTCGCGGCGCCTGCGGGAGCTTGGCAAAGCGATGGTGTTAAATTACGAGATAGAGGGCTTGCCGCCAATACAGCTAAATCTTGATAAAAATAGCTGCGCGCGGTGAATTTTAAAACCCAAGCGAGGCATTTGATTAGCCGCGTTTTGTGTGACGGCGCGTTGGTGGCTGGTACCTCTGTAAGCTCGCAAGCAAGCTCATGGTTTGACGCAGAATTTTATTGCGAGCAGGTCGCGGATAAAATTTAGCAAGATTTCATCGCCGCAAATACAGCGTAATAAATCATAAAATTCTGACTCAAAATCTACGATGCTGTTTCAAATAAAATTCCGTAACTTATAGAATTTCGCGCGAAAGCTTTACGCGGTGTTTGCGTTGCTACACAGATATAATTCCGCGTGAAATAGTAAAATTTTAATGAAAAACGCCACTGGCAGAACCTGACGCATTAGATCGCGGCTCAAAAAGGACTCGGCGCGTTTTAGCGCTTTGTGGCGACGAAATGCACGCTGATCCGCGTCATACTATACGCGGCGGCGCTGTAAAAGCTAAGCAGAAATTTTAGCATGTTGCTTTTGCACAGGCGAAATCAAAAGCGAAGCGAATAAATTTTAAACGGATGCTGCGCGGGCGAACAGGCAAAGGCTCACGCCGCGCTAAATTTTAAATCTCGCACAAGCGCTACTTGCAGTCGCTAGGCTTAAATTCTACCCTTATAAATTCTTCGCCACTTTTT
>NZ_CALHHX010000002.1 GCF_938030685.1 uncultured Campylobacter sp. | reverse complement strand
AGGACGGCAAGACGCGCGTAATCGAAAATTTCAAAGACGACGAGCGCGACGGCGCGGTATGCGAATACTACGAGGGCGGCGCGCTACAGGGCGAATATGAGTTTGAGCGCGGCAGGCAAACGGGCACAAGTAAGCAATACTACGCAAGCGGTGCGCTTGCGGCGAAGGTAATGTTCAGAGACGGGCACAAACACGGGCTATACGAAACATATCACGAAAACGGCGCGCTCAAGGCCAGAGTGACGTTCAAGGATGGGCTCGAGACGGGCACGGCGAAGCACTACTACGCAGACGGCAAGCTCGAAGCCGAGGGCGAGTTTGAGCGCGGTAGGCTCGTGCGCGCCAAAAAATACGACGAAAGCGGCAAGCTAATCAGCGACAAATCCGATGAAAACGGGCTAGCGAGGGAGTAAAGCGGACTAAATTTTAAAATTTTAAGCGGGTTTTGAGCTTTGAGTGGGCTTAAAATTTGAAATAGGGTTTGAATTTTAAGCAGACGCGGCTTTACGTTTTGCGGGTGCAATATTTTTGAGCGGAACGGTTTCGTGCCTTGAGCGAGGGCGGTTTTTAATTTTATTAGGCGTAGCTCTATACTTTAAATAGACACGGCTTCGCGTCTCGGACAAATTTTGATTGAGCGCGGCTATACCCTTTAAATAGGCGCGACTTTACGTTTCGAGCGAGTGCGGCTTTGAATTTTATTGAGTATGACTTTGGATTTAAGCGAACGTGGTTTGCACTTTTGGTTTAGCGTGCATGCCGCGCGACTAGTGCCGCCTTAACGGACTAATTTTATGTTTGTGAAGCGATGTGCTGCGTTTAAACGAGTAAAATTCTACACCGAGCAGCTTTATGCGGCGCGCGAATACGGCTCGGCGCTTTAATTAACGAGGTCTCGCACAGCGCAGCTCGCCGCGTAATTTGAGCTGATGCGGTTAAAATCCCACGCTGTATTTTGGCACACATAGCGCGCATGTATCGCCTGACGCGGCATAGCTTGGTTTCGATGCAGCTTGTCTTTTCCGCGCAACGACCTAGCTTTGGCAGGTGCAAATTTTTAAAATTTAAAGCGGAATTTCAAGTTGAAACGGCGCTGAAATTTCAACCGCCAAAAAGTAAAATTTGACGATCAAATTTCGTTAAATTTAGCCCGTGGTTCGCAAGCCGTGCTATTCGGGCGTAAATTTCAAACCCGCCGCGACCTTGTCTTTGGCGCGGCAAATTTAATCTAGCTGATATTTTAAAATTTGCCGACCGCTTTACTAAACAAAATTTTACGAATAGGGCATGGGTGAACAAGGCAGGGAGGCAGATAGAAGTTGCCCTCTCCGTATAATTGCGGAAGCAAAGAATGGGCTGCCTATCTCGGTATGAAAATTTCATGGGCCTATTACAACTTTAAAATTTTGCAAGATACTCGCTCGTAGCGTTAAATTTCAATACGCGGGCAGTGGAAATTTTAAGAAAGCAGAGCTAGATAAAGCGAAATTTCACATAAGGTCTGTGCAACGCGGCATTTGCGCACAAGATATAAGCGCTGAAAAGGAGAAACACTCGGAATTTAGCGCATAACTAGTGGGAAACTAGAGCTGAACAAACTTCAAATTAAAAATCTTAAATTTTAATCCGCGGACGCCAAATGGGTTCAAAATCAAATTTATGTAAATTTAGTACGCAGCAAGCCGGGAGTGCTCTCAGAGCACTACAGGTCGTATAGCGCAGTATCCGTCGGCAAAATACGGGCATTGAAAGACGTACCCGTTTGAAATTTAGCGCGCGGCGTAATTAATGAACTTAAAGTTTTGCAACTCTCTAAGTTGCGCAGCAAAAACCCAAATCTATCCGCAGCAGCCGCAATCGCAGCGCGAAGATGCGGAGGGATGAAGCTCGCTAATATAGAGCTTCACGGAGTCAAGTCCTTGCTTTTTCGCCTGGAAGTAGGCGTCGCTTGCAAAGCCAAAGTCCGCAAAGCGCAAGAAATTCTCCACGTAGGATTTGCGCGCATTTTGATGATCGGCATAATAGGCGTGCTCCCAAAGATCGCAGGCTAGGAGTGGAATTTCACCATGCACGATCGGCGTGTCCGCATTTTGCGTCGTGATGATTTCTAAATTTGTGCCACTCTCGTCGCACGCAAGCCAGCACCAGCCGCTACCGAAAAGCCCCAGTGCGCGCTTTAAAAACTCGCTTTTCAAATTTTCTATCCCGCCGAAAGCCTGCGTTAAAGCGTCCGCGAGCTCGCCGCTAGGCTCGCTTGGCTGCGCGATACAGTCGAAGTAAAAATCGTGGTTGTAAATTTCAGAGGCGTTGTTAAAAATACGGCTAAAACCTAGGCAAATTTGATAAAGCTTTGAAATTTGCGAAAAATTGCACTCCTCGCCGCGTACCTCCTTGAACGACTGCGTGATGATCGTAAAAAGATCCGCGTTTTGTATCGGTGTGTCCGCAATATCTCGATTTAAGGCAGAGACGTAGTCCTCGCAAAGCCCGCCGTGGTGAAATTTCAAACTCTGCAAGCTCGCGATTTTATTCGTGCGCGGATCAAAAGGCAGCGCCCTGGATCTAAACACTAATAATCCTCGCTGTCCAAATCGCTATAATCGTTAAAACCGTCGTCGTCTTCGTAGCTGTAATCATCCTCGTCGTAGTTGTAGTTGTAACTCTCGTCGCCTCCGATTAAATCATCGTCCTCATATTCGTCCTCATCGAACTCTTCGTCTTCGAAGTCATCGAAATCAGCCATTTTGCTCTCCTTTGTCGTTGGAATTTACTTTTGATTTTACGCATTCGCTTGCTATTTCCGGGATATTTTCGATATAAACGCTCTGCGATGGGAAGGCAAACGATAGTCCGTTTTGCTCCACGATCTCCATTATTTTAAATAAAACATCCTCTTTCGTTTGGATGAAATTTGCCCATATTACGGTTTTTGTGAAGCAGTAAACTAAAATATTAATGGACGAATCGCCAAAGCTATCTAACGCCACGAACATGGTGCTTTTATAGCCCGCTAAATCGTCGATAGAGACCATATTTTGTCTATAGCGCATACGAAAATCTTTAGAATTTAATGCCGTATCGGCAGACTGAGCGATGCCCGGGTGAGATTTTAACATCTCTTTTATGTCGTTTACGCACTTTCGCAGTTGAGCCGTGCTCGCACCGTATTCGACACCTACGGTAAGCTTTAAATTCCGTCCTACCTTCCTGCGGCTCCAGTTTTTGATATTTTGCGCCATTATGTTGGAATTCGGCACAAAAACAAGAGCGTTATCAAAGGTTCTGATCGTCGTCTTTCTAAAGCCTGTTTCTACGACGTTTCCTTCTATGTCGCCTAATACGACCCAATCACCTTGTGAGAATGAATTATCAAATAATAGCATCACGGATGAGAAGAAATTTGCGATGATGTCCTTGGTCGCAAACGCGATCGCAAGTCCGCCGATTCCAAGCGATGCCATAAGCGCCGAGATGTCAAAGCCCAGACGCTTTAGCACCAAAAGCACGGCGATGATGATTACGATGACATATAGAATTTTAACGACTAGATTTATGATATCTTTTCTGACGCCTTTTTTCGTGATGTTTCCAAGCACAATAATGCCGTAACCGTCGATGATTTCGATGATGAGCCATGCCCAAAGTACCACGTAAACGATCGAGAATAAATTTGCAAATTTTATCGGCACAGGCGCCGGATAATAAAATATACTAAGACAGATATCGACCGAATAAGCGATCAGCAAAATACCCATCGGGCGCTTGATGATGCCTACTACTTGCGTTTTTAGAGTTTCGCTATCCAGCGAAAAGCTTTTATTAAAGAATTTAAATACGAAATAGATGATGTTGGCAAGTAGCCTGCGAAGCGAGTAGAAAAATAGCGTAATCAGCGTGATCAAAATGAGCTTGCCGAAATTTACGTGGCTGAGCTTAAACGGAATTTTATCGTTGATATAATCGATCACCGATTTAAAATTTAAGCTGGTAAAAACCACGCTACTTGCGAGCAGATCGCTATTTCGAGACAGATACGTAAGCACCTCGTCGTAGGTCTGCTTGTCGTTTTTCAAATCGTTGATTTTAGACTCTAAGGCGTCTATCTGCTCTTGACTGCTTAGATTATTTTTCAAATCATTAAGTTTGCTAAAATCCCTAGTTTGGATATTTAGTAGCGTGCTACTCAGCTCACTTTCAAGCGCGCTTCTGCTTGCGCCGTTTACAAACATATCCTCAATTTTCATAAGCGAGGTATAAAAGATCTCTGCCATCTCCATCTTTTCTAAATCCGCGCTTGCATTTACGTATTCGGGAGAGCTCTGCTTTTTGGCGTATTTTTTTAGCGTAGTTTGGATGTTCTTTTTATTTTGCGCATACGACATTATGCTTTCGATATCCATATCCTGCTGCGTAATCGCAAAAGGTAGGCGATCAAAGAGCTTAGCTTTATTGCGATCGATGGCGTCCAGTTCGTTTTTGCTCGCGTTGGCGTCACCGCCGTTAAGCAGGGAGCTGCGTTGTAAATTTAGCTTTTTAATCTCTTTGATTACAGAGATAAGCGTCTCTCCATTAGGAGCTTTTTTCTGTGAAGTCTCCGTTTTGGCGACCTTTTCTGCGATCATATTTATTACTTCGGTTTTATTGCCATCCTCCGCACCGAGCGATTTGGATAAAATTTTAGCGACTTCCTTTTTGATCTCGGTTTTGTTGTTTTCTAAAGTAAGATTTGCCTCTGGAGTAGAAGAATTCGTCTCTACAAAGCTTCCTTCGCCGGTCGTGTTGAGGTCTGCAAACGCTAAAGCGGCGCTAAAAAGACTAATCGTTAAAAAGCTGATTATAGATTTTTTCATAATCCATTCCCTTATTTAATAGCGTAAAATGCGCGCCTTCGTCGTCGTAGTTGAATAGCTCGCCCGTTTCGATGACGTAGTGCCAGCCGTAAATTTTAATCTCGCCGTTTTTGTAGGCGTCTTTGATGCCAGGAAAACTAAGTAAATTTTGCATGGAATTTATAATATTTAATCTCTCGGTGATCCACTCACGCTTGCCGGTGCCGAGATCTTTGAGCTTTTCGACCTCGTCTTTTACGGGCTGCATTAAATTTAGCCAGCGCCTTACGTTTGGAATTTTTTCGAGTTTTTTAGCGTCGTAAAACAGCGCCGCGCAGCCACCGCAGTTGCTGTGCCCGCAAACGATGATATTTTTGATTTTTAGCGAATACAGCGCGTATTCAATCGCTGAGGTAGTCGCTAAAAATTCCTCGC
Organism: uncultured Campylobacter sp.; assembly: GCF_938030685.1. Lineage (GTDB taxonomy): Bacteria > Campylobacterota > Campylobacteria > Campylobacterales > Campylobacteraceae > Campylobacter_B. Next base: position 3,822 of record NZ_CALHHX010000002.1, on the reverse strand, counting down.
TAATGCGGTATGGAGGAACGACGTTTGCAATATTTCGTACGACGAAAAGCTCTCCTGGAAGCGTCGAGGTAATTAGGCTTGGCACCACGCGCGAGTCGGAGCAGCCGATAAAAAGTGTGTGGGGCTTTTGATGATTTGCCAGACTCCCGAAAAGCTCGGCATGCTCGGCAAAATTTTCTTCCATAAATTTAATAGCTCCATTTATTAACTGGCTGGGCATACTTTCTCCTTAAAAAAGTCGGGAATTATATATTACTTTCATAAATAGATAGAATTCTGGGAATTTTTAATTATATATTTACCAAATTTTCGCTAAACTCCCCGCTCATAAATCAAAAGAAGGAGAAAAATATGAGTCTATACGACAGACGAAATTACGCGGATGGCTATGAGCTATCGGACGCATCACTGGAACAAGGACGAATCTCTCAGACTATCAAACAAACCTACGCGCTTCTAACCGCTTCGATGATAGCTGCGGCGGCAGGGGCTTTTGTGGCGATGAGTTTCGGCGTGAGCTTGGCTCTTCATCCGATTTTATATCTGGTAGTTTTAATGGGGCTGATCTTCGGTATGCAAGCAGCCGTAAATCGCGGCGCCAACACGATCGCGCTGATTTTGCTTTTTGCATTTACCTTTATTACCGGTCTTACTCTAGGTAAATTGATCGCTATCTATATCGCAGCGGGTGCCGGAGACGTAGTAACGCATGCGTTTGTGGCTACGGCGATTACTTTCGGTGCTCTTACCGTTTACGCGATGAATACAAAGACAAATTTCGACTCTTGGGGCAAGCCGCTATTGGTATCGCTTGTGGCTATTATCGTGCTAAGCCTTTTGAACTACTTCTTTTTCAAAAGCACCGTGCTTGATATAGCGATTTCAGCTTTTTCGGCTTTAATCTTTTCGATGTATATCATCTACGATACTAAAAATATTATAAACGGCACCTATACTTCACCGATAATGGCTGCCGTAGATATGTATCTAAACATCTACAACCTCTTCCTTTCGCTGCTAAGAATTTTCGGCGCAAGTAGAGACTAAATTTTACGCACCGCTTCGTGCGGTGCACTCTTAACTTAAAATTTATAAATCTTTTATTATAATCGCAAATTCAATTTTTTCAAAAGGTTTTATAGTGACTACGTTATTTTTGGTTTTACAAGTCGTCTTCGCCGTGATAATTACGATCTCCGTTCTGCTGCAAAAGAGCTCTTCTATTGGGCTTGGCGCATACAGCGGAAGCAACGAAAGCTTATTCGGAGCGAAGGGTCCAGCGGGATTTTTGGCTAAATTTACCGCCGCGATGGGAATTTTATTTGTGATAAATACACTCGTGCTTGCGTATTTCTATCAACAAGATGCTAAATCTTCCGTAGTCGATCGCGTAAAGATCGAAGTGAATGCTACTAAATCCGGACCAAACGCTGTCCCTGGCGTGCCGTCTATCCCTACTTCTGGCATAAAGCCTAATTTCGCTCCTGCAAGCACTGAGTCAAATTCTATAATTAGCGGCGAGACCAATGCGACGGATACGAAAATCGAAGCGCCCGCAGCTCCTGCTACCGATACCGCCGCAGCTAGCGCGCCTGCTCGGTCGCAAGCATCAAGTGATACCAATGCCAGCGCCGCTTCCGCAGATCAAAACACAACCAAATAAACTCTAAATTTTAAAATTTAAAAGCGCAAAATCCGCGCTTTTAAATGCTATTCTTATTTTTTTAACGCTATAATTCCGCAAATTTTATTTAAAGGATTTGAATGCTAGAAGCTATCTATAAAGAGCAAAGAGCAAACGGCGATCGAGCTATCGAGGCTTTGAAAAAGGACTTTACGACGCTACGCACCGGCAAAGTGAGCGTGGCGATCCTAGATCATATTTTCGTGGATTATTACGGCTCGCAAACTCCGCTAAATCAGGTCGCGACCGTCCTTTCGACCGATGCGGTAACGATCTCGATCACGCCTTGGGAAAAGCCGATGCTAAAGGCGATCGAAAGCGCGATCGCAGCGGCGAATATCGGCGTAAACCCTACTAACGACGGCGAGAGCGTAAAGCTATTTTTCCCGCCGATGACGGTCGAGCAACGCCAAGAAAACGCAAAAAAGGCCAAAGCGATGGGCGAGAAGGCTAAAATCGGCATTCGTAACGTCCGAAAAGACGCTAACGACGAGATCAAAAAGCTCGAAAAAGACAAAGCGATCTCCGAAGACGACGCTAAAAAGGGCTATGAGGAGGTGCAAAAGATCACCGACTCTTACTCAAGCAAGATCGACGACGCAGTCAAGGCCAAAGAAGCCGAGCTTTTGAAGGTCTGAGCTGTGAATATAGAAAAAATCTATCGCGACTGCGGTGCATATCTGCAGGGGCATTTTCTGCTTTCAAGCGGCAACCATTCGGAATTCTATCTGCAAAGCGCCAAAGTACTTGAGGATCCGCAGCTCGCGGGGCAGCTCGCAGACGAGCTTGCCGCAATCATCGAAAAAGCAGGCGTAGAGTTTGACAGCGTCTGCTCGCCTGCGCTGGGCGGAATTTTAGCTGGCTACGAGCTAGCTCGCGCGGCGAAAAAGCGCTTCATCTTTACCGAGCGCGTGGATCGCGTGATGAGCCTGCGCCGCGGCTTTGAAGTGCATAAGGGCGAGAGATTTATCGTCTGTGAGGACATCATCACTACGGGTGGCTCAGCGCTTGAAAGCGCGAGGCTCATCGAAAACCTCAGCGGCGAGGTCGTGGGCTTTGCCGCGCTTGCCAATCGCGGATTTTGCAAGGTCGCAAATTTAGCGGGCAGCAGTGCAAAAGAGGGCGCCAAGCTACCTGCAGATAAGCCGTTTTTTGCGCTAGGCAATTTCGAGTTTGAAATTTACGAGCCCGCAACCTGCCCGCTTTGTGCTACCGGAAGCAAGGCGATCAAGCCCGGCAGTCGCGGAAACTAGGCGTCGATTTGCTGCTAACAAACCGCAACGAGATTAAATTTTATCCTCTAGGCTCTAAATTTAGCGCGCCGGAATTTTAAAATTTAATCCAAAACGAAGCAAAATGGCAAAACAAAAAGCTAAAATTTCACCGATCTTTCTGCGCGTAAAGGCCTTCATCGTCGATCTTTTCATCATCGCGATGCCCCTATTCTACGGCGTTACCTATCTCATCTTGGGCTCAAAAGAAGCTCTATGGCGCAACCAAGCCGCGATCGCGCTTATATGGCTTGCTTACGGCGCTATTTGCGCGGTATTTTACGCCCGCAGCGCCCAGACTCCGGGCTATAAGCTCGCGGGGCTTTATCTCATCGACATTCGTAGCGGACGCAAAGCAAGCTTCTTTAGAGCCTTAGCTCGCTTTGCTTGCTTCGTGCTTGCGGGCTTTAGCGTCATCGGGCTTTTGATCTGCTTCTTTCGCAAAGATCATCTAAACTTACACGACCTACTAAGCGGAGCCGCGCCCGTCGTGCGAAAGGACGCGCAGTGAGCGGTCAGATTTGCGGCATCGACGAGGCGGGGCGCGGCTGTCTTGCGGGACCGCTTTGCGTCGCGGGTTGCGTCTTGCAGCGCGAAATCGCAGGCCTTGCCGATAGCAAAAAACTAAGCGAGAAGCGCCGCGAGGAGCTCTATGCTCAGATCATCAAAAACTCGCGCTACAAAATCGTCGAAATTTCAAGCGCACAGGTCGATGAGATCGGACTCAGCGCATGTCTAAGATCGGCGCTTGAGCAGATTCTCGCGTATTTTATGGGTTTTAGCGGGGAGATCATCTACGACGGCAACGCAACCTTCGGCGTACGCGGGCTTCAGACGCTCGTAAAGGCCGACGCGCAAATCGCCGAA
>NZ_CALHHX010000001.1 GCF_938030685.1 uncultured Campylobacter sp. | reverse complement strand
ACGTAAATTTTAAAGATATTCTCGCCCGCTTTGTCGTAAAAGCCCACAAATTTCGAGAGCATCCCCATGAAAGTCTGCGTCACAAGGATGATCTTATCGATCTCATCCGTCTTTAGATGACCCCCCAAAATGCCCAGCCCATGCGCTTCATCGCCGTTTGCGCCCATGCCGAAATTATAATATCCGCGCGCGCTCTTGCCGCTTGGGATCTTGGTTTTAAACTCGATGATGAAGCTCGGCGTATTTTTCACGAAAAGCACCTCGCCCCAGCTCTCAAGCTCCCTAATGACCTCGACGAATTTATCGCCGCCCGCGCTCTTTCCGAAGCGCTCGGGTAGGTTTAGCAGCACGTCTATCTCCTTGGCGCCGAGCTCCTTGCAGATCTGCGCGATCGAAATTTTAGGGTTTTGCGCAAACAGCGCCTCGATTCTCTCTTTCATTTTCATCCTTTCTAAAATAAAATTTTTGAGCGCCATTATAATATAAAAATTCTAAGTTACAGATAATGGCAATCAATTAAAGAGGATTTGAAAAGCTTATTCTAAGAAAAATTTAGCGCTACAAAGTGCTTATGCATAGAATTTTAAGTGATAATACAAAGAATTTTATCTGCACGGAATTTTAAAATTCTAAAATTCCGCAAAGCTTTAGAGCTTTGTCATAGCGGATCGTATCCGAAGCGATTGGACCCGCTATCGCCGCGCTGCACGAAAAACACAAGCAGCACTATCCAACCCACAAATGACACCAAAAGTCCGATATCGCCGAAAAAAGCACCTACTATCGGCGTTACAATAAGCAGAAAAAACCAGCCGCTTCTATCGGTGTCATGTAGTCGCCTGACTGATACGGCGATGGCTGGCACGAGCATGGCTAGTTGAAAAAGCGCATCTATAATGCCGATTTCTTGATGGACGATTTTGCCGGCTATTATTTGATTGTACCCTATCGTAGTGCCTAAAACGCCATCTATCAAGCTCAAAACGATCCCGCCAAGCACGGTAAATAGAAAAAACCACCAGTACTCCGACCTTGATGCTCGCCCGCTAAATGCGGCGTATTTTTGCTTGACGCAAGTTTGCACGGACTCCATAAAAGTCATTTTAAACTCCTTTTTTAAAATAATATAGGATTATACTAATCGCCCCTTAAATTTAAATACCTAAAACTCCCGCCCGTTCATCTGCTTTACGTGATACGCCAGATTCGCTAGATTGTAGCCGCCTTTTGAGGCGGCAACCTCTCTAGTGCCATAAACCGCCGAAACATTTAGAATTACCGAAGCTAACCACCCTATGGCAAATACTAAGGCAAAAAGCTGCGAGTCAAGCGCTATCAGGACTAGAGTTACTATCTCCGTAGCCACAATAACATAAAACGCTCTTAGATAGTTTTTCTCTCCGCTGCAATCATAAAGCTCTTTACTAACTAGCAGCTGATAGATCAGATATACCGCTGTGCATACACAATAAATGCTTATCATAAAAACTGATGGATTAAACAATTCAAATCCTACAAATATAGTGCTTACTGCGCTTATAGCCGAAGAAACTCCGACTAGCACGGCGTTTGATAGCAGGTCCGTGCTGCGTATAGCGCGCGCTAAAAAATATAGCCCCACAGCTAGGCATATCATAGATATAAGTCCGACACCCTCCAACGCGCCCACTTTATCTACATTCTTGATATATCTGCCTACCGCATTTAACGCCTCAAGCCCAAACGCTATATAAAGGGTAGTTTTGGCAGTAGATAGATTCTCGCTCTGCTCTTTAGCGTCATCCGTATAAACATACAGGATTGCTCCCGCGCCTACGGATACATTTAGCTTTCGCACCATTTCAGGCAACCTAAAAAAGTCGCTAACAAGCCAAATCAAAAATAAAACATTGGGCACCGAGAAAATAACCATAAAATGAAAAAAGCCCTGTTCTATATCTTTTAGGTCTGATGCTTGCACGCCCAAATCCGGACGAGATGAGTTTACAAGCGCCAACAGCTCGTTACCTTCTATACTCGTCCACATGACAGCAACCACTACTAAAAAAAGCCAGATGAGAAATGGCAGCCCGCCTAAAAGCTGAAAAATCGCGGAGATTATATGCCCAAGATAAAATCTATGCGCACCGAAAGGCCCGAGGAACATATAAAATACGTAGGCTTTATTTAGATCGTAAGCCTTAGCTGAGCTTTGCGTAGAGTTAATTCTATCGGAATTTGAGGAAGCTGAATTTTGCCAAGTGGAATTTTGCTCCACAAAATTCTGCGAGTTCGCAGCATTTTCGGTAGAATTCAAACTTTTAGCGTTAGAATCTTGCTCGCTAGAGCCTGTCGCAGCAGAATCTTGTAAAATAGAATTTTCTTCATCCAAGCCTTGAACTGCAAAAGCTAAATTTTGCTCCGCAGAATTCTGTGGTGTGAAATTCTGTTTTGTAAAAGTGGAATTTTGCTCTATAGAATTCTGAGCCGCGAAATTTTGCTCGCTAGTATTATCCGCTGCAAGAGCTTCTTGCGCTAAATCTAAATTCTCAGATTGCTCCTGTGGTTTCTCGTCCAGAGGCTTTCTCTCTTCGCCACTTTTACGTCTTATGCTGGCTAGCGACGCAGGATTGCTGCTGCTGCCCCAAATATCTTCGCCCATCTACTCTCCTTGATTTTTAAAGCAATTTTACCTGAAATTTAAGGAATTTTTGTATATTCGCCACTACAAATTCAAAGCAAAGGACAAAAATGTCAACAGTAACATTTCAAGGAAAGCCCGTAGAGTTAAGCGGGCAAGAGATAAATCTAGGCGATCGCGCGCCGCAAGTACGCTTAGTAGCCCAGGATCTAAGCGAAATCGAGATCGCTAGCGGCAAGCACGTGCAAATCATCGTTGCCGTGCCGTCGCTAGATACACCCGTCTGCGCGACGGAGGCACGCAAGTTCAACGAGCGCGCAGCATCGCTTCCCAACACCGAAGTAATCGTCGTTTCGATGGATTTGCCGTTTGCGATGGGGAGGTTTTGCACGACTGAGGGGATCAAAAATCTACGCGTTGCAAGTGATTTCCGCGATAAAGAATTTTGTCGCCGCTACGGCACTCTCATCGCCAGCGGTGCATTAGCAGGTCTTAGCGCCAGAGCAATCTTCGTCATAGATACCGCAGGCGTTGTGGTTTATAAAGAGCTTGTAAGCGACATAGCCTCTGAGCCCGACTACGACGCAGCGCTAGATTTTGCAGAGCTCGTCGCTCGCAACAGCTGCTCTAACTGAGCAAGATAATAGATCCAAGGTTTGGATAATTTTCGCCTCGCTTTAGTTCACTACTTTAAGCAAATTCGCCCTACTGCAAGTAAAAAACGAAGTAGGGCGCTTAAA